>NZ_BBWS01000005.1:0-45294 GCF_001463925.1 Aureimonas sp. N4 | reverse complement strand
GGACGCGGAGCGGGCGGAACCGGCCGCGACCAGCGAGGACGAGGCGCGCACGCCCGAGACGATCTCGGAGAGCTTGACCGTCATGTCGCTCATGGCGCGCTGGAGGTCGGCCAGTTCGTCACGGCCCTTCACCTCGATACGCTGCGTGAGGTCGCCCGATCCGATGCGGCGCGCCAGATCCACGGCGCGCGACAGGCCGCGCGAGATCGACAGGCCGAGCCAGGCCGCCAAAACCAGACCGATCACGACGGCGCCGCCGACCAGAGCCGACAATTGCACGAAGGTCTGGTGGTCAGCCGCGTTGATTTCCGCTGTCAACGCGTCCATGCGCTTCTTCTCGCGCGACAGCTGCGTCTTCACTTGGCTGATCATGGCGACCATGGTCGGCTGCATTCCGCCACCCAGGATCGAACGCGCGCTCTCCAAAGCCTCCGCTCGCCGGGTCGGATCGCTCGCGGGGGTCGTCAGCAAGTCCGAAGCTTGCTTGGTCATCCGCAGATAGGTCTCGATACCACCCTTCAGCGTATCGACGGACGCTCGCTCGGTTTTGGGAGCCTGTTCGCGATATTCCGCGAGTGTGGCGAACGCGCTGTCGGCTCGATCCTGAATGGCCTTTTGCGTGTCGCCGAACGTGCTGCCGTCTACCGAAGGCAAAGTGTTGACCAAGCGCCCGATGTCGGAAACGGACGTGCGAACCGAGAGCAGCCGCTCGTTCTGCGCAATGGGCCCAGTTCGCAGAGCCTCCATCCGGTCCTGCGAGGCTTTCAGGTTATAGGCCCCGATCCCGCCCAGAAACAGGCTGAGACACACCATGACGGCAAAGCCACCGGCCAATTTGGTACGGATCGATAGTTTCACGGACCCCTCCTAAACTTCTGATGGGAGTAGAAGCCGAGAAGACTGCCAATCCATGAAGCCGACGCGAACACCTCGAATCGCAGTGAATCGTTTCTTGCTGCAGCGGGGCGCGGCATGGTGACGCATCAATGCATTTTCTCGCGCAGCGCGTGTTGTTCGCTCTCGGAAGCGAATGAAGCCGGAGGACGGGATTCGTTCAAAACCCGGCATCCGATCCGACGCGATCGCCTCGCAAAGACTTGACGCCGGACCTCCGGTTATGAATCTCTGCCGCGACCGCGCGATCTGATCCGGACACGTGGCCACGTCTGCGTTTGCAGTGAAGTTTCGGCCGTCCCCGGCTGAAGCTTCGGGCGACGCTGGCGATTCGCATGTCCCCAGTTCCCTCGAAAGGCGGCCTCTTCCCTCCTCCCGCTTTGCCGAAGGCTCGGGCCCCACAAGGGTAGGCGCCAAGGCCGGGCGACTGGCGCGCGAGACGGCCGGACCCATCATGCCGAGCGACGACGCACCTCTCTCCTCTCCCTCCGGCGACGCGCCGGTCCATACGCCGGTGGACGATCGCTTCGCCGCCTTCCGCAACAAACGCTTTCTTCGCTACTGGCTGGCCCGCTTCTTCGCCGCCTTCGCCGTGCAGATCGTCTCGGTCTCCGTGACGTGGCAGATTTATGCCCTGACGCGCGACCCGTTCGATCTCGGTCTAATCGGGCTGTGCCAGTTCCTGCCGGCCTTAGCGCTCGTGCTGGTGACGGGCCCGGTGGCCGATCGCTATTCGCGGCGCTGGATCATGGGCCTCTCGACCCTGGTGGAGGGTATCGGCGCGGCGCTGCTGCTGGCGCTGACCTGGATGGACCTCGTGTCGCCCGCGCCGGTCTTCGTCATTCTCATCGGCTTCGGCATTGCGCGCGCCTTTTTCGGGCCGGCGGCCTCTTCGCTCGTGGTCAATCTCGTGACCAAGGACGAGTTGGCCAATGCGGTCGCCTGGAACTCTTCCTCCTGGCAGGTCGCCTCGATCGTCGGGCCCGTGGCGGGCGGGCTTCTCTACGGCCTGTCGCCCCATATCGCCTATGGAACGGCGCTCGCGCTCTTCCTGGTGGGCTCGGGTCTCGTCCTGTCCATCTCCGCGCCGGCGCAGCATTCCTCGGGCGAGCCGGCGAGCTTCCAGACGGTCGTCGCGGGCTTCCGCTTCATCTTCCGCGAAAAGGTGGTGCTGGGCGCGATCTCGCTCGATCTCTTCGCCGTGCTGCTGGGCGGGGCCGTCGCGCTCATGCCCGTCTTCGCGCATGACGTTCTGGGCGTCGGCCCCTGGGGCGCGGGGCTTTTGCGGTCCGCGCCCGGCGTCGGCGCCATTGTGACCGCCGCTTGGCTCGCCGCCCATCCCGTGCGGGACCGCGCGGGCCATATCATGTTCGTCTTCGTCGCCCTGTTCGGCGTCTTCACGGCGCTGTTCGGCCTGTCCACGACGCCTTGGCTGTCGATCCCCGCGCTCGCCCTCATGGGCGCGGCCGACATGATCTCGGTCTATATCCGCGAAACCCTGCTCCAGCTCTGGACGCCGGACGAGGTGCGCGGGCGTGTCAACGCGGTGAACGGCATTTTCGTCGGCGCGTCCAACGAGTTGGGCGAGTTCCGTGCCGGGCTGATGGCGGCCTGGCTCGGCGCGGTCCCGGCCGTGGTGATCGGCGGGATCGCGACCGTGGCGGTCGCCGCCATCTGGTCGGCCGCCTTCCCGCAGCTGCGGCAGGCCCGCAGCCTCGCCGCACGCGAATAGGCCTCGTTCAAAACCGCAATGGAAAAAGGCCGGGGCGAGCGCCGCCTCGGCCTTTTTCATGAGCTGAAGTATGACGGCCTGTCAGTGGACGAGTTCGTCCTCCGCCGAGATCGGCGCGACGGGAGGCTCGGCGGAATGCGCGAAGGCGCGGTTCCAGGCGTCGAGCGAGGCGATCTTGTAGGCTTCGGCGAGGGTCGGATAATTGAACGTGTTGTCCATGAAATAGTCGATCGTGCCCTTCAGGTTGAGAACGGCCTGACCAATATGGATCAACTCGGTCGCGCCCTCGCCCACGATATGGACGCCCAGGAGACGGCGGGTCTTCTTCGAGAAGATCATCTTCATCATGCCCCGGTCGAGGCCCATGATGTGGCCGCGCGAGGTCTCGCGGAAACGCGCGATGCCGCATTCATAGGGAATGCCGCGCTTGCGCACGTCCTCTTCGCTCATGCCGACGGTGGAAATCTCCGGCACGGAATAGATGCCATAGGGAAAGAATTCGGGCGGCGGAGGCGGCTGAAGACCGAAGGCGTGGCAGGCGGCGAGGCGGCCCTGCTCCATCGACGTGGAGGCGAGCGAAGGAAAGCCGATCACGTCGCCCGCCGCGTAGATATGCGGCACGGCAGTCTGGAGCGTCTTTTCGTTGACGCTGATGCGCCCGCGCCGATCCACCTCCAGCCCGGCGGCTTCGAGGTTCAGGCTGTCGGTCGCGCCCATGCGCCCGGCGGCAAAGAGCAGCATGTCGCTGGTGACGTCGCGGCCCGTGGCGATGCGGCAGACCGTGCGGCCATTGGCATCGAACTCGATCTTGGTGACTTCCGCCCCCAGGCGCAGAGACAGGTTCCGGTCGCGCAGATCGTGGACGAAATCCTCCATCAGCTCCTTGTCCACGAAATCGAGGAAGCTGGCGCGCGGCTCGACCAGCGTCACCTGCACCTCGAGCGCGGAGAAGATCGTGGCATATTCGACGCCGATGACGCCCGCGCCGATCACCGTCATGGAGCGCGGCAGCTTCGGCACGGAGACGATCTCGTCGGAATCGAAGACATTGGTGCCGTTGAACGGCACGTAGTCCGGGCGGAACGGCTTGGTGCCGACCGCGATCAGGATGAAATGGCCGGTGACGACGCGCTCGTCCTCGCCCTCGTTGCGCACGACGATTTCGTGCGGCGAGCGGAAGGAGGCCTCGCCGCGCATGACCTTGACGCCGTTGCGCGCGAACTGGTGGTCGAGCACGTCCACCTCGTGCTCCAGCGTCTTGCTCATGCGCGCCTGGATATCGGCGGCCGAGATGTCCTGCTTCACGCGGTAGGCCCGGCCATAGAAGCCGCGTTCGCGCCAGCCCGACAGATTCAGGACAGTCTCGCGCATGGTCTTGGAGGGAATCGTGCCCGTGTGAACGGACACGCCGCCGACGCGGCGATTGCGCTCCACGACGAGAACGGAGCGGCCGAGCTTGGCGGCCTGTACGGCAGCCCGGCGGCCGGAGGGCCCGCTTCCGATGACGATGAGATCATAAGTCGACATGCGGCCTCGCGTGGTGCTCGGGAGACGGAAAGGGGTAAGCGCCCCGCCGTCCTACGTCTGTTCGTGCTCCAGACTTACACCCGCGTCTGCAAAGCCCGAGTAAACTTGGCGCTCTTTGCGATGCGCTTTGTTGCGGTGCGAAGCGCGCTTCACATCTGCGGCGGCGCGGCCAGCGTGCTGCCGCTGGCGCTGCGCCCGAAGATGACGGCCAGGAACTGCTCCAGCCAGCGCTTCACCGGCGCATCGTGAATGGCGCGGCCGTGAAAATGCTCGCGGCGCGGCTGTGCGCCCGGCAGCGACAAGCGCGCATGGCCGTGGGTCGTCCAGCGATGCAGCATGGCGAGCGTCAGCTCGGCATGGAACTGCACGCCGTAGGCATGATCACCGTAGCGCATGGCCTGATTGAGGAAATCCTCCCCTTCCGCCAGACGCGTCGCGCCATGGGGCAAGCCGAAGCCCTCGCCGTGCCACTGATAGACCATGGACGGCCAGCCCTGCATCAGGGCGCGCCCGGCCGCCGTCGCCTCGATCGGGTAATAGCCGATCTCCACCAGACCGTCAGGGTGCGGGCCGACGGGCGCGCCCAGATGTTTCGCCAGCATCTGCGCGCCGAGGCAGATGCCGAGAAAAGGGCGATTCTCCTTCAGCGGAATTTCCATCCAGTCGATCTCATGGCGCAGGTGCGCATCGGGATCGTTGGCGCTCGGCGGCCCGCCGAAGACGATGGCGCCGCGATGCCGCTCCAGCGTACCGGGCAGCTTTTCGCCCAGCACCGGGCGGCGGATATCGAGCCGGACGCCCGCCGCCTCCAGCACTTGGCCGACGCGCCCCGGCGTCGAGGTCTCCTGATGCAGAACCACCAGAACCGGCCGGGTTTCATGCGGATCGTGCAGCGTGAAGCGCTTGGGCGCGGCCGCGCTTTCGGAGCGGGAATGGGGAAGGAGATCAGCCATGCTGGGGCGTGCGTACCTTGTTCTGCGCCTCGCGCTTGGCCAGCATTCGGTCCCGGCTGGAAACGCCCAGAAGCTCGGCCACGCGCCAGACCACGTTATCCTCCAACTCGTGAACATCGCCGTCGGCGAAGACGATCTCCCACAGACGCTCCACGAATTGCAGACGCTCCTCGGCGCTCCAATGGCGCAGAAGGACATGCGTGAAGCGGAAGAGATCGACCGCCTCGGCATCAGCCTCGCGCCCGGCGCGCCGGACCTCTTCGGCCCGCCAGGGGGCAAGCCCGTAATCATGGATCAGGACATCGCGCAGCGCGTCGGTCTCGCTCCGGGTGAGCGTGCCGTCCGCCTCCGCCACATGGAACAGGAGCGCCGAGGCGGCGATCAGCGGATCGTCCTCGCCGCCGAGACGCCCGGTCGGCTCGCCCGACAGGTTGCGCAGGAAGTCCTTGAAGGCGTCGAACATGGGCGGCGTCCGGTCTGGGTCGTCGGGTGGCATGGGTCGGGTCGTCGATGCGGCTTAGGACCGCGCTTCGAAAACGGTCGAGAGCGGCCCAGAGTTCAATCTGTTTCGCTGTGACGCCAGTCCTTTAGAAACAAAAAGGCCCGGAGCGCTGGGCTCCGGGCCTTTTTGTTGTTCAGCGTGGCGCGTTAGCGTCGCTTCCCATGAGCGGCGTCAGGCCGGCGTGCGCTCCAGCGAGGACTCGCTCTTGCCTTCGGTCTCGTGGTGAGCCGCGGCCGCTTCGTTCAAAGCGGCGGCTTCCGCTTCGTCCGCCGGCAAGCGCGCGTCGATGAAGACGCGGCGGTTGGGGTCGGTGTTGGGAACATGCTGCATTCCGCGCATCATGCGCCCGACGCGGGCGACCAGCGCCGGATCGCTGTCCTGCGGCACCGTCCATTCATAGGCGTCGAGACGGCCCGTGGTCGGCGAGACCGGACGCCAGCCCTCGGCCGGCGCGCCGTCCACCGTCCAGGACGGGTCCTTGGGCGCATGAAGCGCGCGGCTCATCCACTGGCGCACCAGCGCGTCATTGCCGGTTTCGGCATCCTCGATATCGGCCAGAAGCAGATAGGCCGATTCGCGCGGCGCCTGCTCGGCCGCCGCCATGGCTTCGACGCGGGCCGTGCCGAACTCGCGCGCGTCGAGCGCGGCACGGGCGAGCGCCATGCGCGATTCGATATGGCCGGGTTGGAGGCTGGCGAGATGGCGCGCGCGCTTGAAGCGCTCGGCCACGCCGTCGCCCGGCCAGAGATGGATGTATAGCGCGGCGAGCTCGGGATGCGGATTGGCCTTCCAGCCCGCTTCCAGCGCCTTCTGAGCCGCGCGATACTCGTTGAGCCGGATCATGGAACGCGCGGCGATGACGCCGGCGGGCACCAGATCGGGAGCGAGCTTCTGCGCTTCGCGCGCGGCGTTCCTGGCGCCGGCCGGATCGCTGTCGGCGAGTTCCTGCGCCTTGCCGGTCAGGAGCACGGCGCGCAGGCGGCGGCTTTCCGCCTTATCCACGAGGCGCGAGTCGCGCTGCGCCTCCAGAATGTTCAGAGCGCCGTCATAATCGCCCTGCGCGGCCTTGAGGTCGAGAACCGCGCCGCCAGCCCAGGGCACATGCGGGGCGATGCGCACCGCGCGCTCGGCATAGGAGCGCGCCGCTTCCCGGTCGCCCAGGCGCTCGGCTTCGAGATACAGGCCGCGAAGGCCGACCAGCCGGGTCTCGGGATCGCCTTCCAGCGTCTCGAAAATGGAGCGCGCCTTGGCGTGGTCGCCCTCGATCAGCGCGGTCTGCGCGTCGAGAAAGCGCACCATCGGCTCGCGCCGGTTGGAAAGCTGCTTCTGCGCCTGCTTGACGAGGCGGCGCGCCATGACGGCATCGCCCGCGCCGGCGGCGATCATGCCGGCCGAAAGCGCGCGATAGCCCTTGTCGCGGCGGCGCGTCGAGAAAAAGCGCGACACTCGGTCGGGCGCCTTGAAGAAGCCGCGCACCAGCCAGAACAGAAGCACGGCCGCGACCACGAGCGCGATCTGAAGGATCACGAAGACGGTGAAGCTCGTGCCCACCTCCTGGCCTTGCCAGAGGATGGAGACGGAGCCCGGATGATCGGCCAGCCAGGCAAAGCCAAGGCCGCCCGCGAGCACGACGAGGAAAAAAGCGAGAATACGCAGCATGTCAGCCCTGCGACGCGGAAGCGCCGACGGCGCTGTTGATGGTCTGGCGAATGAGGTCGTCCGCGCTGGCGCGGGCGCGAACCTTGTCGGCGAAGCCTTGCGAGACGGACTTGGCGGCCTCGGGCAGCTTGTCCCACTCGGTCAGCCAGCCGGCGAAGTCGCCGCGCTGGAGCGCCTCGTCCATGCGCGCGACGGCCGCTTCCGGCCCCGGAGCCTCGGCCGTCACGTTGGAGCCGGCGGGGCGAACGGTGACGAGCGAGCGCAGGCTGTCGAGAACCTGCGTCTTCACGTTGGCCGTGTTGTCGACCGGGCGCAGCGCGGTCAGGATCTGCGATTCCGCGTCGCGCCACTGGGTGTCCAGCGCGGCGGTGGTGGGAACGCCGGAGGCCGCGAAATTGCGCAGCGAGGCGACGGCCTCGCCCGTGTTGCCGCTCGCCTTGGCGAAGCTTTCCAGCTCCTGCATGAAGGGGCGACCGCTGTCGATCGCGCCTTTCAGCCCGGCCGCCGACAGAGCGATGGCGGCGCGGCGGTTGGCTTCCTCGATCGATTGGACGCGGGTGCCGATCTGGTTGACCGTTTCGCGCGTCTCATTGGCGGCGGTCTGGGCGTTCTGGGCCGCCTGCTGCGCGTTCTGCGCGGCGGTCTGGGCCGCCGTGGCGGCGGTTTCGGCGCGGGTGGCGATGCCTTGCGCGTCGGTCGCGGCGGCTTCCGCCTTGGTGGCCGTGTCGCGCGCGCTTGTGGCCGCGTCATTGGCCTCCTTGGCGGCGGCGGCGGAATCGCCGTTGGTCTGCGCATAGCGCTCGTTGGCCGTGACCCGGTCCGAGAGCTGGGTGAACTCGGTGCGCGAGACATTGCCTGAGCCCGCGCCGCCGGCTGCCTGGGCCGACTGGAGCTGCTCGACCGTGCCGCGCAGATTGCCGATATCGCCGGTCAGCTTCTGCACTTCGCCGGCCGTGGCGAATTGCTGGGTCGGGACGGCCGCCTGTTGCGCCGCCGGCGGGCGAACCGCGCCGGAATAAAGAAGCGCCGCGCCGCCGCCGAGCGCGATCACCGCGCCCAGCAGACCCGCGCCCAGAAGCGGGCCGAAGCCGGGGCCGCCATGCGAAGCGCCGGCCGCCGCGTGATAGGGGCTGGAGGTCAGCGGGTCGGGGCCGGCCGGCTCGGAATGCGCGCCGGGCAGAACCGTCTCGTCGTCCTCGAATTCGCCGAGATCGCGCCGCTTGGCCGCGACGCCATCCTCGCGCAGGGGATCGACGGGCTTGTCGCCCTCGGGCGAAAGCGGGTCGGCCGCGCCGGGCGAAAGAAGTCCGGCCTCGCTCGCAGCGCCGGACTCGGCGGGCGTGGTCGTAGCGGGCGCGGAGGCGACAAGAGCCGGGTTCTCCAGCGCGTCGGCCGAGGCGCTGCCGCTGGCGATCTCGTTCTTGCGCTCGCGCGCCGCCGCGTCCTCCGCCGTGGCGGAGAGGAGCGCATCCTCGTGGCGCTCTTCCGGCGTCATGGCCTCGTCGCGGGGCCTCGTCGTGTCGTTCATCGAAAGCGTCTCGTCCTGTTGGGCCGCTGCGGCCGGGCCCGTCTCAATATCACTTTCGGCGCCCTCGGGCTTGGCGACGCGCTCGGCTCCGAGGTCGATCGTGGTTTCCGGTCGTGCGCCTGGCTTCGACCGGCGCGGACGATTGGCCATCCGAGAACTCCTTCATGTCGCATCCCATGGGCGGCTGGCTGGCGAACCGGCCGGCGCGAGCCGAATTCCCTTCGGCCGATGTATCGGACGAGTCAACGTCTCGATCTAGCGTGCGCTCCGCAAGCTGCAACGAAAAGATGCTCAATCGCGCCCTTCGCTCCAGTTTTTGATCGCGTCCACCAACGAGACGAAGCGCGGAGCTTCGGCCACAACCGTATTCTTTCCAAACTGGGGCGAAAGTTCCAGTGCGATCGCGTCCGAAAGGCAGAAGAGTGCGACATCTTCCCCTAGGACATGACCCGCGCGCTCCGCGAAGCGCTCGAACGCCCGCGCCTGCCCGCGCGAGAGGATGAGCACACCCTGCGCCGGGCATCCCGCGCGAGCCTGTTCCAGCTCCGCCTCGCTCGGCAGGGCGGGCACGGTGTCATAAGCTTCCACTACGCGAAGCGGCAGGCCGGCTTCCGCAAAACCCGCTTCCAGATCGGGCAGGCGCACCCGCCCGGCAGCATAGAGAAAGGTCTCGCCCGCCCGCGTCGGCAGCATGTCGGCGAGGCTCACGAGATCCGCCGCCCGGCCCGGCCCCGCCCGCACATCGGCAAAGCCGGCCGCGCGCAGGGCCTCGGCCGTCATCTCCCCCACAGCCAGAACCGGCAGGTCGCGTCCAGGATAATGACGCGCGAGCCAGGGCACGGCATGGCGGCTGGTGACAACCAAGCCGGCAAGCGGGATTTCGGGCGGCGCGGGGTCGAGCGGCGCAACCATGCTCAGAGGCAGGAGAACGGGCTCGAAGCCGGCCTCGCGCAGAAGCGCGGCCGAGCGCTCGCCATCTTCGCGCTCGCGCAGGACGAGAAGACGAAGGGGCGGCCGGGCGCTCAGCGCCGCCAGCCCTCGAAGAACTCCGCGCCCGCTTCCGCCACCAGCCGCAGCGCCGCGTCCTCGGCCATGCGAAGCGCGTCGGCCCGGCTGCCTTCGACATGCGTCTCGTGCATCCGCGCGCCGTCCGGCGTCAGGATCATGCCGTGAAAGCGGAACTGATCTCCTTCCAACGTGCCATGGGCGGCGATGGGCGTGCGGCAGGAGCCGTCGAGAACCGCCAGAAAGGCGCGCTCGGCCGCCAGAACGCCGTGCGTGTCCGCATGATCGACGGCCGCAACGAGCGGGGCGATGCGCCCGTCCCCGTCCCGGATCTGGATGCAGATGGCCCCCTGCCCCGGCGCGGGCGGGAAGCTCTCGCTGTCCAGAATCTCGCTTGCCACCTCGGCGTCGCCGAGGCGCTTCAGCCCGGCCAGCGCCAGAAGCGTGCCTTCCACCTCGCCCGCGGCGAGCTTGGCGAGGCGCGTCTGCACATTGCCACGAAAGATCACGAGTTCGAGATCGGGCCGTATCCGGCGCAGAAGGGCCTGCCGGCGTAGCGAAGCCGAGCCGACGCGCGCGCCTTGCGGCAGGTCGGCGATGCGCGAGACCGAGCGGCCGATGAAGACGTCGCGCACATCCTCGCGCGGGAGATAGGCGGCGAGCGCCAGCCCGTCGGGCACATGGGTCGCCATGTCCTTGGAGGAGTGGACGGCGAGATCAACCCGCCCATCCAGAAGCGCTTCCTCGATTTCCTTGGTGAAGAGCCCCTTGCCGCCCGCCTCCGACAGCGCCCGGTCCTGAATCCTGTCGCCCGAAGTGGACAGGACGGTGATCGCGAAATCCTCCTCGCGCAGGCCATGCGCGGCCATCAGGCGAGCCCGCACCTCTTCGGCCTGCGCCAGCGCGAGGCGGCTGCCGCGCGTGCCGATGCGGATGGGCTGGGTCATGGGTCTGCCTTCCTTGCCTCAGGCTCCGGGCCAAGGGAGCTTGAAGGGATCGCCGATCTGGAACCCTTCGAAACAGGGTCTTGCGCGTGTTCTGATCGCCTCCCGGCCTGTTTGCAAGTTCGCCGGGCTGGGGGGCCGCGCGGTTTTTCGGCGAAGGGCGGACGCGTGTGGGATCGGCCATCGGCCTCGGGCGCGCGTCCGCGCTGGCGAAACGGCGTGCGAGACGTTATCTCGCGGGAGAAGACCTCAGCAAAAGAGCGGCTCGTCCCTTGCCCAGCGCCTCCCCCCCTGCCCAATCCGTCCGTCCGCTCGTTCTCGGCATCGAGACGAGTTGCGACGAAACGGCGGCGAGCGTCGTCGGGCGCGGCGCGGACGGGCGGCCCGTGGTTCTGTCCAATGTCGTGCTCAGCCAGATCGAGGAACACGCGGCCTTTGGCGGCGTCGTGCCGGAAATCGCCGCGCGCGCCCATGCCGAGAGCATCGGCCCCATCGTCGAAGCCGGCTTGGCGGAGGCCGGCGTCACGCTGGACGAGATCGACGCCGTGGCCGCGACCAGCGGGCCGGGCCTCGTCGGCGGGCTCATCGTCGGCGCGCTGGTCGGCAAGGCCATCGCCGCCTCGCGCCAGCTGCCGTTTCTGGCCGTGAACCATCTGGAGGGCCATGCGCTGACCCCGAGGCTGACGGACGCGCTCGCCTATCCCTATCTCCTGCTGCTCGTGTCGGGCGGGCACACGCAGATTCTTCTCGTGTCCGGCCTCGGCCAGTACGAGCGCTGGGGCACGACGATCGACGATGCGCTGGGCGAAGCCTTCGACAAGACCGCCAAGCTCCTGGAACTGCCCCATCCCGGCGGCCCCAGCGTCGAGCGCATGGCGCGCGAGGGCGACGCCAAGCGCTTCGACCTGCCCCGGCCGCTGCGGGGTGAGAAGCGGCTCGACTTCTCCTTCTCCGGCCTCAAGACGGCGGTGCGCCAGATCGCGCTGGCCCACGCGCCGCTCAGCGAACAGGACGTGGCCGATCTCTGCGCCGGCTTTCAGCGCGCGGCGGCCGAGAGCGTGCGGGACCGCGTGACGCTGGCGCTGGCTCGGTTTCGGGAAGCCTATCCCGGCCTCGAAGACCCGGTTCTGGCGGTGGCTGGCGGCGTTGCGGCCAATGGCGAAATCCGCGCGGCGCTGCGCGAGGCGACCGAGCGCCAGGGCGTGCGCCTCGTTTCGCCGCCGCTGGCGCTCTGTACGGACAATGGCGCGATGATCGCCTATGCCGGGCTGGAGCGGCTGGAAGCGGGGCTCACCGATCCGCTTTCGGCCCCCGTGCGCCCGCGCTGGCCGCTGGATGAGACCGCCGCGCCGCTGGTCGGCTTCGGCAAGCGCGGAGCCAAGGCATGAGCGTCAGCGTCATCGGCGGCGGCGCCTGGGGTACGGCGCTCGGCGCCATGCGCGCGCGGGACGGAGAGCCCGTGCGCCTCTATGCGCGGGACGCCGAGAGCGTCGCGGCGATCCGAACGACGGGCGAGAATCCGCGCTATCTCCCCGGCATCGCACTGCCCGCCTCGCTGGAGGCAGTGAACGACTTGGGCCTCGCGCTGGAGGGGGCCGATATCGTGCTCCTCGTCCTGCCGGCGCAGGTGCTGCGCCTCGCCTGCCGCGACCTGAAACCGCATCTGAGGCCCGGCGCGGCCCTCGTCCTCTGCTCCAAGGGGATCGAGCGCGACACCGGGCTTTTCGCCTCCGCCGTGGTGGAAGAGGAACTGCCGGGCCACCCCGTCGCGGTTCTCTCCGGCCCGAGCTTCGCCTCGGATGTCGCGGCGGGCCTTCCGACCGCCGTCACATTGGCCGCCAGCGAGGGCGCGCTCGCGGCCAGCCTCGCACAGCGCCTGTCCTCGCCCGCCTTCCGCATCTATGCGGGGGATGACATTCTGGGCGTCGAGGCCGGTGGCTCTTTGAAGAACGTTCTCGCCATCGCGGCCGGGGCCAGTGCGGGGCTGGGCTTAGGGGCTTCGGCGCTCGCCGCCCTCGTCACGCGTGGCTTCGTGGAACTGCGCCGGTTGGGCGAGGCGCTGGGCGCGCGGCCCGACACGCTGCTCGGCCTGTCCGGCCTCGGCGATCTCGTTCTCACCTGTTCGGGCGCGCAGTCGCGCAACTTCGCCTATGGGCTGGCGCTCGGCCGGGGCGAGGACACGCGAACTCTAAAGCTCGCGGAAGGCGTCTACTCCGCCGCCATCGCCGCTAAGCTGGCGCGCGAGCGCGGCATCGAAGCGCCCATCATCGAAACGGTGGCCGCGATGCTGGACGAGGGCCTGCCGGCGGCCGACGCCATGCGCGCGCTGCTCGCCCGCCCGCTCAAGCGCGAGTTCGATTGAAGCGCCGAAGAAACGCCCTCGATTGACAAAGCCCGTCGCCATCGGCCAGACGCGGGCAGCATCGCACCCGGCCCCGGCCGGCCCATTCGGAGACGCCCCATGCTGTTCGCCCTTCTCTGCGAAGACCGCGCCGACGCCGGCTCGCTGCGCGCCGAAACCCGCCCCGCGCATCTGGAGCACCTGAAGGCGCTCGGCCCCGTCCTGAAATTCGCCGGCCCCTTCCTCGGGTCCGACGACAAGCCGAACGGCAGCCTTCTCGTGGTCGAGGCCGACAGCCTGGAAGCCGCCCGCGCGCTGGCCGATCAGGACCCCTATGCCAAGGCCGGGCTCTTCTCCTCCGTCACCGTCCGTCGCTGGAACTGGACCGTGAACAATCCCGAGCAGGCCTGACCCATGGCGTTCTGGCTGTTCAAGTCGGAGCCGTTCAAATGGTCCTTCGACGAGCAGAAGGCCTGCGGCGCGGCCGGCACGGAATGGACGGGCGTGCGCAACTATCAAGCGCGCAACTTCATGCGCTCCATGCAGATCGGCGAACGCGGCTTCTTCTACCATTCCAACGAGGGCAAGGCCGTGGTCGGCGTGGTGGAGGTCTCGGCCCTCGCCCATCCCGATTCCACGGCCGATGACCCGCGCTGGGAATGCGTGGACATCCGCGCCGTCTGCGACATGCCGAACCCCGTATCGCTGGATGTCGTGAAGGCCGAGCCGCGCCTGAAGGACATGGTGCTCGCCACCAATTCGCGCCTGTCGGTACAGCCGGTGACGGAAGCGGAGTTCCACGTCATCTGCGAGATGGGCGGGCTTGACCTGGCCAAGGCGCTCGGCTGATCGGCCGCGCCGGCCCAAAGGGTCGCAGGGGGGGCCAGTGGAACCTCGGGCAGAACAGAACATTGTGGGAACAGACCCTATCAGGAGAGTTCCCATGACGTCATCCCAGCCCAAGGTCGACGCGCCGTCCAACGCCGAGAAGAACCCGGACGACTGGACCACCGGCGACGAGCCGATGACGGGCGCGCAGGCCTCCTATCTTCAGACGCTCTGCGAAGAGACGGATCAGGCGTTCAACCCCGACCTGTCGAAGGCCGACGCCTCGAAGATGATCGACGAGCTTCAGGGCAAGAGCAAGCGGCTCAAGAACGCCTAAGAGCCGGGGCGCAAGGACCCTGCGGGCCGATCCGCCGGGTCCTTGCGCCCCGATCATCGTTCCCGATGCTCCCCGATGCGCTGCATCGTCTGCGCTCGGCTCCTCGTCGGGAACGCAAGTCCCTCGCCGGCTTTCCGCCGTAGGGTTCTGTCCCCGGCTCTAAGACCGAAAGGCCCGCTTTTGGGAGCAGGACATCTTGTCGTCATGATGCGAAAGCCCGCCGCAATGGTCTCGCGGCGGGCTTTTGCACGTTGGTGCTTGCCTTTTGGTGATTGCGTTCGGCTCAGAGATAGCCGAGCAACCAGATGATCAGGATGATGGGGAGCGGGATGCCGATCAACCACAACAATCCACCCTTGAGCATCGCACGAACTCCCTGCTGTCTTTTGTTGAGGGAAAAAGGCTCTGGGAGCTCGAATGGTTCCGCCCTTCGTCAGCCGGCCAAACAATGACGACCGCGACGGCCGATCGGCGCGCCTTCATTCTCGCCAACACGTCGCGTCTGCGCCCGCCCCATGTGCCCGAGCTCGAGTTGCATCTGGCGAGCGAGGTGCATGATCTCTGGATTCGCACCGAGGAAGAACTGGAGGCCGAGGGCCTGCCGCCGCCCTTCTGGGCCTTTGCCTGGGCCGGCGGACAGGGGCTTGCCCGCTTCGTCTTGGATCACCCCGATCGCTTTGCCAGCCAGCATGTGGTGGATTTCGCCACCGGCTCCGGCCTCGTCGCGATCGCCGCGATGAAGGCGGGCGCGGCCGAGGCGCTGGGGCTCGACATCGATCCGTTCGCGGTGGAGGCGGCGCGGCTCAATGCCGAGCACAATGGCGTCGCGCTCACGCTGGAGCGGCGGGACGCGATCGGCGAAGCGCTGGATACGGACATTCTTCTGGCCGGCGACGTGTTCTACGACCCGAACTTCTCGCTGACGCTGGAGCCTTGGTTCGACCGGCTGGCGGCGAGCGGCGTCGAAATCTATGTCGGCGACCCCGGCCGCTTCTATCTGCCCCATGCCCGCGTGATCAAGCAGGCGGTCTATGAGGTGCCGGTGACGCGCATTCTGGAAGATGCCGAGGTCAAGCGCACGACGGTCTGGCGCTGGCGGGCGGACTGAACCCGGCCGCAGCGGCGGGGAAACCGAACGCCCTCCGATTTCACGTGAAACATCGCACCTGAAGCCGACAACAAAAAAGGCGGCCGAAGCCGCCTTTTGTTCATGGATGACGGAGGGGCTCACCCGCGCGGGGCGAGAACCATCATCATCTGGCGGCCTTCGAGCTTGGGCTCGGCTTCCACCTTGGAGATTTCGGCCGTGTCCTCCTTGACGCGGCTCAGAAGCTGCATACCCAGTTCCTGGTGCGCCATTTCGCGACCACGGAAGCGCAGCGTCACCTTGACCTTGTCGCCTTCCTCGAAGAAGCGGCGAACCGCCTTCATCTTGGTCTCATAGTCGTGATCATCGATGTTCGGGCGCATCTTGATCTCTTTGACCTCGATGACCTTCTGACGACGACGCGCTTCCGCCGCCTTCTTCTGGCCTTCGTATTTCAGCTTGCCGAGGTCGACGATCTTGCAAACGGGCGGAACGGCATTCGGCACGATCTCCACGAGATCGAGGCCGGCCTCTTCGGCCATCGCCATGGCTTCGGCCGTATTGATGACACCCCGGTTCTGCCCGTCCGCATCGATCAGCTGGATCTGGGGAACGCGGATGTCCCGGTTGGAGCGCGGACCTTCCTTCTGGGTCGGCGGCGCACGAAATGGTCTGCGAATGGTCGTTCACTCCCGCTGTTGACGACGTGGTGCGAAGTCTTGAAACAATGCCTCGCCCAAGCGGCGACCTCGCCGCGAAAGCGAAGGCTGCCCTCAAGTCGAGGTCTTGGCCTCTCATATAACACGGTGGCGACACGATTTCACCGGACCTGTCGAGTTTTTTCCATAAGCTTTCCTTAAAGCCGTCTTGACAAGCGGCGCTTTGGCTCCGGTACGCAGGGTGCTGGACCTCAAGGACGCGGGCTTCTAATGCCACTCCTGATCCCCCTCCGAACGATGGAGAGACCCGTGACATCCTCGACCGACAGCCCCCTTTCCGTCCCCGCGCCTCAGGGTCACAGGCTCGCCGCGCTTCATGTGGCGGGCCGCGCGCCGACCGTCGTCTGGCTCGGGGGCTTTCGCTCCGACATGCGCGGCACCAAGGCCGAGCGCCTGTCGGAGCAAGCAGCACGCTCGGGCCACGCCTTCCTGCGCTTCGACTATTCCGGCCATGGCGAATCGGAGGGTCGGTTCGAGGACGGCACCATTTCCTCCTGGACCGAGGATGCGCGCGCCGCGATCGAGGGGATTGCGCCCCAAGGCCCGCTGGTTCTCGTCGGGTCCTCGATGGGTGCCTGGATCGCCCTTCGCCTTGCCATGTCCTGGGCCGACCAGCCCGGCCGCGTCGCCGGCCTCGTACTTCTGGCCCCCGCGCCGGACTTCACCTCGCGTCTCCTGGAGCCGCGTCTGACGGAGGCGCAACGCGCCGAGATGGCACAGAACGGCTTCGTGGCCGAAGCCTCGCCCTATGACCCGCGCCCCACCGTCTACACGCGCGCGCTGATCGAAGACGGGCGGAACGCCAGCGTCATGACCGACCCGATCCGCACCGGCTGCCCGGTCCACATCATCCAGGGCATGGCGGACCCCGACGTGCCGCACACCCATGCGCTGGAGCTTTTGAACTTTCTGCCGGGCGAAGGCGTGGCGCTGACGCTGGTGCCGGGTGGCGACCATCGCCTGTCGCGCGAAGAGGATCTGTCGCGCATGGAAAAGGCGGTTGCGAGCTTTCTGGAACTCGCGCAGTCTTGAGCGACGAGGCCACTGCGGCTGTTTCACGAGAATTGTGACAATTCCGCAACATTTCGGCGTCACGACGTCGAACCCGGCGTAAATCAGCGATTTTTCGCCGGGATAGGCCCTTGCCCTCCCTATCGACTGCGCCATTTTGCGCCGCCTTTTCGCCCATCTTGTCGATATAAGGGGCCCATCGCAGCTCGGCTGCCCGTCCCGTCCGGTTGACAGGCTATCGCGCCGCACACACGATGCGGTCGGACCAGGGAAACGGGCCTGTCCAAAGACGGAGATCGCGATGATTTTTCGGCGCGTATTGGGCGCAACGGCTTCGCTTTGCCTTTTTTCGGCGCTCATGCCCCTGAGCGCTCTGGCGGCGGACGCCTTCATGCCGCTCGGCGATCCGACGCTTCAGCCTTTCGGCCATCGCGACTTCTGCCTGCGTCAGCCCGGTGAGTGCGATCCGATCGCGGGACCGGCCGCCACGCCTGTGACCCTCGACCTTCAGTTGAAGCTTCTGGTGGCGCAGGTGAACACGGACGTGAACACCGAGATCGCCCCCGATTCCGATCAGAACCTCTACGGCACCGAGGAATACTGGACCTATCCGACCAAGGGTAAGGGCGATTGCGAAGACTACGCGCTGGAAAAGCGCCGCCGCCTGCACGAGGCCGGCATTCCCATGGGCGATCTTCTGATGACGGTGGTGCGCAAGCCCGATGGCACCGGTCACGCCATCCTGACGCTGCGCACGGTCTCGGGCGACTTCGTGCTCGACAATCTCGACTGGCGCGTGCGGCCCTGGACCGAGGTGTCCTACCGCTTCATCAAGCGCCAGCAGGTGGAACATCCCGGCCGCTGGGTTTCGATCGAACGTGACGGCGAGCCTTTGGTCAGCGCCGTCGAGAAGTGATGAGGCGGGCGGCCCAAGCCGCCCACCCTGTCCTGTCAGGCCGCCGGCCGTGTGCGCTCGATGCCCCGGCCGAGCGTCAGCATGACGAAGGCCCCGACCGTCACGGCAAGCGCCGAGTAGAGCGTGACGCCCACCGGGCCGAACCCGTCCACCAGCAGCCCGCCGACGATCGCACCGCTGGCGATCGCCACCTGAAAGGCCGAGGACAGGAGCGCGCCGGAGCTTTCGGCCAGAGCCGGCGCGGCGCGCGCGTTCCAGATCGAGGCCGAGACGGGAAAGCCCCCAAAGGCAAAGCCCCAGACCGCCGTCGCGGCCATGGCGACCGCCGGCACAGCCCCTTGCAGGACGAGAACCAGCGCCGTCACACCGATCAGAAGCGAGGCGCTGGCAACGGCCCAGGCCGGGCTGCGCTCGGCAATGGCACCGCCCGCGACATTGCCGAGAAAGCCGCCGATGCCGAAGGCCAGAAGCGTCAGCGAAATGGTCGAGACGCCAAGGCGTGGCACCTCTTCCAGAAACGGGCGGATGAAGGTGAAGCCGGCGAAATGGCCGGACACGACGATCACCACCGTCACGAGGCCCACCGCCACCGCCCGGTGCGACAGCGCCGTGCGAAAGTCCGACAGGCTTGGCGCGGCGCTGGACGGGAGCGAGGGAAGCGTCACCAGCTGAAACAGGAGCGCGGCCGCGCCGATGCCCGACGCCGCGAGGAAGGTCGCGCGCCAGCCCCAAAGCTCACCCAGCGCCGAGCCGAGCGGGGCGGCGAAGACGGTGGCGAGCGACACGCCCATGATGATGATGGAAATGGCGCGCGGCACCTGCGCGGAGGGCACGAGCCGCAGGGCGAGCGCCGTCATCATCGCCCAGAAGCCGCCGAGCGCAAAGCCGAGCAGGCCGCGCGCCAGAAGCAGCATGGGGATGCCAGTCGCAAAGGCCGCCATGACGCTGGAGGCAATCAGAAGCGCCATCAGCGCGAAGACGATGCTGCGCCGGTCGAGCCGGCCGGAGCTAAGCACCAGAAGCGGGCCGGCAAAGGCGGCAACGACGGCGGTCGCCGTGATCGCCTGCCCGACGGCTCCGTGCGACACGCCGAGATCGGCGGCCATGGGTGTCAGGAGGCTGACCGGCAGGAACTCCGACGTCACGAGGCCGAAGACGCCGAAGGATAGGGAGACGACAGGGGCCCAGGCCGTGCGCTCCGCAGGCGGACGAACCTCCGCAAGGGCCAGATCGGGCGAGCAGATCGTGTCGGACATGAATGTCCTCCAAGTTAATGCAGTGCGAGATGGCCGCACCATAGGCTCGTGGCCTTGGCGTTTCCATGCTAGAAACGCTCAACTTCTTGTCCGATCGTCCAAAGCCTTTCGGTCAGGTCGAGGACGAGGGAAGCGTGCTTGAGCGTTCGAGCGAACGAGGAATACGCGATGGATGCACTGACGGATATGCTGCGGGGCCTTCGCCTCGACGGGGTGGAATATGGCCGCTGCCGCCTGTCGGGCGAGTGGAGCTTCCATTACCCCGCGCAGACCCATGCCTATTTCCATTTCGTGGCGGGCCGGGGCTGCTGGCTGCAGGAGCCGGACGGAACCTGGAGCGAATTGACGGCGGGCGACGCCATTCTCGTGCCGCGCGGCGCGGCCCATACGCTGGCCAGCGCGCCGGGCGTGCCCCCGCGCGCCTTTCCGCGCCGCGAATGCCTCGCCATCTGCGAAAGCGTCTTCGACTATACCGCCACGGATGTGGACAGCGACAACGAGACGCTGCTCTTCTGCGGCTCCATGCGCTTCAATCTCGACGGGCTGCATCCGCTCCTGAAGCTCATGCCCGACCTCATGCGCGCGCGCGAACTCATGGTGAGCGAGCCGGCGATCCCGCATCTCCTCCAGGCCATGGTGAGCGAGTGCGCCATGAGCCGTGTCGGCGCGAGCGGCATTCTGGCCCGGCTGGCCGATGTGATGGCCGCGCAGATCATCCGATCCTGGGTGGAGGTCGGCTGCCATCTGTCGAAGGGCTGGCTGACGGCCCTGCGCGACCCGCAACTCGGCCAGGTTCTGGCCGCGATCCATGCCGAGCCGGAGCGCGACTGGACGGTGGCCGATCTCGCCGACCGGATGGGGGTGTCGCGCTCGGGCTTCGCGGCGAAGTTCACCGCCATCGTCGGCACGACGCCCGCGCGCTACGTCACCGAGATTCGCATCCACCAGGCCCGGCAGTGGATCGGCCGCGACGGAATGCGCATCGCGGACGCCGCGCATCGGCTGGGCTATGATTCGGAAGCGTCCTTCAGCCGCGCCTTCAAGCGCATCACCGGCACCGCGCCGGGTCGGCTCAAGTCCGTGCCCCGTCAGCGCTCCTCGCCGCTGCCGCTGCCGCCGGGCGATGCGTCCGGTTCGTCGGCCGAGCCGGGAATGACATAGGCGCCCGACAGCCAGCGATGGAGGTCAACCGACTTGCAGCGGGGCGAGCAGAAAGGAAAGTCGGCCTGCGAGGAAGGCCGGCTGCATTCGGGACATTTGCGACGGGGGCGGAGCGGCGTGACGCTGGCGCTCATGGCGTGACCCTTTCGTTCAGGCGGGGAGACCCGCCGAAACCGCGGGCAGGACGAAGCCTTCGCCTTGCAGAAGCGCCATCGTCTCGTAAAGCGGCAGGCCGACGACGCCTGTATAGGAGCCGACGAGCCGCACCACGAAGGCCCCGGCCAGACCCTGGATGGCGTAGCCGCCGGCCTTGCCCTGCCACTCGCCCGAATCGATATAGCGCGAGATGTCGTCGCGCGAGAGGCGCTTGAAGCGCACGCGCGTTTCCGACAGCTTCTCGCGCACGCGCCCGTTCGGCGAGATGGTGCACACGCCGGTGAAGACGCGGTGCGTGCGGCCCGACAGGAGACGCAGACATTCGATCGCCTCGTCCTCGATCTCGGCCTTGGGTAGGATCTGCCGGCCGACGCCGACCACCGTATCGGCGCCCAGCGTGAAGCGACCGGCCGTTTCCCCGCGCCCTTTCAGGGCCTCGTAGGCCTTCAGCGCCTTGAGGCGCGCGAGGCGCTTGGCGAGATGGCGGGGGTGCTCGGAGCGCTCGGGCGTCTCGTCCACATCGGCGGGCAGAAGGCGCTCGGGCTCGATCCCGGCCTGCTGGAGGAGTTCGAGACGGCGCGGCGAGGCCGACGCCAGAACCAGGGCGCTCGGCGGCTTCATGCGGGCTTACTTGAAGCGGTAGGTGATTCGACCCTTGGTGAGGTCGTAGGGCGTCATTTCCACGAGCACCTTGTCGCCGGTGAGAACGCGGATGCGGTTCTTGCGCATGCGGCCCGCCGTGTGCGCGATGATCTCATGGTCGTTCTCGAGCTTGATGCGGAACGTCGCGTTCGGCAGGAGTTCGGTGACGACTCCCGGAAACTCGAGAACTTCTTCTTTCGCCATGCGTCTGTTAACCTTCGGGTATAGGGGCAGCGGGATCGGACCCCGCCCCTCGGATAAGGGATACGGCCCGCCTTCGGCAGGTCTGATCAATGGATTCGCGCCCTAGATCGGTCTTCGGGCGCGAAAAAGCAAGCGTTTCCGACGCTGGCGCGTCCAGCGCCGCTGGATCGCGTCAGGAAGAGATGCGCTCGATCTCCGCGCCGCAGGCGCCGAGCTTCTCTTCCAGCCGCTCGAAGCCACGGTCGAGATGATAGACGCGGTTCACCGTCGTCTCGCCCTCGGCCGCCAGCCCGCCGATGACGAGCGAGACGGAAGCGCGCAGGTCCGTCGCCATGACGGGCGCGCCGGCCAGGCGCGGCACGCCCTCGATGCGCGCCATCTGGCCCGACAGCGAAATCTTCGCGCCGAGCCGCGCCAGCTCCTGCACATGCATGAAGCGGTTTTCGAAGATCGTCTCGGTGATATGCGACACGCCGTCGGCGCGCGTCATCAGCGCCATGAACTGCGCCTGGAGATCGGTCGGGAAACCGGGGAACGGGTCGGTCACGACATCCACGGGGCGGATGCCATTGCCGTTGCGCCGGATGCGGATGCCGTTCGGCACGTCGCTGACCTCGGCGCCCGCATCGCCGAGCGCCACCAGCGCGTTGCGCAGAAGGTCGCCCTGCGTGCCTTCCAGCGTCACGTCACCGCCGGTCATGGCGACGGCCATGGCATAGGTGCCGGTCTCGATGCGATCGGGCAGGACGCGGTGGCGCGCGCCCGACAGGGCCTCGACGCCCTCGATCGTGATGGTGGAGGTGCCCGCGCCGGAAATGCGCGCACCCATGGCGTTGAGGCAGGCAGCGAGATCCTGCACCTCCGGCTCGCGCGCGGCATTGTCCAGCACCGTTTCGCCCTTGGCGAGCGAGGCGGCCATCATGAGAACATGGGTCGCGCCGACCGACACCTTGGGGAAGGAGAAATGCGTGCCGACGAGGCCCTTGGGCGCTTCGGCGACGACATAGCCGGCCTCGATGTCGATCTGCGCGCCGAGCGCGCGGAGCCCATCGATGAACAGATCGACCGGGCGCGTGCCGATGGCGCAGCCGCCCGGCAGCGACACGCGAGCGCGGCGCATACGCGCCAGAAGCGGGCCGATGACCCAGAAGCTCGCGCGCATCTTCGAGACTAGCTCGTAAGGGGCGGTCGTATCGACGATGGTGCGGGCGTTGAAATGGATGGTGCGGCCCGAACCCATCGTGGTCGCGAGGCGCTTGCCCGAGACCGAATAATCCACGCCATGATTTCCGAGAATGCGGATCAGCTGCTCGACATCGGCCAGATGCGGCACGTTTTCCAGCGTCAGCGTGTCGTCCGTCAGGAGCGAGGCGATCATCAGCGGCAAGGCGGCGTTCTTGGCGCCCGAAATCGCGATCGTGCCGTTGAGGGCGTTGCCGCCGCGAATGCGAATCCGATCCATGAGAAGCCCTTGCAGTCTGGTGGGACGGCTCGCCGGCGGGAAGCCGACAAGACATGGCGATGGTCCGCGCCGGGGGATGCGGTCTTTCGCGGTCCCTCGGGGCGAGGCAAAGCTCCCGTCCCGAAATGCACGCGGCGAATACGCGCCCCCTCCAGCGCCGACAAGCGACGAAGCCCGGTGCTCTACACGAGCGAGCCCCGGTGAGCAAATCCGTCAGCCACCCGAGCGATTCGGGGCTTTGAGCGGTTTGCTTCGTCGCGCCTTCCCATCGCATCGAAGCTTTTTCGTGATCGCGGCGGGCGAGGTCTTCAATGCGGGCGCAACACCACGTCGAGGCCGAACAGGATCATAGCGGCGATGGCGATCTTCCAGAAATCGCCGCGCCGGCGCAGGCCTGGCCAGCCGAGCGGACGCCAGATGTGGAAGGCCATCACGAGGATGATGAGAAAGGAGAAGATCTTGTTCATGCGCGCCGCCGGTGCCCTCAGAGCGTCTAACAATATCTCGCGGGGTCGGCTGGAGGTTTTGCTAGACGATCTCGGCCCTCTCTAGCGGGAAAAGAGCGCGCCGTCGCCCCGCCGACGAAAAAGGCCCGGACGCTGCCGTCCGGGCCTTGTCATGCGGTCAAAGATCGAGTGATCAGGCGCCCTTGGCGGCCTTCATCTTGGGCATCAGCACCGAGCCGATCACATGCACAACGCCGTTGGACTGCTTCACATCGGGCGTCTGGATGGCGGCGCTCTTGCCGGTGCGGTCGATCACGGTGAGCTTCTTGCCGGAAAGCTTCACGGTCAGCGGCTCGCCTTCCACGGTCTTCAAACGAACCTCGCCGCCATTGCGGCGCGCTTCGCGCATCAGGCGCTCGGCCGAATAGTCGCCGGCCACGACGTGATAGGTCAGGATCTTGGTGAGGGTCGCCTTGTTCTCCGGCTTCACCAGCGTTTCCACCGTACCCTTGGGCAGCTTGCCGAAGGCGTCGTTGGTGGGCGCGAAGACGGTGAACGGACCCTTGGACGCGAGCGTGTCGACGAGGCCGGCGGCCTTCACGGCGGCGACCAGTGTCGTGAGGTTCGGCGCTTCGGGCGCGTTCTGGGCGATCGTCTTATTGGCATACATCGGCGCGCCGCCGACCATGACAGGCGACTGCGCGAGGGCTGCGCCCGACACGCCCAGCGAAGCGGCGACGAGCAGGACGGCGAAGGACTTGCGGATCATGGATAGTCTCCCCTGAAGCGTCCCGCCTTGTTCCGGCGGGGTCGGGCAGAGCTACGAGGCGAGACGGCGCGGCGGATGCAGGGGCGGAGAAGTTTTTTTCGCGACGGCTTTTTTCGGAGCGATGGGCCAGTCTTCCGACATCGGGCACATGCCAACAAACCGGCTGCCTTCAGCCGGCTTATCATTGGGTCGAAAGGGCGTGCGCCGACTTGGAGCTCGAGACAGACCCCTTCGGGTTGGTCCACCCGGTCTTGTTGCCGCCGGGCATCGTTGCCGGTGCTCGTCCATGGACGGCATCGGCTGACATCGACAACGAAGGCTTGAGCGAAAAGCACCGCCGGGCCGACGCGGCGGAACTCCCAAACAGTCTCTCAGACCGAGCGCAGCGCACCGGTGCCCATGACGGGGCCGGTCGGCTGGCCCGTCGGCGAGCCGCCCTCGGGTTCGGCCGAGATGGCGAGCGTGACTCCGCCGCGCTTCATCATGCCTTCCGACATATCGCTGCGGGGCAACTCGATGCGCAGGGACCGGCCGGGCTGGAGAAGGCCGAGCGAGATCGGCGGCTTCCCGTCTGGAATCAGCCAGAGTTCGGGCACGCGCCCCTCGGGCATGGTCATGTCGGCGGGCATGAGCATGGCGTGGCCACTGGTCGGATCGAAGACGGCCGTGACCAGCGACGCGCCGTCAGCGGACGCGACGGAGGCCATCATGGCGGGCATGGGCGCGGGCGCGGTGACGAGCAGCGTGATGGCCGCAAGGCTCGCCGCCAGAAGCCCGGTGGAGCCGAGCGCGAACCAGCGCCAGACGGGCGCGACCAGGCGCTCCACGCGGGCGCCGGGGGTCGGCTGCGGAACGGGCCGGGGCGTGGGGCGGGGCGCGGGCAATTCGCGCTCGATCGCGGCCCAAAGCGCGGCGGGCGGCGTTTGCGGGCGGATCGCCTCGCCCAGCGGCGCGAGCCGGCGTTCCCAGCCCTCCACCTCGGCGGCGAAGCTCAGGTTCTGCCGGGCGAGACGCTCGGCGCGCAGGCGATCGGGCGCGGGCAGAACGCCGAGCGCGTATTCCGCCGCCAGCCAGTTCTCTCCACCGTCCTCGCCGCCGCGATCGGCCTCGCCGTCCTTCATTCGCCCAAACATCCCTTCAATCGGATCAGGCCGCGCCTGATCGTGCTCTTCATCGTGCCGAGCGGAACGCCCGCTTCGCAAGCCAAATCATCATAGGTGCGCCCTCCGAAAAAGGCGCCCAGAATGGCTGATCGGGCGCGCCCTTCCAGCTCTTCGAGGCAGCTCTTCAGCCGCGCCGCCTCGTCCGACGCTTCCAGCTGAGCCAGCGCGTCGGGCGTCTCGTCGGCCACGGCCTCGGCCGCGTCCAGATCGCTCGCCACGGCACGCGCCGGCCCGAGCGCCCGCAGCCGGTCGATGGCGCGGTTGCGCGCGATCGTCGCCAGCCAGGTGATCGGGCTGGCCCGCTCCGCGTCGAAGCGCCCTGCCTTGTGCCAGACCGTGACATAGACGTCCTGCAGAACGTCTTCCGCCTCGACCCTGTCGTTCAAGATACGCAGGCACACGCCGAAAAGCTTCGCGGAGGTCAGATCATAGACGTCGCGCAACGCTTCGCGGTCTCCCTCCGCCACCGCATTGAGGCGACGGGCGAGATGATCGCGAGAGGTGTTCGGCATGGATCGTGGCGGCATCCGTCTCCTCCGGCGAGCGGGCGCACCGAACAGGTCCGGCCGCCGCTTGTCAATCGGGGGAGCATCGATCGGGCGTCACCCGCAGGGAACCCGACGCCATGACGCCCGCTTATTTTCGTTCAGGAAACAACCGCTCGACCTCTTTCCAGGGAGACCCCGCCATGTCCCAGACCCCGGCCATCCGCATCGAACCCGAGCCGCGCGCCGTGCAGATTCTGTTCCACGACGCGGTGATCGGCAGCACCAAGCGGGCGCTGAAGCTGATCGAAGGCTCGCGCGAGCCCGTCTATTACATTCCGCGCGAGGATGTGGAGATGGCCTTCTTCCAGGACAGCGACCGGACCACGACCTGCCCGCACAAGGGCGAGGCGCGCTACTGGTCGATCTCGGCCGAGGGCTATGCCGCACAGAACGCCGTCTGGAGCTACGAGCAGCCCAAGGAAGCGGCCCGCGCCATTGCCGGCCACCTCGCCTTCTATCCCGACAAGGTGCGTATCGCGGTGGCCGAGGATCGCTGATTTTCCTCCCATCCGAATCTTTTGCGCCCGGCAGCATCTTTTGCTGCGGGGCGGCGGGAACGGAACAGGCTGTCCCGCCATTGTGGCCGCCGAGGGACCTTTAAGGATACCATATCATGCGTAAGATCATTCTCGCTTCCGCCGCCCTGGCACTGCTCGCCGGCCCCGCTCTGGCTCAGACCACAGTGGTCACGACGACCGAGCCCAAGAGCGATGGCGAGCGCGCGGCGGGCACGCTGGCCGGAACGGGCGCCGGGGCCGTCGCAGGCGCGCTGGTGGGTGGCCCGATCGGGGCCGTCGTCGGCGGCGTCGCGGGCACGGTGATCGGCGGCGCGGCCTCGGCCCCGGACGACGTGCAGCAATATGTCGTCGCCAATCCGGTCAACCCGGTCGTCGTGCAGGGCGACGTCAAGACGGGCTATGTGGTGCCCGAAACCGTGACGCTGACGCCCGTGCCGTCCAACCCGGACTATGTCTATTTCTACACCAACGATCGTCCAGTGATCGTCTCCAAGGCCGACCGCCGCGTGGTCGCCTATGTCGAGCGCTGAGCCCGGCGCGGCAGCCCTCGTCTTCTGACCATCAGGGGCCGTGTTTCCGCCAGCGGGAGCACGGCCATTCTTGTTTCAAGACGGACTCGGCCCGTTCAGCGGTCGCTATGGCCGAGACTTCGCTCGGGGTCGATGACGTCGCGTACCCTTTGCTTCAAGACCTTCGCCTCGGGAAAGCCGCCATCGGCCTTGCGCTCCCAGACCTGTTGCCCGTCGCATTGAATCTCGAACACGCCGCCGGTGCCCGGCACCAGCGCCACTTCGCCGAGGTCGGGCCCGAACGTGGAGAGAAGCTCCTGCGCCAGCCAGGCCGCGCGCAGAAGCCACTGGCACTGGGTGCAGTAGCGAATCGAGACGCGGGGACCGGGCGTGGGAGCGAGATCGGACATCGGGCGCTTTCCTTCGATCGTCGGCGTTCTCTCGGGCGATTGAACCAACCGCTCTCGGGGGCTGCGACCTTTGTGCCGGCTTGGGCGACGTGTCGTCAATCGCCCGGACCATGCCGTCCCGCCGATCGATTCCGATGTTTTTCGTAAATAATATATAGCTTATTAAGAGCCCCCTATCTATATGAGGGACATGGAACAGGCTGATCCCCAACTCGCGCCCACCGACCTGAAGGCCGCCTTTGCGGAAACGCTGGTCAAGACGGCGCGCAAGCTGCGCACGCGCTTCAACGCGCGGGTCGTGGCGCGTGGGCTCACCTATCCCCGCGCCCGCGCGCTCGCCGCGCTCAGCCGCCAGCCGATGACCCAGCGGGAACTCGCCGAGGATCTGGAACTGGAAGGGCCCACGGTCGTGCGCCTTCTCGACGGCATGGAGCAGCAAGGCCTCGTGCGGCGCACACCAGTGCCGGGAGACCGGCGTCTGAAGCGCATTGAGCTGACCGCGCATGGCGAGGAAACCGCCGCCGTCGTTTCGGGCGTCTCGCATGAGCTGCGCGACCTCATCCTGCGCCATGTCCCGGAGGCCGACATGCAGACGGCCCTGAAGGTTCTGCATCTGGTGTCGGACGCCATCGAACGGGATCGGACCCATGGAGGATAGCGCAACCCTTCGCGGCAACGAACCGGACGTCGAGCCGACGAAGCCGACCGCCTCGATCGGCGGCCCGGCCCCGTCCGATACCAGACCCGACAGCGGCCCGGCGGCTCCGCCGCGCCGGCGCGGCGCGCCCATGCCCGCGCCCGCGCCCTATGTGCGCAAGCCGCCCGCCATGATGGCGCTCTATATGCTGGCCTCGACACTGATCGCGGCCACGCAAGGTCTCGGCCTCAACCTCATCACCGCCAATCTCTACCAGCTTCAGGGTCCGCTCGGCGCGACCGTGAACGAAACCGTCTGGCTGAGCGCGGCCTATCTGGCCCCCAATGTCAGCCTGACGCTGCTTCTGACCAAGCTGCGCGCGCAGTTCGGCCTGCGCAACTTCGCCGAATGGGCGATCGCCGGCTTCGTCACGGTGACGCTGCTGCATCTCTTCGTGGACGATCTCCAGTCGGCGCTGGTGGTCCGCTTCTTCGCGGGCGCGGCCGCCTCGCCCATGTCCTCGCTCGCCTTTCTCTACATGCTGGAAAGCTTCCCCCCCGAGAAGAAGCTGTCCATCGGCATGAGTCTGGCCCTCACCAACACGGCGATCGCGCCCACGCTGGCGCGCCTCATCTCGCCCTCGCTTCTCGATATCGACGACTGGAACGGGCTCTTCATGCTGGAAACGGCGATGGCGCTGATGAGCTTCTGCGCCATCCGTCTCCTACCGCTCAACTCGCCACCCAAGACGCCGGTGATCGAGACGCTCGACATCGTGTCCTATGTTTTCATCGCTCTGGGGCTCGGTTGCATCGCCATCGGCATGACGCTCGGCCCCTTCGACTGGTGGTTCGAAGCGCCCTGGATCGGCTGGGCGCTGGCCGCCGGCGCGCTGAGCCTCACCATCGCGGCGGTGATCGAGCTGAACCGCACCAATCCGCTGGTGGACCTGCGCTGGATCACCTCCAAGGAGGTGCTGCACTTTGCCGGCGTCATCCTTCTATTTCGCCTGCTTCTGTCGGAGCAGACGAGCGGCGCGTCGGGCTTCTTCCAGGTGATCGGCCTGCGCAACGAGCAGATGGTGGTTCTCTATCTCGTGATGCTCGGCTCGGGCGTCACGGCGGGCCTCGTCTGCGCTTCCATCCTAAAACCCGGCCGCGCGCCTTACATCCATATCGTCGCGCTGCTTTTCCTGATCACCGGCGCGCTCATGGACGCCCGAGCGACCTCGCTGACCCGGCCCGAGCAGATGTATCTAAGTCAGGGGCTGATCTCGGCGGCAGGCGTTCTGTTTCTGCCGCCCGCCATGGCGCAGGGCTTCGCCTCGGCCATGAAGAAGGGGATGAACTACATCCTCTCCTTCCTGATCATCTTCCTGACGACGCAGGCGCTCGGCGGGGCAATCGGCTCCTCGCTGTTTCGCACCTTCGTCACGATCCGCGAGAAGTTCCATTCCAGCCAGATCGCGGAAAACATCACGCTGGCCGATCCGATCGTGGCCGCGCGCATCGCGGTGCTCGGCAACAGCTACCGCGCGACCATCGCCGACCCCGTGCTGCGGCAGGCCGAAGGGCTGGCGCTGCTCGGCAGCCAAGCGACGCGCGAGGCCAATATCCTTGCCTATAACGATGCGTTCCTCATGACGGCGGTGCTCGCAGCCATGGGCCTTGCCTTTCTTCTTCTTCATCTGGCCTTCAACGGACTGCGCGCCCGTCTTGCGCCCGCGCCGGCCTCCGCCTGATCTTTCGCCCGGACCCGTTTTCCCATGCGCATCTTTCGCTCTCTCGGCACCTATGTCGCTCTCCTCGTCGGCGTGGCCGGCATTCTTCTGGCGCTCTATGCCTGGCGCCTGCCGCCCTTCGCCTCCAGCGTGGAGCGCACCAACGACGCCTATGTCCGAGGTCAGGTGACGGTCATCGCACCCCAGCTCGCCGGCATCGTCGCCGAAGTGCCGGTGCAGGACTATGAGACTGTGGAGGCCGGGCAGTTGATCGCGCGGATCGACGATCGCATCTTCAATCAGCGTCTGGCGCAGGCGCGCGCGGGTCTTGCGGGCCAGAAGGCCGCGCTCGCCAATTCGCAGCAGCAGCGCCAGTCGAGTCTGGCCAAGATCGCGGCCAACGAGGCAGCGGTGAAGAGCGCGCAATCGGCGGCCGAAACCGCCAGCGCCAGTCTCGCCCGCGTCCAGCCCCTGGCCCGCCAGGGCTATGTGCCAGGCAGCGATCTCGATGTCGCGACGCGCCAGAACAACCAGGCCGCCGCCGCGCTCGATCAGGCCAAGGCGCAGCTCGAAGTCGCCCGGCAGGATCTTCAAACCGTGATCGTCAACCGCCAGACGCTGGAAGCGGCGGTGGACAATGCCGAGGCCGCCGTGAAGCTCGCCGAGATCGATCTCGCCAACACGCGCATTCTCGCGCCCAAGGCGGGCCAGCTCGGCGAAGTCGGCGTCAAGGTCGGCCAATATGTGCAGGCCGGAACACAGCTTACCAGCGTCGTGCCGGACGCGATCTGGATCGTGGCGAATTTCAAGGAAACCCAGCTTCCCGGAATGCAGATCGGCCAGCCCGTGCGCTTTCTGGTGGATGCGTTCGGCGGCCAGGAAATGAGCGGCCATATCGAGCGTTTCGCGCCCGCGACAGGCTCGGAATTCGCCGTGCTGCGCCCCGACAACGCGACGGGCAATTTCACCAAGGTCGCCCAGCGCGTGCCGGTGCGCATCCGCATCGACCCCGGCCAGCCGCGGATGAACGAACTGTCGCCCGGCCTCTCCGTGGTGGTTCTCCTGGACACGGCGTCCGAACCGGACGCGGCAGTGGCAACGCGCTGAAACACCTGCCCAGCCCTTGCAATATCGCATGGCTCCCCTGCGCTTGACCTGATCCGGTGCATTTGAGGTTTCGCCGGACAAACTCCTTAAACGGCTCACCAGTATCCCTGCATCCAGAAGAAGGGAGCCCCCTTCCGCCTCGGCGAGCCCTAGCGAATCAAGGCTTTGGCGAGTCGGCGGCGACGTTGCGACAGGGAGCGGGAGGCGTGTGGCGTCCCTGGTCGCGGCGGCATCCCATGCAACGAGGCAGGTTGATCATGCGCGTGACCATCAAGACGAAACTTCTCGCCTCCTTCGGGAGTCTCTTGCTTCTGACAGGGGTCGCAGGCTATGCGGGCGTATCCAGCCTGTCCCACAGCTACAAGAGCATGGAGACCTTCGCGGCGCAGCCGCTGGAGCAGCTCCGCCAGATCAAGGCGCTCGACACGGACGTGATGGCGACACGTCGCCAGCTTCTGGCCCTGATCGTCTATCAGGATGCCAAGAGCCAGGACGCCATCCAAAAGGACTTCGCGCGGATCTGGCAGTCCATCGACGCCGATCTCCAGCAGTTCATGGCCGCCATCCCCGAAGCGCGAAAGAGCGAAGTCGCCGATCTGCCTGGCCTTATCCAGTCCTACCGCGAGATCATCGACAAGTCTCTGGCGCTGATCAAGGCACAGGACAAGGCGCCGGTCGCGACCAGTCTGGCCCGCACGGCCGACGACTTCAACGCGCTGAACACGCAGCTCCGCGAGCTCGGCGCGCGCTATCCCGCGAGCCCCATTCCCCTGCAACTGGTACAAGCCGCCGGGGCCGCGCGTCTGGCGCTCGTCTCCACTTTTGCCAGCACCGATGTTGGTTTGCGTGAGCAAGCCGCCCGCGATCTCGCCTCGGCCGAGACCGCCTTCGCCTCCGGCCTTGCCGCGCTGCGTACCTTGCCCACTGTCGCGCCTGATGCCCTGTCGCGCGTGAAGGCCAGCGCCGATTCGCTGTTCGCCACCGGGCGCGCCATCACGCAGGATGGCGTGAACCGTACCGACGCAACCATGTTCGAATATCTGAACGGCTCCGCCATTCCCAAGGCCAAGGCCGTGTCCGCCGAGGTCGCCAAACTGGTGAGCCGCGCGCAGGAAATCAGCCAGACCTATGTCGAGCACTCGCGCAGCAATTACGAGACGACGCGCCTGACGCTGATCGCCATCGTGGCGGGCGCGATGATGATCGGAACCCTTGCCGCGCTCTGGATCGCGATTTCGATCTCCCGCGCCCTGTCGCGCTCGGCGAGTTTCGCGCGTGCCATCGGCGAGGGTGATCTGACGCAGACACTCGAAACGCGCGGAAGCGACGAGATCACCGCGCTGCAACGTGCCATGAACGATATGGTCACCCAGCTGCGCGGCATCGTGACAGGCGTTCGCCAGTCGGCGGAGCATGTCGCCGGCGGCTCGCACCTCTCCGCCAGTACGGCCGAGCAGCTGAGCCAGGGCGCGAGTGAACAGGCCGCCGCGACCGAGCAGGCCTCCGCCGCGATGGAGGAGATGAGCGCGACCATCCGCCAGACGGCCGACAATGCCCGCCTGACGGAGAAGGTCGCCATGGAAACCAGCCATCACGCCGAGCGCAGCGAAAAGGCCGTGGCCAACTCGCTGGTGGCCATGCGCGAGATCGCCGGCAAGATCGCCGAGGTCGGCGAGATCGCCCGCCAGACCGATCTCTTGGCGCTGAACGCCGCCATCGAGGCGGCACGAGCCGGCCAGCACGGCAAGGGCTTCGCGGTGGTCGCCTCGGAAGTGCGCAAGCTCGCCGAGCGCGCCCAGCGCACATCGGGCGAAATCGCCGACCTGTCCGGCACCTCGCTCGCGACCTCGCAGGAAGCGGGCGATCTCCTGCGCGATCTCGTGCCCGGCATTCACCGCACGGCCGAACTGGTCAGCGAGATTTCGGCCGCCTGCAACGAGCAGAATCTCGGCGCGCAGCAGATCAATCAGGCGATCCAGCAACTGGAACAGGTGACGCAGGTGAATGCAGCCGCCGCCGGCAGCATGTCCGCCACCGCAGCGCAGCTCCAAGCGGAAGCCGCCGGCCTCAACGAGCGCTCCAGCTTCTTCCAGCTGGCCGCGTCCGCTCCCGAGGCCGCAGCCCCGAAGGCGTCCATCCCCGCGCCCCGCTCGGCCGAGGTGACGAAGCTGCGCCCACAGCCGCCCCGCAGCCCCGCTGCCCGGCAGGACGACGCGGACGAGTGGGAGCGCCTCAGCGCCTGACACGTCTCGCCTCAAGATCGGATGAAAGGGCCGCATCACGGCCCTTTTCTCGTTCGCTGGCCCGATACCGAGCGCGGGGCGCGTGACAGCGCTCTTGAACGCATCCGCCGCCGCCGCTAGGAGAAACATGAAATAAAAAGTCAGGATTATCGAATGAGCCGCAACGCGCTCACGCGCCGGAGCTTCGGCCGGTTCTGCCTCGCGGGCGCGAGTCTTGCAGCTTGGCCTGCCGGGGCGCAGGCGCAGACCTTTCCCCAGCGCATGGCGGTGATCGATTACGGACTGGCCGAGGCCCTGATGCTGATCGGCATCACGCCGATCGCCGTCATGTCGGCGGCGGACTGGAAAATCTGGGTGGTGGAGCCTGCCCTGCCGCCCGCAGTCGCCGATCTCGGCGCATCGGTGGAGCCCAATTTCGAGCGGCTGGCGGCGCTCAAGCCCGACCTCATCCTGACAACGAATTATGTCGCCATGGCCGAGCCGACGCTGCGGCGCATCGCGCCCGTCCGGCAGCTGACGATCCATGGCGGTGCGGACGGCTACGCCCCGCTGGCGCGCTCCGCCGAGGTGACGCGCGAGCTGGGTCGCCTGACCGGGCGCGAGGCCGAGGCCGAAAAAGCCATCGCGGAATTCGACGCCGAGATCGCCGCGCTCGGTGCGAGGCTGCGCCCCCGGCACCCAAGGCCCATGCTTTTCGTGTCCTTTCTGGAGCCGAGGCATGTGCGCGTTTACGGCGAGGCCGGCCTTTACGGCAACACGCTGGCAAAGCTCGGCCTCGCCAATGCCTGGACGGGTGAGGTCAACAGCTGGGGCTTCGCGACGGTCGGCGTCGAGGACCTGGTGAAGGCGGGCGAGGCCGAGTGCGTCGCCATCGAGCCCGTGCCGCCCGATGTCTGGCCGGCTCTGGCCCGCTCGCCGCTCTGGACGGAACTTCCCTTCGTGCGCGCCGGGCGCGTCGCCACCATGCCGGCTTCGCTGATGTTCGGCACCCTGCCCTCGGCGCTGCGCTTTGCCCGCCTTCTGGACCAGCTGCCGCCGGAGCGCGCGGCGTGAGCGGCTCGTCGCTGGCCCGCGCCGCCCCGCGCCTGCGTCCCCATTTCGGGGCGGCCCCTCTCGTGCTGCCGCTCCTGGCGCTCAGCCTCGTTGCGGCGGCGGCGTTGCTCGGGCCACCGCTCGCTCATCTCTGGCAGGGTGGCGGGCTTGAAGCCGGCTACGATCCGGCGCGCATGGTGCTTCTCTACGCGACGCTGCCGCGCGCGGCGATGGCGCTTGTGTGCGGTGCGGCACTCGGGGCCTCCGGCGCGCTCCTGCAACAGGCGCTGCGCAATCCGCTCGCCTCGCCCACGACGCTCGGCATTGATGCCGGCGCGCGGCTGGCGCTTGCGGTCGCGACGCTCTGGGCGCCGGGGCTGCTCGGCTTGGGGCGCGATCTCGTGGCGCTGGGCGGCTCGGCGTTTTCGACCCTTCTCGTCTTCGCCCTGGTGCGTCGGCGCGGTTTTGCCGCTGTCACGCTGATCCTTGCCGGGCTCGTGGTCGGCCTCTACGCCGGCGCGCTGTCGGCCCTGCTGACGCTTCTCAACGAGCGCTATCTCGCCTCGCTCTTCATCTGGGGCGCGGGTTCGCTCAGCCAGCAAAGCTGGCAGCCGGTGCAGCAACTGGCCTTGCGGTTGCTGGTGCTTCTGCCCTTCGTGCTCCTGATCCTGCGTCCTCTGGCGCTGCTCGATCTCGACGATGCGAGCGCGCGGGCGCGCGGGCTCGATGCCGGCCGCCTGCGCGCGCTGGCGGTGGGGCTCGCGGTCGTGATGTCGAGCGTGGTGGTGAGCACGGTCGGCGTCATCGGCTTCATCGGCCTCGTCGCGCCCATCCTGTCGCGCCTCGCCGGCGCGCGCAGCCTCAAGAGCCGGCTTCTCGGAGCGACGCTGATCGGCGCGCTGCTTCTGTTTCTGGCCGATAGCGGCGTGCAGCTTCTGGCCGGGCCGCTCGAAACCTTCCTGCCGACCGGGGCCGTGACCGCGCTTCTCGGCTCGCCGCTCCTGCTTCTGCTTCTGCCGCGCCTGCCCAAAGCCGAGCGCCCGCCGCTCGGGGCTGCCCCGGCCTCGCAGAGCCGGGCGCTGTCGCCCGCCTGGCGCAAGGCGCTGATCCTCGGGTTTTCGCTCGCGCTTCTGGTGTTCGCCCTCTTCTTCGGCCGCGACGGGCTGACGGGCGGCTGGCATTGGCTCGCGCCGGCCGAGTTCGCCGAAATCCTGCCCTGGCGCTGGCCTCGGATGCTCGGCGCGGCGGCGGCGGGATGCATGCTGGGTCTTGCCGGCTTCATTCTCCAGCGCCTCACCGGCAACGAGTTGGCGAGCCCGGAAGTCCTCGGCATCAGCGCCGGCGCGGCCTTTGCCGCCGCGCTTTCGCTGTTTCTGGCGGCGACGCCCCATGCCTCGCTGATCGGGCTCATGGCGGTGCTCGGCAGCCTCGCGGTGATCCTGGCGATTCTCGCGCTTGGCCGTCGCTCCGGCTTCCAGCCCGAGCGGGTTCTGCTCGCCGGCATAGCGCTGAACGCGCTGCTCGACGCCGTGGTCGGGCTTCTGTCGGCCACGGGAGACCCGCGCGCGCTGATGCTCTTTGCCTGGATGGCCGGCTCCACCAGTGGGCTCGACGCCGCCACATCGCTCTGGGCAGCCGGCGGCGCGGTCCTCTTCACGGCGCTGACGCTTCTGGCCGCGCGCCCGCTCGGCCTCTTGCCGCTCGGCCCCGCCGGAGCGGCCTCGCTCGGCCTGCCGCTCGCCCGCGCGCGGCTCCTGCTCTTTCTGCTCGCCGCCTGCCTCACGGCCGCCGCCACCCCCCTTGTCGGCCCGCTCACCTTTGTCGGGCTGATGGCGCCCCATGCCGCGCGGCTCCTGGGGCTGCACCGCGCCGCGCCCGCGCTTCTCGCCTCTGCCCTGTCGGGTGCGCTGCTTCTCGTCATGGCCGACTGGCTCGGCCGCACCCTCGCCTATCCCTGGCAGATGCCGACCGGCATCGTCGCCGCGCTGATCGGCGCGCCGGCCCTGATGCTGCTTCTCAACCGCCGCTCCGCATGAGGTCCGCCATGCTCGATACGCCCGCGCCCGCGCGCGCCGCAGCCGCCTCACCTGAGCCTGATGGCTTCTCGCTGGAGGGCGTCTCCTTCGACGTGCCGGGCCGCCGGCTCCTCTATGACGTGACGCTGGACCTGCCCGCAGGCCGCGTCGTCGGGCTGGTCGGGCACAATGGCTCGGGCAAGTCGACGCTCCTGAAGCTCCTCGCCCGGCAGGAAAGCCCGAGCGCCGGTCGCCTCGCCTTCGCCGGCCGGGATATAAGCCAATGGGGCTCGCGCGATTTCGCCCGCGCCGTTGCCTATCTCCCGCAATCGACGCCCGCAGCACCGGGCATGAGCGTGCGCGAACTCGTCGCCCTCGGCCGCTATCCCTGGCACGGGCCGTTCGGGCGCTTCGGCGCGGCCGACCGGCAAAAGGTGGCCGAGGCCCTGGCGCTGACGGATACGGAGGCGATGGGCGATCAGGCGGTGGACGCGCTGTCGGGGGGCGAGCGCCAGCGCGTCTGGCTCGCCATGCTGGTGGCGCAGGATGCGCGCTGCCTTCTTCTGGACGAGCCGATCTCTGCGCTCGACGTCGCGCATCAGATCGAGATTCTGGATCTCGTTCGCCGGCTCAGCCATGAGAAGGGCGTCGGCGTCGTCGCCGTCCTCCACGAGGTCAATATGGCCGCGCGCTTCTGCGACGAGATTCTGGCGCTGAAAGGCGGGCGGGTCGTGGCGCGCGGGCGGCCGCGCGAGGTCGTCTCGCCCGAGCCGCTGAAGCGCATCTACGGGCTCGACATGGCCGTCATGCCTCATCCCCATTCGGGAGACCCGATGGCCTTTCCGCTCTGAGTTCAAAAGCCGGCCCTTTCGAGCCGGCTTCTTCATGATTCATGAGAAGAGAGAACGCCGCTCAGTCCGCCGCCGCCACGCGCAGGATGGTGGACGAGCCCTCGCCCTGCCGGCGCTCGGTCAGCGCATAGACCGCGCCGTCCGGGCCGACCTTCACGTCGCGGATGCGCGCTTCGAGCGGCACGCGCTCCTCGCTCTTCACCCGGTCGCCGTCGAGATGGACGATCACCAGACCCTGCGTGACGAGGCCGCCCATGATGAAGGCGTTCTGCCAGGCCGGAAATTCCTCGCCGCGATAGAGTGTCATTCCCGATGGGCCGATCACCGGGTCCCAATAATAGGCGGGCTGCTCCATGCCCTCCATCGCCGTCTTGCCCTCGCCGATCGGGCCGCCGCCATAGTCGATGCCATAGGTGATGACGGGCCAGCCGTAGTTCTTGCCCGCTTCCGGGCGGTTCAGCTCGTCGCCGCCGCGCGCGCCGTGCTCCACCGTCCAGAGCCGCCCGTCGGCATCCAGCGCGGCGGACTGGATGTTGCGGTGGCCATAGCTCCAGATCGCGCCTTGCGCGCCCTCGCGCTTCACGAAAGGATTGTCCTCGGGGATCGAACCGTCAGCGTTGATGCGGAAGACCTTGCCGAGACCCGAATTCAGATCCTGCGCCTGATCGCGGATCGGCGTGTCGGAGCGTTCGCCGACGCCGAGCAGGATCTTGCCATCGGGCGCAAACACGATGCGCGAGCCAAAATGCTTGTCGCCGTCATAGGCGGGCACCTGCTGGAAGACGACCTTCATTCCCTCCAGCTTGGCTTGGTCGCCTTCCATCACGAGCTTGGCGCTGGCGAGCGAGGTGCCGTTGCCCCCGCCCTCGCGCGGCTCGGAGAAGGTGAAGTAGATCATGCCGTCATCCGCGAAACCCGGCGCGAGCGCGACGTCGAGCAGGCCGCCCTGGCCGCTGGACTCCACCTTCGGGACGCCGCTGACGGTGGTCCTGGTCTTGCCGTCGGCCGAGAGCACCATCATCTCGCCCTTCTTGGCGGTGACGAGCATCCGGCCGTCGGGCAGGAACTCCATGGCCCAGAGATGCGGCAGGTCTTCGACAACGGTGGTGGTCGTGACCTTGGCAAGCTCGGCCGGCTGCGGCGCGCGCGTCTGGTTCTCGAAGGCGGGTTTCTGGTTCGGCGCGTTGGCCTCGGCCGTTTCGGCGGGCTGGCCGGGCGCGTTGCCGGCGTCGGGCAGGTTGCCGTCCACATGCGACAGGCGGTCGGCCTGCGAGCCCTCGGCTTGGGCCAGGGCGGGGCCGGCGCTGAGAAGCGTAGAAGCGAGAAGCACGGCGAGAAGGCGGGATGACGAGCGCATCGGGTCGGGTCTCACGAGTTGGAGGCAGCGACGCTTCGGCCGCTCTGACCCAGCCAAGTGGCGTCGGCCCGCCGCCCAACAACCGGCTTCGCGCCGATGTGATTCATCCGTGTTGACACGATTGTCTGGCGCGCGCTCGACCTGAAAGCCTTTTTCCATATGGCTTTCCAACGAAAAGGGCCCGCTTGCGCGAGCCCTTCACGATCGTGGGAGGTCGGATCAGACCTGCGGCCACTTGTGGTGGAACACGCCTTCCCGGTCGAGCCGGCGGAACGTGTGCGCGCCGAAGAGATCGCGCTGCGCCTGCGTCAGGTTGGTGGTGCCGCGCGCGTGGCGATAATCGTCGAAATAGGCGAGCGCGGCCGAGAGCGCCGGAATGGGAAGCCCGGCCAGCGCCGCCTTGGCGACGACGCGGCGAAGGCTCGCCTGCCCCTCGCGCACGCGGCTGGCGAAGTGGGGGGACTGGAGGAGGTTGACGACCTCGCCCGCCTCGTAGGCCTGCGTGATGTCGTCCAGAAAGCGCGAGCGGATGATGCAGCCGGCGCGCCAGATACGGGCGATGCCACCGAGCGGCAGGTTCCAGCCGAACTCGCGGCTGGCCTCGGCCATCACGGCATAACCCTGCGCATAGGCGATGATCTTGGCGGTCTCGAGCGCGGCTTCCAGTTCCGCGAGCCCGTCATGGTCGCCATGGAACTCCGCGCGCGCCGTTTCGATATCGCCGAACAGCTTTTCGGCTTCGGCGCGCTCGGCGCGGCGCGAGGAGATGCCGCGTGCCGAAACGGCCGCTTCCAGCGTGGTCGCGCCGACGCCGAGCTTCTGCGCCTCGATCACCGACCAGCGGCCCGTGCCCTTCTGGCCGGCTTCGTCCACGATCACGTCCACCAGCGGCTTGCCGGTCTCGGGGTCCTTCTCGCGCAGCGTCACGGCGGTGATCTCGACCAGATAGGACTGGAGGCCGCGCGTGTTCCAGTCGGAGAAGATGTCCCCGATCTCGCCCGCCGACAGGCCGATGCCGTCGCGCAGGACGCCGTAGATCTCGGCGATCATCTGCATGTCGGCATATTCGATGCCGTTATGGATCGTCTTGACGAAATGGCCCGCGCCATCCGTGCCGAGCCAGTCCACGCAGGGGCTGGCGTCGAACTTGGCCGAGATCGGCTCCAGAAGCGGCTTCAGGCGCTGCCAGACGGCCTGATCCCCGCCCACCATGATGGAAGGGCCGTGGCGCGCGCCCTCTTCGCCGCCCGAGACGCCCATGCCGACGAAGTGGATGCCCGTGTCCTTGATCGCGCGCTCGCGGCGCACCGTGTCGTTGAAATCGGCATTGCCGGCGTCGATCAGAATGTCGCCGGGGGCGAGATGCGGCAGCACGAGGTCGATCTGCTCATCCACCGGCTTGCCGGCATTGACCATGATGACCACGACGCGCGGGCTCTTGAGCGTCGAAATGAAATGCTCGATCGAGTCGGCGGGCACGAGGCGCTCGGCCAGCGCGGGATTGCTGTCCCTGATGCCATAGGCCTTTTCCACCGTGCGGTTGCCCAGCGCCACGGTGAAGCCGCCATTGTCGGCGAAGTTCAGCGCCAGATTGGCGCCCATCGTGCCCATGCCGAGCACGCCGAGATCGGCTTGTTGTTCGCTCATGTCGTCCTGTCCCCCTGTTGCGGCATCCCGCCTGCCGCCGTCCACATCATGAAAAAGGGCGGTCGGATCGCTCCGCCGCCCCACCCGATCGTCAGCCCTTCAGACGGTCCGCGTGGTAGCGCAGATGATCGTCCATGAAGGTGGAGATGAAGTTGTAGGAATGGTCGTAGCCCTCGCGCATGTTGAGGGTCAGCTTGATGCCGGCGCGCTCGCAGGCCTTGGCGAGAAGCTGCGGGCGCAGGCCGGTGTCGAGGAACGAATCGGCCGTGCCCTGATCGACGTAGAATTCCGGGAAGCGGTGGCCGTCCTCGATCAGCGCCGTCGCGTCGTAGAGGCGCTGCGACTTGGCGCCGACGCCCAGATACTTGTCGAGCGCGGGCTTGGACCAGTCGGCCGTGGTCGGCTGGACGATCGGCGCGAAGGCCGAGGCCGAGCGATAGGTCTCGGGATTGCGCAGCGCGATGGTGAGCGCGCCGTGCCCGCCCATGGAATGGCCGAATAGGCCCTGGCGCTTCATGTCGGCCGGGAAGTGCGTGGCGAGATAGCCGGGTAGTTCGTCGGTCACGTAGGTGTACATGCGGTAGTTCTCGGCATAGGGCTCGCGCGTCGCGTCCACATAGAAGCCCGCGCCCGAACCGAACTGCCAATTGTCTTTCTCGTCCGGCACGTCGGCCCCGCGCGGGCTGGTGTCGGGCAGAACGATCATCAGGCCGAGTTCGGCGGCGAGCCGCCGGTATTCCGCCTTGTCCATGGCGTTCTGGTGCGAGCAGGTAAGGCCCGAGAGATACCAGAGAACGGGAACGCGCCCCTCGCTCGCCTGCGGCGGCACGAACACGGCAAAGGTCATCAGCGTGTCGGTCGCCCGCGAATGGTGGCGATACACGCCCTGCGTGCCGCCATGGGCCTTCGCGGTGGAAACGATATCGAGCGGCATGGTCAAAGGTCCTTGCGCGAGAAGCGATCAGGGATGAAACGCGGCGCCCGCGTGGCGTCGCATATCGACATGGGGAATGTCGTCTTCGAGATAAGTCTCCGACACGGGCTGGAAGCCGTGCTTGCCATAAAAGAGTTGAAGATGGCTTTGCGCCGACAGAACGATGTCGGCTCCAGCAAAATTCTCGGCACAAAAATCGAGCGCCTCGCCCATCATGCGATGGCCGAGCCCGGTGCCGCGATGCGCCGGCGAGGTCGCGATGCGCCCGATGCGCGCCGGCTCGCCAAGCCGTTCCGGCGCAAAGACGCGCAGGCATCCGGCCAAGAAGCCCGCCTCCCGCCGCAGGAGATGGAAGGCCGCCGGGTCCTGCCCGTCGATCTCGGCGAAGGCGCAGGCCTGCTCCACCACGAACACATCGCAGCGCAGCTTCAGGAGGTCGTGAAGTTCGCGAACCGTCAGTTCATCGAACCGCCGCCAGCGCCATTCCTCATCCGTCATTCCCGGCACCTGTCTGGACATTCGCCAGCTCGAGGCCGGCGAGAGATTCGTGGACGTCGCAAGGCGCCGATCCCTGTCATGCTAAGCGCCGAGCCCCCGCCCTGGCAAGCTCGGCGCCAACGCGCAAACCCCGCCGCGCGGACGCGGCAGGGCTCGACCTCAGGATCGGGACAGGCCCGACCGCATCGACAAAAGCGATCTTAGTAAACCACCACCGAGCGGATCGACTTGCCTTCGTGCATGAGGTCGAACGCCGTGTTGATCTCGTCCAGCGACATCTTGTGGGTGATGAGGTCGTCGATGTTGATCTTGCCGTCCATGTACCAGTCGACGATCTTGGGAACGTCGGTGCGGCCGCGCGCGCCGCCGAAGGCCGTGCCCTTCCAGACGCGGCCCGTGACGAGCTGGAACGGACGGGTCGAGATTTCCTTGCCCGCTTCCGCGACGCCGATGATGATCGACTCGCCCCAGCCGCGATGGCAGCATTCCAGCGCCTGACGCATGACGGTCGTGTTGCCGGTCGCGTCGAAGGAGAAGTCCGCGCCGCCGCCCGTCAGATCGAGGATCGCCTGCACGACCTTGTCGTGGCCGACCTCGTTCGGGTTGATATAGTCGGTCATGCCGAACTTGCGGGCCATCTCGACCTTGGCGGGGTTGAGATCGACGCCGATGATCTTGTCCGCGCCGACCATGCGCGCGCCCTGGAGCACGTTGAGGCCGATACCGCCCAGACCGAAGACCACGACATTGGCGCCCGGCCAGACCTTGGCCGTGTAGATCACGGCGCCGATGCCCGTCGTCACGCCGCAGCCGATATAGCAGATCTTGTCGAAGGGGGCGTCCTCGCGCACCTTCGCCACCGCGATCTCGGGCAGAACGGTGAAGTTCGAGAAGGTCGAGCAGCCCATATAATGGAAGACGGTCGCCTCGTCGCAGCGGAAGCGCGAGGTGCCGTCGGGCATCACGCCTTGGCCTTGGGTCGAGCGGATGGCGGTGCAGAGATTGGTGCGCTGCGACAGGCAGCTCTTACAATTGCGGCATTCGGGCGTGTAGAGCGGGATCACATGGTCGCCCGGCTTCACGGAGGTGACGCCCGCGCCGACCTCGCGCACGATGCCCGCGCCTTCATGGCCGAGAATGGCGGGGAACTTGCCTTCGGAATCCAGACCCGACAGCGTGTAGGCGTCGGTGTGGCAGACGCCCGTCGCCATGATCTCCACCAGCACTTCGCCCGGCTGCGGACCGCGAATATCGACGGTCTCGATCGTCAGCGGCTTGCCGGCTTCCCAGGCTACGGCGGCACGTGATTTCATCGTCTTCGCTTCCTCATGCAAGGCCGCGCCGGTGCGACACGGCTATTTCCCTCACGCTGTCGTTACACGATTCGAGGCGGTTCGCGCCACCATGTGAGCGACAAGGACGGGCGTCTATCCGACATGGAAACGCGGGCCCGGCTTGAGTCGCGCCAAGATAAGCCGGCAAAGCGGAGCGATATGATGCGAGTCGGGGGAGGATTTTTTCGCTCTGGCTTTCAGCCGCGTCCGCAAACCATTGCCGATGTCGCCTCGCATCGACGGGCTTCGCTTCACCGCGGTTGGACGAAAACCTCTCGCACGCGTTCGGCTTCGAGGATTTGCGAGATGCCCTTATGCTGACGCCCCCGCCAGCGGCAACCCGGCCAGCGCCAGCGCGCCATCCAAGGCATCCCCCATCGGCTCGGCAAGGCGACGGGCCAGCGCTTGGGGCAGATAGGGCTGGATCGCGGTGGACAGGCCGCCGATCAGCGCGATGCGCGGGCAGCCGGCGGCCTCCAGCGTCGCGGCGAGGGCGGCCAGCGCGTCACCCGCGCTTTCCATCAGCAATTGGGCCACCTTGTCGCCGCGCTCGGCATGGAGCGTCACGAGCGGGGCGAGCGCCGCATAGTCGGTCGGCGTCGCGCCGTCGCACCAAAGCGTCATGGCCGGGGCGCGCGCGCCGAAACGATCCAGCAACGCTTCGGTCAGCGGCGTCGGCTGAAGGCGACCGTCGAGCGCCTGGAAGGCGGCTTCCATGGCGGAAAGGCCGAGCCGCGCGCCCGAACCCTCGTCGGAGGCCGGAAAGCCGTAGCCGCCAAAGCGCAGCGTCTCCCCGCCCCGCAGCGCATAGGCGATGGAGCCCGTGCCGGCGATCACCACGCCGCCATCGGCCCCGCCATGGGCGCCCAGACACGCGATCGTGCCGTCATCGGTGAGGGTCAGGCTTTCGAACGGATGCGGCCGCAGGGCGAAATCCTCCGCCACGCCCTCGCGACGAAAGCCGGCAATGCCGGCCGCCGCGCGCACCCGGCCGAAGGCGAAGGGGCCGAGTTCGGCCGCCCGCCATGCCTCGCGCGCGGCCGACATCATGGCGTCGAATACCGCTTCGACGCCCAGCCGCGCCGACGCCGGCCCCGCCGCGCCTTCCCCGAACAGCGCGCCGCTCTCGTCGATCAGCCGGGCGCGGCAGGCCGTACCGCCCGCGTCGATGCCCAGAAACAAGATGCTCATGCCCGCTCCCCCGAATCAGCTCGGGATGATGCGCGGCCGATGCCCGCGAGGCGAGAGGGGCCGAGGCGAAAACCATGCATCCCGTAGAAACGCGTCAGGCCGCATTCGCGAGCGCGGCTTGGGCGGCGCGGATCGTGTCGATGGTCGCAACCGCCCCTCCGCAGACGACGACAAGAACCGAACGGAGGCCCGAAAGGTCGGCCGCGCCCTCTTCCAAAGCCGCCAGCGCCGCGCCGCAGGCGGGTTCGACCAGAATGCGGTGATCCTCCAGAAAGCGCTCGCAGGCCGCCAGCGCCGCGCGGTCGCTCACGAGAACGGGGCGGATGTCGTGGCGCTTGGTCAGCTCGAACGCCTGCTCGCAGACCTGCCGGGCGGCGAGCGAGGTCGCGACGGTCGCGATCTCCGAAAGTTCCACTCGCTGCCCGGCTTCCACGGAGCGCGCCAGCGAGGCCGCGCCGTGCGTCTCCACCGCGAAGACGGGCGTGCTCAATCCGTTGCGCTTCAGCCCTTCCACCACGCCGGCGAGAAGCCCGCCGCCGCCGACCGAGAGCACCACCGCGTCGAAGCGCGCGCCTTGGCCGATCGCCTCGTCGATCAGGCTCGCATGACCCTCCCAGAGAAGCGGATCGTCGAAGGGATGAAGGAACGCCGTCGCCTCGTCCACGAGCGACAGCGCCAGCGCGTTGGCCTCGTGCCACGCCGCGCCGTGGACGCGCAGTTCCGCACCCTCGGCCTCGATCAGGGCGCGGGCCCGCGTGCTCGTGGTTTCCGGCACGACGACCGTGACGGGCAGGCCGAGCCGGCGGCCGGCATAGGCGACGGCGAGCCCCGCATTGCCGCCGGAGGAGGAGACGAAACGCCGCTTGCCGGCTTGCGCATGGCGCTCGCAGGCGTGGCCGATGCCCCGGAGCTTGAAGGAGCCGGGCGGCTGGAGGGCTTCGAGCTTCAACAGGACGTCGAGCCCCTTCCTCGACAAAGGCGAGGAGGCGATAAGGGGCGTCTCGATATGAAGCGGCATGTCGGCTTTCCCCACAAAGCCGGCACGTGCTCGCCAGCTCGTTCGAAAGGCCGGCTTAGCGCCCCGGTGTCGCGCTGGGAAGGGCTGCCCCCTTGAAGGATCCGGCGAGCAGCACGGCCACTTCGAGGCGGGCATCCCGATGGATGGGTCGGACGCCGGCCCCACGCCGACGCCACCGCAGCCCGCATAAAACGGAGCGACAGACCGGCGCTCCGCCGCTGCCTGGCGGTTCGGCGCGGGGTGTTGGGCCGTCGAGCGGAGGCGCCGGGACCGCTCTTCCCGATCAAACCCGCCTTCAAGGCGCGGCGCGCGAATACCAGAGCGCCAGCGCGTCGATCTGCTCTTCGGTCATGTTGGTGGCGATCGGTATCATCACATGGTTGAACGGCGTGCCGCCCCGGTGCTTGTCCTTCCAGAGCTGGAGCTGCGTGGCGATAAACCATTCCGGCTGGCCGGCGAGGCGGGGGTGATGCGGGTTCTTCT
>NZ_BBWS01000004.1:0-4518 GCF_001463925.1 Aureimonas sp. N4 | reverse complement strand
GGTGATGCGGGTTCTTCTCGCGCCCCGCCGCGCCGTGGCAGGTGTCGCAGGCGGCGAGTTTGCGCTCGGGCAGGCCCTCCTCCGCGATGCGCCGGCCGAGGTCCAGAAGGCCCGATGGACTGTAGGGCGGGCCGTGCGCGGCGGCATGGTCGACCTCGGCGGCCGAGCCGGTGGCGGCGGGCTCCGTCGCAGGCGCATTCGGGCCGACGCTGCCGCGCGGCAGGCGCGCCGCGCCCTCGTATCCGATCGTGACGCCCGAGGGCGGCGGAATGTCTCCGCCGGCCGCCGGGCCGGGGTCCTGGCTGGCATACCAGGCGGCGAGTTCGCGCAAGACCGCCTGATCGTGGATGCCGGCGGCGGGCGTCATGATGCCGCTTTCGCGCGTGCCATTGGCATAGGCGATCAGCGTTTCCGCGAGATAGGCTTCCGGCTGTCCGGCGATATTGGGGAAGGAGCCGGCCGCGCCACGCCCGCGCCCGTCATAGCCATGGCAGCGCGCGCAATCGGCGAGCGCCGGCACGCTTTTCTGCCCCAGGCCCGCCAGCGCCGGCTTCAACGCCGCCGGTACGGGCGCGCCGGCCATGCCGCCGCCCGCGCCACCCAGCGCCAGATTGGCATAGGTTTCGGGCGTCATGTCGGGCAGAGCGCGCAGGAAGGCGACGAGCGACCAGATTTCGTCCGGCCGCGTCTGCGTGGTCCAGGAGGGCATGCCGGAATATTTGATGCCATGGAGGCCGAGCCAGTAAAGCTCGCGGTCCTTCCACTCGCCGATGCGCGCTTCGAGCCGGGGCGGCGGCGGCACCATGTAGGAGGTGAGCGGCGACTGAAGCTCCCCCGGCCCGCTGTGGCAGGGTGCGCAGCCGCTGGCGAAATGGCCGGCCGCGCGCTGGATCAGCAGGGGGTCGTTCAGATCGATGCCGTCCGGCACCTTGATCGGCAGAGACTGGGTCGAGACCGCGCGGTTGAAGGTCCAGTGGAGGAACCATTCGACCGGCGCGAAATGGCCCGACGAGGCGGCGATCGACACGAGGCCGGAGCCGCCGACGAGAAGCGCGCCGGCGACGCCCACGACCGGCAGAAGCGCAAGGCGGGTCCAGGTGATCTTGATGAACCGCTTCATGGGCGCGCCTCGACCTTTGGTATTCTCAAGACGCCGGCGAGCAGCGCGATCCCGCCCGCGAGATAGGCCGCGCCGCCGACGAGCAGCATCAAGGTACCGCCGAGTTGTTGGTCCTCCAGCGGGGTCAGCGTCGCCAGCGGCGAGCAGAGCGTGCCGCAGCGATAGAGCGGGCGCGGCGCCAGAAGCAGAAGCGCGCCGAGCAGCGTCATATGCATGGAGGTGAGAAGCAGGCCCGCTGCCCCGGCCGCGCGCGCGCCGGTCTGCGGGCTGCCGAGACTCCCGAGCGCCGTCGTCCAGAGAAACAGGCCGGCGAGCAGGAACGAGCCCTGTTCCAGAGCGAAGAGGCCGATATGCTGGCGCGCGGCGTCATGCAGCGCCGGGGCGTGCCAACCCCAGATGAGCAGGAATTCGAGAAGCGCGGCGGGCAGGACGAAGCGCCCCGTGCCGGCGCTCGCCGGCAAAAGGCCGGATCGCCCGAGCGAGAAGGCCAGAAGCGGCGCGGCCAGCGCCACGACGCCCATATGCAGGACCATATGCGCGGCAAAGGAGGTCTCCGCCCGCGCCGGCAGCGGCCCGACCCAGAGCACGGCGAGAAGCAGGAGGGCGAGACAAAGCGGCCCATGCCGCCGAAGCGCGGGGGAGCTCATCGGCAATCCGCGACGAGAAGGACGGGCAGCGCCGTGAAGATGACGGCGAGGAAGGAGAGACCCGACAGAAGCACGGAGGCGATCTCCATCTGCCGCTCGCGGTCGGCCTTCGTGGGCTGATCATGCGGCGGCTCGCCGCCTTCCGCGCGCCATTCGCGCCACGCGCGCAAGCCGGCAAAGAAGCAGAAGGCCAGCGCCAGAACGGTGGCGATGGCGACCCCGATCCGCGCCGGGGTGATGGACTTGAACACGTCCTCGTTGGGCGCGCAGGCGCTCGCCACCCAGACATAGGACAGGAGGAAATGCAGCGCCCAGACCGTGGGCGTCGCGACCATGGTGATGAGACTGTCGCGCGTGCCGCGCCTTAGGCCGAACATCGCAGAGTGACTTTCGAGACCTCCGGGCGGAGGATGGTGGAAGGATTTTGGTCGTCGGCAAGACGCCGACCGCAGTCGATGCCGGCGGCATCGACGAGGATGGACAACGATGCCCGGCGGCGAAAAGCCTCCGCCAGCCGACCCCGCGAGGTTTCGAAAGTCACTCTACCCTCCCGCCACGAGAGGGAACCAGCCGACGGTGAGCACCGTCACAAGGCCGGTGGCCGCCGCAAAATGCGTGTAGAGCGCGACATTGGAGAGATCGATATCGTAGCGCCCTGTCAGCTTGCCCGCGAAGGAGCGCGCCAGACAGTAAGCCAGCATCAGCGCGCCGACGCCGGCATGGATCGCGGTCCAGATGCAGAGAATCCAGACGGTGGCGGGATAGACATGGACGGTCGGCTGAAGCCCGGTCACATGCGGCGCCCAGAGCAGCGCCGCGCCGGCGCCAAGGAAGGCCACGAGCCCCAGCGCCATCAGAGCGCGCGCCAGCATCGTACTGCTACGCTTCAACACGCGATGCGACAGGAGCGTCGCGCCCCAGCCGAGCGCGAAAAGCGCTAGCGACACGCTCGGCCAGAACTGGCCCGGCCCGGTGTCGCCGGGCGGCGGGAAGTTCTCGTGGATCGTGAAGAAGAAATAATAGCCGAAGACGAGGCTGAGGAAGGCCGTCGCATCGCCGATCATGGTGATGAACATGGCCCACCAGGAGACCGAATGCGGGCCGGACATGTAGGTCGGCAGGGTCAGGCCGAGCCCGACATATTTCTCGTCCTTCTCCGGGATGACGGCGGTGGCCTTCCAGAGCCAGAACATGATGACGAAGATCGCGATCACCAGCGAGGCGATGGTCAGCGTCCAGTAGTGGAAGGTCGCGGCGATGAAGCAGGCGCCGAGGAAGACCGCCGCGCCCATCGGCACGAAGGACGGGCCGGGCACGCGCAGGCACTGGATCGGCTCGGCGTCGAGCACGCTCGTCACCAGCGTTTCGCGCTTTCCCTCCTGCGCGTCGGGCAGATAGAAGCGGCCCTTGTCGATATCGTCCACGAAGCCCGGCTGATCCCAGAGCGGGTAGCGCGAGCGGATGATCGGCACGGAGCGCACGCCCCAGGGCTGGTCCGGCACCTCGCCCGACCATTCCAGCGTGCCGGCGTTCCAGACATTGCGGTCCGCATAGGGGTCCTTGCGGGGGCGCAGCATGTCGGCCACCACGATCAGGAAGCCGGCGGCGAAGATGAAGGCGCCGATTGTCGAGATGAGGTTCGGCAGTTCGAGCCCGAGCGCGGCCGGATAGGTGTAGACGCGGCGCGGCATGCCGATCATGCCGGAATAGTGCATCGGGAAGAAGCCGACATTGAAGCCGACGAACATCAGCCAGAAGGCGATCTTGCCCCAGCGGTCCGAGAGTTTGCGCGAGGAAACGATCGGCCAATAATAGTAGAGGCCCGCCACAATCGGAAACAGCACGCCGCCGATGATGACGTAGTGGAGATGGGCCACGACGAAATAGGTGTCGTGCACCTGCCAGTCGAAGGGCGCGATCGCCACCATGACGCCGGTGAGACCGCCCAGCACGAAAATGCCGAGCGAGCCGGACACGAAGAGCATCGGGACGGCGAAGATCACGCGGCCGGCAAGGCATGTCGCCAGAAACACGAAAATCTGCACCCCGGTCGGGATCGCGACCGCTTCCGACGCCGCCGAGAAGAAGCCGAGCGACATGGCCGGCAGGCCTGTCGTGAACATGTGGTGGACCCACAGGCCGAACGATAGGAAACCGGTGCCGACCGCCGCGAGCACGATCCAGGAATAGCCGATCAAGGGGCGGCGCGCGAAGGTCGGGATGATCATCGCAAAGAGCGCGATGGTCGGCAGGAAAATGATGTAGACCTCCGGATGACCGAAGATCCAGAACAGATGCTGCCAGAGCATCGGATCGCCGCCGCGCGTCGGATCGAAGAAGGGCCAGTCGAACAGGCGTTCCATTTCGAACAGGACGTCGCCCGCGATCAGCGGCGGAAAGGCGAAGAGGATCATCGCCGCAACCACCAGGACATACCAGGCGTAGAGCGGCATGAGGTTCAGCTTCATGCCGGGCGGGCGGCACTTCAGCGCGCCGACGATGAGTTCCACCGCCGCCGCGATCGAGGCCACCTCGATGAAGGAGAGGCCGAGCAGCCAGATATCCGCCCCGTAACCCGGCGTGAAGCGCGCCTGCGTGGTCAGCGGCGGGTACATGAACCAGCCGGAATCGGGCGCCTGCCCGAAGAAGATCGAGCCGCAGACGAAGATGCCGCCGATCAGGAAGCACCAATATCCGAAGGCCGAGAGACGCGGGAACGGCAGGTCGCGCGCGCCGAGCATCTGCGGCAGG
>NZ_BBWS01000003.1:0-18275 GCF_001463925.1 Aureimonas sp. N4 | reverse complement strand
GAGCATCTGCGGCAGGAGGATCACCGCCACCGCCTCGAAGATCGGGACGGCGAACAGGAACATCATCACCGTGCCGTGCAGCGTATAGACCTGATTGTACATGGTCGCCGACAGGAAGTCGGTGTCGGGCGCGACCAGCTGCACGCGGATCATCAGGCCGAGCACGCCGGCGAACAGCATGAAAGCGAAGGCCGTCGCCGTGTACCAGACGCCGACCGTCGTGTTGTTGACGTCGGACCAGTAGCGCCAGCCCTTGGGGCTATCCCAGACGGCGATCAGGCGTTCGGCCTGGGCCTTGCGGACGGATTCGTCCTCCTGGTCCGGGTCCTCGGGGCGGCGCATCGCATTGAGTTCGGCCGCCATGCTCATTTCAGCGCCCCCAGCCATTCGGCGATCTGCCGGAGTTCATCCCGCGGCAGCATGGAAAAGGACGGCATCTCGACGCCCGGCTTCTCGTGTTCGGTGAGCGCGACGAAGCGCATGATATTGTCGGGGTTCATGTCCAGAATGCCCGCGCCGAGCGTCTGGCGGCTGGCCAGATGCGTGAGATCAGGGCCGACGAGGCCGGCCGAGTCCGTGCCGCGCACGGCGTGGCAGGCGCCGCAGCCATTGCGCTCGAAGGCGATCCGGCCGGGATGGTCGAGAACGGTCGCGGGCGCGGCTTCCGCCGTGACCTTGGCGTCGAACTCCTCCTGGCTGACGACGCGCACGCGAAACAGCATCTGCGCATGGGCGGTGCCGCAGAACTCGGCGCAGATGCCGTTGTAGAGGCCGAGCTTGGTCGGCTCCACCACGAGCCGGTTGATGCGGCCGGGGATCGTATCCGTCTTGCCCGCGATGTTGGGCACCCAGAAGGAGTGGATGACGTCGGGCGAGCCCAGAAGCAGTTCCGAGCGCCGGTTCACCGGCAGCCAGATTTCGTTGGCGGACGGCACGCCCTCGCCCGACAGCGCCTTGGCGACGCCCGGCGTATCGGGCGTGTTGTAATGAACGCGCCACCAGAAGCGCTCGCCCGAGACGGCGATGCGCGGGCCATCGGCCGGGGCACGGAACTCGGGCATGAGGCGCAGACCGAAAACGAGAAGCGCGGTCAGCACCACGACGGGAAAGGCGACGCCGCCCCACAGGATGAAGCGCTGGCCGGCCTTGTCGCTCAAGGGCCGGCTTTCGCTGCGCGTGGCATAGACCGAAATGCCCATGACGAAGAGCCAGATGGCGACAGCCCCCGCGAGCATGACCCAGAACAGGCCGAGCACGCGGTCGCTTTCCATGCCCGCCGGGGCGAAGGTCGACTGTGGCCCTTGGCAGGCGGCTAGGGCCAATAGCGGCAGAAGCGACGCCGCGCGCCGAAGCGCGAGGCCTCGTGCAGGCTTGGCACCGCACCAAAGCTCGGCGCTGTGCGGAAGCTCGGCGCTTCGCTGGAGCTTGGCGCTTCGCGGGAGCTTGGCGCTTCGCGGGAGCGCGATGTCGCGCCAGCAGCCCTGCCTTCGAGTGGATGAAGTGGCCCGTGTCAGCGTCGTTCCCCCGAGCGCTCGCGCGCCCTGCCCCCGGCCGCCGTCTCCCTCAAGACGTCGAACCCTGTTCCTGAAGGGACAAACTATGGCGCACGATGCTTTTGGCGATGCGCAGGCAGGCGCTTGGCGGCATCACGCTCGCGTGATAGATGATGTGCCATAGAACGATGCAATAGACCTGATCGCGACGACCGGAGGGGCCGTTCGATGCTGCGGGCCTGTAGAGTTGGTTCGACGGATCGGAAAGGGCACCGATGCCGTTTCGACGTGTCTTGTCGATTGTCGCTTTTCTCGCCTGCGCAATGAGCCCGCCGTTGGATTGCCTGGCGGAGCAAGCATCCGCCCAGACCATGCCTGTACGAGACCCGGATTTGGCCGAGCGCGCGGCGATCGCCTCGGCAGCCTATCACGCGATCCGAACCTATTTCGCCCAAGCCGAGGGCCTGCCCGCAGACGATGATTTCGAAGCGCGCTATCACGCCTATCTGAGGGAAGCTCTCACGGCGCCCGATCGGCGAAATTTCTCACTGGCGACCATGCGTCTCTTCGCCAGCCTGAAGAATGGCCATACCGGCTTTTTCGACGAGGTGATGGAACGGGAGGCACGCCCGCTGCCCTTCACCCTCCGCCCGGTCGAGGGCGCCTGGACCATCCTCCGTTCGCGCCTTCCCGTCCTTTCTTCCGGCGATGTCGTCATTGCGGTGGACGGACACCCGATCGATGAATGGCTGGAGCCGATCCGGGCCGAGATCGGACAGTCGAGTCAGGCGACCCTCGACCGCGTGGTCTGGAGCCGTCCCTTTCTTTTCCCTTCCAGTTTTACGCTCACGCTGGAGGACGGACGGGAGGTTCCTATCGATCGGGCAGCGCCCTCCGACGCGCCATGGCGCGGACTTACGCTGTCAAAGGAAGTGACGTCCCGCCCCGGCCCCGACGGGCTCGTTATCCTGCGCATTCCCAGTTTCGACGGGCATCGGTATGAGGACGAGGCCATCACCGCCATCCGGGCGGCAAAGGATGCGCGCGCCATCCTTCTCGATCTTCGCGGCAATGGCGGCGGGCAAACGCCGAGCCGGCTTCTCGCGGCCATCATGACCCGGCCCTATCGCGGCACGAGCTTCGTTTCTCCCATGACCATCGCTCTCAACGATGCCCAGGAGGCGTTCCACGGGACGGTGGCCTCCCTGCCCCAACTGATGATGCGCGCGGGGGCAGACACGACCCAGCCCGAGCCGGATGCCTTCGTCGGGAAAATGGCGGCTCTGGTAGATGGCGGCTGCGCCTCGGCCTGCGAGGATTTCGTTCTGCGCTTCCAGGATGGCGCGCGGGGTCCGGTTCTGGGCGAAGCGACGTTCGGCTCCACCGGACAGCCTTTCGTTCAACGCTTCCCCGAGTTCGGCATGAGCTTTCGCGTGTCCACCAAGCGCGAAACAAAGGCCGACGGACAGGCCTTCGAAGGGGTTGGGGTCACACCCGACATGCCGATTCCCCTCACCCGCAGTGAGTTGCGCGAGGGCGTCGACCACCAGTTGGACCAAGCGATCCGGCTTCTCTCCGGTTCGTAAATCCTACCGCTCGTCCAGCAGCGCGAGCGCGACCAGCGCGAGGACGATGGCGGGCAGGGTCTTGACCATGGAGCCGAGCGGGTCGAGCCAGAGGTCGGGGTCGAAGAGGATCGCGCCCAGAACATAGGCCAGCGACAGGGCGATGGCGGCCCAGAGTCCGAGACGGGCGGTGCGACGGGTGGCGATCATCGTGCCGATCTGAATGTCCAGAAGGCTGGTTAGCACCGTCGCGCCCTTGGCAAGGCCCACCGGCAGGCCGAGTCCGATCAGGATCGCGGTGGCCGCTTCGAAGGAGATCGTGAGCGCGACAAGGCCGGACACGAGCCAGAACAGAACGAGCATGGTGAACACCAGAGCCTTCAGGAGATAAAGACGCGCGAACCAGCGCTCTTGAACGGTGGCGGGCGTGCCGGAGAGAGCATCGAGGAGCGAGGCGGGCTGAAGGCCCGTCGCCTCCATCCAGGCGCCGGGGTCGCCCGAAACGCCGCGCTGCATTTCCATGAGCGCGGTGGTGCGGATGGGCGGCGACCAGCCCAGACGCGCGGCGAGATCGCCCAAACGCGCGCCGGCCATCATCAGAAAACCGGGAAGGCGCAGCCGCGCGGGCGGGCCGCCGAGATGGAGGCGCACGGCCTCCACCACGGTTTCCACTGTGCCGGGCCGGCGCTCCATCACGTCCCATGTGACGCGCCAGTCTCGCTCGCCCTCGGCCCAGCGATGCGCGAGGAAGGCCACCGTGCGGGCGATGTCGCGCACATCCGTCGCGGCAAAAGGGCTTGCGGCCTCGCGCGCCGGCAGGGCGAAGGGCAGCATGGCCAGCGCGCGGATCAGCGCGCTGCCGCCATAGGCCGCCGGGGCCCAGACGAAGCCAGGGCGCAGGATCGCGAAAGAAACGGCCTGCTGCGCGATCAGGTGCTCCGCCTCGCGCTTGGTGGTGCTGAAACCTGTCCGATCCTCCGCCTCGCGGCCGGGAATGGAAATCTGGACGAAGAGGCGCGTTCGCGTCGCCTCCACCAGCCGGGCGGCGAAATCACGATGCACCGCCCGCGCCCGGCCCTTGCCGCTGTCCTGCAACACGCCGATGCAGTTCACGACGATCTCCACCCCTTCCGCGTCCAGAAGGCGCGAGAGATCGGCGGCGGACGCTTCCACGAGCGGCGTCTCGACGGGGCGTCGCAGGGCTTGGCGCTGGGCGGGCGTGAAGCGGCGGGCAAGCGCCAGGACGGGGTAGCCTTCGGCCTGCAGGTAACGCGCCAGCGCCTCGCCGATCAGGCCGGAGGCACCCAGGATCGCGATGGTCGGGAGCGGTGCCATCGGTCAGAGACTCGGCTTGGCGATCATGAGCCAGAGGATGGCCGCAACGGCACCGAAGCCCGGAAAGCCGAAGAGGAACCAGATGCGGAACAGCCTGTGATAGCGCGGCGGCAGCGGCTCGGACTTGGCAGCGGCTTCCTGCGCCAGATCGCGCATCCGGGCCTGAATCCAGACCACCGGCAGCCAGAACAGGCCCGCGACACCATAGAGCGCCAGGGATGCGACAATCCAGAACTCGCTCATGGCATAGCCGGCTTCGTGCATCAGAAGATAGCCGGTGATGGGCTGAAGCGTCACGGCGGAGGCGGTGAAGAGGAGATCGGCCGTCACCACCACGCCGGCGGTGCGCGCGACGAAGGCGGCATCGCGCGTGCGGTGGGCCATCAGCATGAAAAAGGCGATGCCCGTTCCCGTCCCCAGAATGACGGTGGCGCCGAGAATATGCAGGTACTTCAGCAGGAGATAGGTCAAGGGACTGTCTCGGATGGGCCGTCCGCCACCATCTCACACCTCCATCACAGACCCGTAAACGCTCGACTCGCAGTTGTGGATAGGGCTAACGGATGGGAAGAAAGGCCACCGGAGCCGGCCGACATGGGAGCGCTTCGCCCCTCGCCAGTGCGCCTTTCGCCAGTCTATCAAAGGCGCGCGCAACGCGGGGAGCTGTCGTCTCATGAGCCGTTTCTGGAGCCGGATCGTTTACACGCTGGAGCCCTATGTGCCGGGCGAGCAGCCTCGCGTCGCCAATCTTCTGAAGCTGAACACCAACGAGAGCCCTTATGGCCCCTCGCCCCGCGCGCTGGAGGCGATCCGCGCGGCGGCCTCGGACGATCTGCGGCTCTATCCCGATCCGTCCTCGCTGGCGCTGCGCGAGGCGATCGGCGCGAGCTTCGGCCTGTCGGCGGGCGAGGTCTTTGTCGGCAACGGGTCGGACGAGGTTCTGGCCCATGTCTTCCAGGGGCTTCTGAACCACGAGCGGCCGCTGCTCTTCCCCGACATCACCTATGCCTTCTATCCGACCTATGCCCGGCTCTTCGGCATTCCTTACGAGACCGTGGCGCTGGACGAGACCTTCCGGGTGCGGGTGGAGGATTACCGCCGGCCCTGCGGCGCGATCATTCTGCCCAACCCCAACGCGCCGACCGGCATCGCCCTGCCGCTGCCGGCGATCCGCCAACTGTTGCAGGATCACCCCGACCAGCCCGTGGTGGTGGACGAAGCCTATGTAGATTTCGGCGCGGAGAGCGCGGCGGGTCTCATTAGGGACCATCCCAACCTTCTGGTGGTGCAGACCTTTTCCAAGTCGCGCTCGCTGGCGGGCCTGCGCGTCGGATTCGCGCTCGGCCAACGAGGGCTGATCGAGGCGATGGAGCGGGTGAAGGACAGTTTCAATTCCTATCCGCTCGGCCGCCCGGCGCAGGCCGGCGCGCTTGCCGCTTGGCGGGACCGGGACTGGTTCGAGCATCACACGGCGCTGACCGTCGCCGCGCGGGACGAGCTTTCAGTCGCGCTTGGGGATCTCGGCTTCGAGGTGCTCCCCTCCCGCGCCAATTTCCTGTTCGCTCGGCACCCGGCGCGGGCGGGCGCCGACCTCGCGCGGGCGCTGCGCGAGCGAGCCATTCTGGTGCGCCATTTCGCGCGACCCCGCATCGCGGATTTCCTGCGCATCACGGTCGGCACACCGGCCGAATGCGAGCGGCTGGTGGAGGCGCTGCGGGAGATATTGGCGCGGAACGCCTGATACCCTGACGCCCTCAATGAAAATTGCGCCCCTTGGGCAGGACGGCATGGGTGCGCCGCGTCTCGTCCTCCACCGCGCCCGGCCGCTCGCCCAATCGCTCTTCCCAAGGCACATCGGGCATGGCGCGGCCCTCGCGCGGGGTTCGGTGCAGGTTGACACGGCCTTCGGGCTGCGGGCGGCGGAACTCGTCGGCGCGCGAGAGAACCGCGCCGAGCGCGCTCGCCGCCTCCACCACATCGGCCGGAATGGGCCGCTGCAGCGCGCGCTCCCCGCCGTGGTATCGCAAGGGCTTGCGCACATGGTCGGCCGGTTGCAGCGTGTCCGTGCGCTCCAGCCCGCCTTTCGAAAGATGGACGAGAAGCGGCGACAGGTCTTCCAGCCGCTCGGCCACGAGATGCTGCACGCCATGGTCGCGCTGGATGCGGCCGGAAATGCGGATGAAGCGCGCGCCGAGAATGACGGAGCGATAGCGTTCGAACATCGTCTTCCAGACCACGACATTGGCGACGCCCGTTTCGTCCTCCACCGTAATGAAGACGACGCCCTTGGCCGAGCCCGGCCGCTGGCGGATCAGGACGAGCCCGGCGACATCCACCCGCCGCCCCGGCTTCACCTGATCCAGCGCCGCCGTCTGGACGATGCCGAGATCGCTTAAGTGCCCGCGCAGGAAGGAGATCGGGTGCGCCTTCAGCGACAGCGACAGGAAGCGATAGTCGTTCACCACCTCTTCGCCCTCCGGCATGTCGGGCAGCGCGGCTGGGGCTTCGGGGCGCAGGTCCGGCCCCTTGGCCAGCGCGAAGAGCGGCAGATCCTCCACCGGCTCGTCCAGTCCCTGCACCGCCCAGAGCGCGGCGCGGCGCTTGAGGCCCATGTCCTGAAAGGCGTCGGCATCGGCCAGCCGCTCCAAGGCGCGGCGGGACAGACCGGTGCGCTGGCGCAGATCGTGCAGCGAGCGGAAGGGGCCGCCCGCCTCGCGCGCCGCGACCAGCCGCGCCATGTCCGCTTCAGCAAGGTCCTTCACCTGCCGCAAGCCGAGGCGCAGCGCGTGGCGCGTGCGGATCGCGCCGGCCATCTCGCGATGGCGCGGATGCAGGGCGCGCGGATCGAAGCGGCCGGGCTCCAGCGTCGCATCCCAGCGCGAGCGGTTGACGCAGACGGGGCGCACCTCCACCCCATGCTCGCGCGCATCGCGCACGATCTGCGCCGGGGCGTAGAAACCCATGGGCTGCGAGTTGAGAAGGCTGGCGGCGAAGACATCCGGGAAATGGCACTTGATATAGGCCGAGGCATAGACGAGCAGCGCGAAGGAGGCGGCATGGCTTTCGGGAAAGCCGTATTCGCCGAAGCCCTCGATCTGGCTGAAGCAGCGCGCGGCGAAATCGGCCTCGTATCCCTTGGCGATCATGCCGGAGATCATCCGATCCTTGAAATGCGTCACTTGGCCCGAGCGCTTGAAGGTCGCCATGGCGCGGCGCAGCTTGTCCGCCTCGGCCCCCGTGAAGCCGGCTGCCACCATGGCGATGCGCATGGCCTGTTCCTGAAACAGTGGAACGCCGCAGGTGCGCTCGAGAATGTCCTTCAGTTCGTCGCTGGGAAGATCGGGCTTCTCCAGCCCCATGCGCCGCCGAAGATAGGGATGCACCATGTTGCCCTGGATCGGGCCGGGGCGCACGATGGCGACTTGGATGACGAGATCGTAGAACTCGTTGGGCCTCAGCTTGGGCAGCATGGTCATCTGCGCCCGGCTTTCGATCTGGAAGGTGCCGAGCGTATCCGCCCGATGCGTCATCCGCCAGACCGGGGCGTTGGGTGGCTCGACGGGCAGCGTGTCGAGCGAGGCCGCCCGCCCATCGCCCGTCGCCTCGCCGGGATAAAGTCGGTTCAGCATCTCGAAGGCGCGGCGCAGGCAGGAGAGCATGCCGAGCGCCAGAATGTCGATCTTGAGAATGCCGAGCGTGTCGAGATCGTCCTTGTCCCACTCGACGATGATGCGCCCCTTGCTCCCCGTGTTCAGCACGGGCACCGTCTCGTCCACCCGGCCGCGCGTCAGCACGAAGCCGCCGACATGCTGCGACAGGTGGCGCGGAAAGCCGGCGAGCTGATGGGCGAAGTCGAGCACATGGCGCGTCGTGCGATCCTGCGCCGAAAGGCCCGCCGCCTCGGCCTCGGCATCGCCCAGATCGCTCGCCGAATAGCCCCAGACCGAGCCCGACAGGGCGCTCAAGGCGTCTTCCGACAGGCCGAAGCACTTGCCGACCTCGCGCGCCGCCGAGCGGGCGCGATAGGTGATGACGGTGGCGGCGATCGCGGCCGAGTCCCGCCCATAGAAATCGTAGATCCAGCGGATCACCTCGTCGCGCCGCTCGTGCTCGAAATCGATGTCGATATCGGGCGGCTCGTCGCGCTCGGCGGAGATGAAGCGGTCAAAGAGCAGCCCGGCCTTGTCGGGGTGAACCTCCGTCACGCCGATGCAGTAGCAGACCACGGAATTGGCCGCCGAGCCGCGTCCCTGGCAGAGGATTTTCATATCGCGCGCGGCCTGCACGATGCGGTGGACGGTGAGGAAATAGGGCTCGTATTTCTTCTCTTCGATCAGCTCCATTTCCTTTTCTATCCGCGCGAAGATCGCAGGCGGAACGGGTTTGGGGTGGTAGCGCCAGGCCGCGCCTTCATAGGCAAGACGCCGCAACTCCTCAGCCGGGCTGACGGACAGACCCAGCGCCTCGTCGGGATAATCGTATTTGAGGCTCGCGAGATCGAACTCGACCTCTTCGAAAAAGCGCTTGGCTTCGCGGAGCGCCCCTTCGTGGCCGCGAAAGAGCCGCAGCATCTCGCCCTCGTGTTTCAGCCGTCGCTCGGCATTGCGGGCCAGCCGAAAGCCGGCTTGGGCGAGAGGCACATGCTCGCGAATGGCGGTCACCACATCGCTCAGGGGCCGGCGCTCCGTGCCGTGATAGAGCGCGTCATTGGTCGCGAGAAGCGGCGCCTTGAAGCGTTGCGCCAGCGCCTCGGCGCGCTCGATCCGCCGTCGATCACCGCCGTCGAAGCATGGGGCGAGCGCGAGGCGCACGGCCTTGGGGAAGGCCGAGACGAGCGGCGCGAGGGACTGAGTTAGCCGGCGTTCCGCCGCCTGCGCTTCCTGCCCGTCGCCACCGAGTTCCTCCGGCGCGAGCAGCGCGAGGCTGAGACCTTCGCCCCATTCGACGAGATCGGCCAGGGTCAGATGGCATTCACCCTTGGGCGCACGCAGGTTCCCGATCGTCAGAAGCCGGCAAAGTCGCCCCCAGGCGGCACGGTCGCGCGGATAGGCGAAGAGGTCGGGCGTCTCGTCCTGAAACACGAGGCGCGTCCCGGCGCGGAAGGGCATCTGGATGAGCCGCGCCTGATCATAGGCGCGCACCACGCCCGCGACGCTGTTGCGATCGGCCAAGCCCAGCCCGCCCAGCCCCAGCGCCTGGGCAGCCACCACCATCTCGCCCGGCTGCGAGACGCCGCGCAGAAAGGAAAAGGTCGAGGCCGCGCCGATCTCGCAAAAGCCGGGGCCGGGGGGCAGGAAGCCCGATGTCACGCGAAGAGCCCATGCAGAAACCAGCCGGACGCGCCGTCCGGTCGCGCGCCTTCGCGAAACATCCAGTAGCGCCGGCCGCCCTCGTCCTCGACGCGGAAATAGTCGCGCTCCGGCGCGGCATCCTCGCGCCACCATTCGGGCGCGATGCGCTCCGGCCCCTCGATCCGCTCCACGCGGTAATGCGCGCGCCGCCAGCGAAACTGGCGGATCGGCCCGTCCGGCACCTCGGCCGTGGCGCTCACCGGCTCGGGCGGCACGAGAAGCCGGAGCGGCCGGGGGGCGAGCGGCGTGTCCGAGCCGCCCGCCTCCGACGCGCTCAGCCATTGGACGCGGTGCTGGGCGCGTTCGGGCCGGTGGCTTTCGTCCGGCTCCAGCGAGAACAGCGCGGTTTCGCCGAGCCGCGTGGACAGGCGGTCGAGAAGTTCGGCCAAGGCTTCGGGCGCGCTCTCCTCTTGCGTGAGGCTCGTTTGCGCTTCCGCCATCGCCTCCGTCTCCACCACCGACAGGCGCAGGAGATCGTAGCCGAAGCCGACATCGAGATCGTCGCCGATCCCCTTCAGCCGCTCGGCGAAGAGACGCTCGATGCGCCGGGGATCGCGCAAGGGGCGGGCGCTGCGCACGGGAAGCCGCTCCACCCGTCCATCGACGCGAAACAGCGTGAGCTCCAGCCGCCGCGCGCCTTGCCCCCGCGCTTCCAGCTCGGGCTTGAGATGACCTGCCAAGTGGTTCGCAATGCGCAGGATATCGTCGGACAGGCTCACGGGTTCGAAGAGAAGCCGCTCGTGCGTCAGCGAGGCCACAAAGCGGCGCGGCTCGATCGGCGGGCGATGGCGGCCGGTCAACGCGTCGAGCCGTGCCAGAAGCGCCGAGCCGAAACGCCGCGCGAGCTGCGCGCGCGACAGGGCCAGAAGGTCGCCGATGGTCGCAAGGCCGAGCCGGGCGAGACGCCCGCGCTCCTCTGCCCCGATCCGCAGCGCGGCGATCGGCAGCGCCGTCAGGACGGGCGGCTCGGCTCCCTCCAGCAGACAGGTGCCCGGCCGGTGCCGCGCCAGGGCGGAGGCGAGGGCCGGATGCGAGGCGAGGCCCCAGCCGAGCGCGAAGCCTTGCGCGCGAAACCGCAACTGCACCTCGCGGCACAGGCCCCCTTCCCCGCCGAAAAGATGCGCGCAGCCGGAAATGTCGAGCACGAGCCCCTGCCGCCCATCCAGCGCGACCAGCGGCGTGTAACGCTCGGCCGCGTCCGCCAAGGCTTCCAGAAGGTGCCGGTCGGCCGCGCGGTCGCTCTCGCACAGCTCCAGTTCGGGAAAGCGCGCTCGCGCTTCGGCGACGCCCAGCCCCGGACGCAGACCGAGCCGAGCTGCCAGATCGCAGAGCGCCACGAGCCGCTCGGCGCCGTTCTGCCGTTCATAAAGGGCGAGCGGGCGCAGCACCTCGGCGCCGGGCGCGAGCTCGCGCTGCGAGGGGCGCAGCGTGGCGGGCGGCATGGTGGCCGGCGGGCGATGGCCATTGCCCGCGCCTAAGCGCGGCGTCAGGACGGGCGTGCCAGCGCTCGGGTCAGGAGGCGTGGCGGCGAGGCTCGGCCCTTCGGCTCCCTCCGTCTCGAGCCGCCAGGAGCGACCGAATCTCTGCCGTCGCAGCCGGTCCGTCGGCAGGCGGGGAAAGAACAGGGCGAGAAAGCGCGGCGGCACGCTCGGCTTGGACGAATCGACGCTCATGGACGTTCCACTCCAGATGGAATTGGCCAAGACGGCCATCGCGGGATTTTTCGATCGCTACGGCAAAGGCGGGCGCGCCGAGGCAGGAATGGGCCTCCAGCCCCGGCACGCGGCCCGCCGGCGCGGCGGAAAGTTGCAGGCGCAAGGGCGCGGCGGTGGTCTCGGCCGAGCCGCCCTGTCGCAGAACGAGAACCGGCCGCGCCGCGTGGCGCGAGCGCCAGTGCAGCCGCCGCGAGCCCTCCAGCGACAGCGCGGCGGGGTTGTTCTGCACCTCCAGAAGCGTCAGCGCCGGCGCGCCGGAGCGCGCGGCCTCTTCCGCCGCCCAGAGCGCGTCCTCCAGCCGGCGCGCGCGCACCATCACCAGCGCGGCGGGGTCGAGCCCGAAGGCGACGAGCCCCGGCCGATAGGGATAGCCGGCATCCGTCAGCGTCGCGGCGGGCGCGATCCAGACGAGCGGGCGCCGAGGCGACGCGCCCAAACGCACCGCGAGCGCCAAGGCGAAGCCGAGCCCCGCGCCTCCGTCCCGCACGGTCTCGACCCGGATTTCCGACAGGCCGGCTTCGGGAAAGCCACCGCCGAGCGCTTGGTCGATCCTGTCCGCGCCGAGCCGGCAGACGGGCAAAGAAGGACGAAATTCCTCTTCCGCTTTTTCGATCTCGGCTTGTGCCGGACCGTCTGTTCTGGCTTTACGGGGAGTATCCCACGTCTCGGACGGGCGGTGCTCGATCCGGCGGATCGCCTCGCGCAGGGTGTCGAGCTGCCGCCCGTCCGGGGTCGCGCCCGCGGCGTCGGCAGACGATAGAGGGTCCGCCGAAACGCTTGACGAAGCCTTGTTTTCTCTGGATGAATCCAGACATCTGTCAGACACCGGCCCCTCATCCCAAGGCGCGGCAAAGGCGGCTTTTGGTTGGACCCCCGACATGAACGTCTCCTTCGGACAAACCCTCGTCAGCCCTGAGGCTTTGTCCGAAACGGCATCTGTTCCCTCTATGTTCCTATGAATTCCAGAGCTGCCGATTCGAGTCAATCGATCAGCATCAAGGATTACATTCCTTGTTCACAGCTCTTGCTCGGCCCTGTGGAAAACCGGGGGCTTGGGTCTCTCATAGGGAAAGATGCGCGTCCGCGCGCATTCGTGAGCCGAAGCGGGCTCGCAGGGTGCGCCGCGATATGCCACGACACGATGAGCTTCGTGGGACTGGGAAAGGGAATGCGATGGGTCAGCGCGATCAGGCGGGGGACTGGGGCCAGCGCATGGCGCCGAGCCTGGAGGAGATCGAGGCCTTGGCGCTCGACGCCTATGCGCAGCTGCCGCCCGAATTTCGCGCGCTTTCAGGTGAGATCCGCTTCCATATCGCCGACTTCCCGGAGGACGAGGTGGTCGAGGCGATGAATCTCGAAAGCCCCTTCGATATTCTCGGCCTCTTCGAAGGCCGGCCCGTGGCGGAAATGGCGGTCGGCGCGACGGGCGAATTCCCCAACCGCATCCTCCTCTACCGCCGCCCGATCCTCGACTATTGGGCCGAGCACGAGGAAACCCTCAGCGCCCTCGTCTCCCACGTCCTGATCCACGAAATCGGCCACCATTTCGGCCTGTCGGACGACGATATGGAAGCGCTGGAGGCCGAGGCGGATTGATCACCCCAAGACCTTGGCCTCGTGCCAGTCCAGCCCCCACAAAAGCAGCGGGGGCAAGGGGGACCAGAGGCTGGTAGTGAGGCCGGCTTGGCGCAGGGCTTGCGCCGTCCAGGTGTTGCACCCGAACAGGAGATTGAAGCCGCCCCGCGCTTCGTAGAAGCGGTCATAGGGGCCGTAGGAGAAGCCGGGCAGGATCTCCGGCGCGCCGGATGGGGTGCGCGCGAAGCTCGCCTCGATGAAGCGCAGCAGGGCCTCAAAGGCCGGCTCGCTGAATGTCAGGCGGCGCAGGCCGGGCTCCTCGCCCGTCAGCGCGGGGGCGAGCGAGAGATGCAGCACCGAGCGGTCATAGGTGACGGAGTGCCAGAGTGCTCCCACCGTCAGGTCGCGCCATTCCGGTGTCTGCGTGTAGAAGGCGCGCCCGCCCCAGCCGACCGCGATGGCGCCGACACGCGGATCGTCCAGCGGCAGCCCGTCGCCGGCCAGGAAACCGAAGCGTGCCAAAACATCCGGCGTCGCGGGCAGGAGAATGTCGGTGTGGATCGGGTTGGCGGCCAGCAGCACGACCCGTTCCTCGCCGGCTTCCGGTGGCGGAAAGCGGACTTCGGGCGCGCGCGGGATGGCGAGCGCCAGAAGCGCGAGGCCGCCAAGGCTTGCGGCAAGCGCCACTCCGGCGGCGAAGAGCGCCCGGCCCCAGCGCCTCAAGAGCGGGGCGCGCTTCGACGCTGCAACCGCTCTTCGGCCCGACGCAGCGCCTCCTCGCCGCGCGCGAGGCCTTCGTCGCCTTGGCGCACAGCGTCCTGTCCCGTGCGGACCGCAGCGCCGGCTCGGCGCAACACTTCGGCACCAAGATCGAAGGGCGCGCCCCGGAGCGAGCCCAGCGCGCGCAGAGCCGTTTCCGCTTGGCGCAAGCCGGCTTCGCCCTCGCGAAGCGCCGCTTCGCCAGACCGCAGCCCTGCGCGTCCGGCCCGCAGACCCAGACGGCCGAGACCGAACGGGCTCATTGCTCGCCGAGTTTCATCGCGGGATCATAGTCCTTGCCCTCGACAATCTTGGTGACGGGCTGGGCGCATTTCATGACGCCTTCCTTTGCGTCGAACGCATAGGCCGGGCTGCCGGCGAGTTCCCAGCCCTTGGAGAGGGCCAGCGAAACCTTGTGGCAGAAGGCGGCGTCGTCCACGCCGGTGAGCAGGCGATAGAGCTTCATGGATTTGTTCTTTCCTCGATCGAAGCGGCGCGGGCGAGCAAGCGCTCGGCCGCCTGTAAGTGTAGGAGTTCCACCATCCGCCCCTCATGGCGGATGACGCCGCGCCCGGCATTGTCAGGCGCGGCAAAGGCGGCAACGAGGCGGCGGGCGCGCTCGATCTCCTCGCTCGATGGCCCGAAAGCCGCGTTGGCGCCCGCGATCTGCGCGGGATGAACAAGCGTTTTGCCGGCAAAGCCCATGCGGCGCGCCTGCGCGCATTCGGCTTCGAAGCCCCCGATATCGGTGAGATCGGACCAGACGCCGTCGAGCACGGGAACGCCGGCCGCCTTGCCGGCGACGAGAACGGGTCCGAGCCAGGGCATGAGTTCGGGGCGGCCGGGGGAGAGTTGGAGATTGGCGGCCGAGACGAGATCGTTCGGCCCGATCGCGAGCGCGCCGAGCCGGTGGCGCAGGCGCGCCTCCGCGATGTCGGCGGCATGGCGCACGCCGCGAGGCGTTTCCACCATGGCCCAGAGCCGAAGATTTTGGGGCGCGTCGGTTTCCACCAGCGCGTCGTCGGCCTCGTGCAGTTGGCGCGGCCCCTCGACCTTGGGCAGGAGAATGGCATCGACGCGAGCCCCGCGCGCCATCAGGAGGTCTTCCGTGCCATGCCGCGTGGCGAGCGGATTGATACGCACGACACGCAGGATGGAACCGGGCGGGCGGGCGAGAAGATGGGCGCGCAGGCGCTCGCGCGCGGCGTCCTTTTCCTCATCGGCCGCCGAATCCTCCAGATCGAAGATCAGCGCGTCGGCCTTCAGCGTGGCGGACTTGTCCAGCGCCCGGCCATTGGCGGCGGGCACGAAGAGAACGGATCGCAGGAGCGGTTCGGCTTCGGTCATGGCGTGAAGGTCTGCCCGATCCCCCCGGCCTGTTCAAGGCGGGTGTGATGGAGAAGGCCATGAAAAAGGCCGGAGCGCGGACGCGCCCCGGCCTCGAGTCGTGACGAGAGCTCAGGCAAGCTTTGCGCTCACATGAGCGCCGCGCTTAGGCCAACGTCAGGCCGACATTGACGTTGTTGCGCGTGGCGTTGGAATAGGGGCAGACCTCGTGCGCGGCGGCGATCAGCTTTTCGGCCTCGGCACGGTCCACGCCAGGAAGGTCGATCGTGAGGTCGGCGGTGATGCCGTAGCCGCCTTCCGAGCGCGGGCCGAAGCCGATTTCGGCCGTCACCGTCGCCTCGGCCGGAACCTTGACGCCGACCTTGGACGAGACGGCCCGCATGGCGCCGAGGAAGCAAGCCGAATAGCCGGCGGCGAACAGCTTCTCCGGGTTGGCGCCGACGCCACCGGGGCCGCCCATTTCCTTGGGAACCACGAGCTTGACATCGACCGAACCGTCGTCGGAGCGCGCCGCGCCGTCGCGGCCGCCGCCGTTGGCCGTGGCCTTGGTCTTGTAGATGACGTCAACGGGCATGGGAATCGTCCTTTGAATTCATGGGAAGTAGAAGGGTTGAACGGAGCGCGTCGCCCGACAAGCGACACGCGGAAGGGCCACGCCCGCCGAGGCGGGCCGACCGAAATCGTCGAGGCGTCTCAGACGGCCCGGCGCTGACGCCCATAGGTGGTCGCCAAGGCATCCCGCAGGGCGCGAACCTCTTCGTTGAGGGCCATCACCCGATCCAGCGACATGCCGGATGCGGACAGTAACTCCTGGGCAAGGCAGGCGCTCTCCTCACGCATGGTCCGCCCGGCTGCGGTGAGCGACACCGTGACCTGTCGCTCGTCCTCCGGATTGCGCCGGCGCGTCACCAAGCCGGATGCTTCTAGGCGTTTGACCAGCGGTGTCACCGTACTCGGCTCGAGGTCGAGCCGGTCGGCGATGCTGCTGACGCTCGGCCCGTCGCCCTCCCAGAGAACGGACAGAACGAGATATTGCGGATAGGTGAGCCCCAGCCGATCCAGGATCGGCTTGTAGGTTCGCCCCACGGCCATGGACGCGCCATACAGCGAGAAGCAGAGCCTTTCGTCTAACGGGATCGGACGCTCCAACCGCGTCATGGCCTGGTGTTCCTCTCTGTTGATTCGGTTTTAGTTTATCGCGATAAACATTGCAACGCGTTTTTTCATCATCATCTGCATTTTCGAAAGCGCCCTTCCTGCTGAAAGGGGTTGGTCGAAGGGCATTAGAGGGTGTAACGACACCGACACGAAAATTTTCCGGCCTCTCTTCAGGAAAATTCCATCCGAGCCCCAGGGGAAAGGATCGCCATCATGCAGAAGTTCGATCAGCTGACGGGCGTCGCGGCGCCGCTTCCGACGCTTAATGTCGATACCGACATGATCATCCCCAAGGATTACCTGAAGACGATCAAGCGCACGGGCCTCGGCGTCGGGCTCTTCGCCAATCTGCGCTACAAGGAAGACGGGTCGGAGGACGAGAGCTTCGTCCTGAACCGCCCGGCCTATCGCAAGGCCGAGATTCTGGTGGCGGGCGACAATTTCGGCTGCGGCTCCTCGCGCGAGCACGCGCCCTGGGCGCTTCTGGATTTCGGTATCCGCTGCGTGATCTCGACGTCCTTCGCCGATATTTTCTACAACAACTGCTTCAAGAACGGCATTCTGCCGATCCGCGTCAGCCAGGCGGAGTTGGACGCGCTGATGGCGGACGCCGAGAAGGGCGCGAACGCCACGCTCAGCGTCGATCTCGAAGCGCAGGAAATCCGCCGGCCGGACGGCGGCGTGATCCATTTCGAGATGGACCCGTTCCGCAAGCACTGCCTCATCAACGGGCTGGACGATATCGGCCTGACGCTGGAGCGCGAAGCCTCCATTTCCGGCTTCGAGCAGCGCCTCGGCGCCGAGCGTCCCTGGGCCTGATGGAGAGTGAGGCCAGGAGCCGGCGGCTCGTCTCCACCGGCTCGCCCTTCGAGCGGCAGGCCGGCTACAGCCGCGCCGTGGCGCTCGGCAACATCTGCGAAGTGTCGGGCACCACGGGCTACGACTATCGCACGATGACCATGCCGGAGGATGTCGGCGAGCAGACCGAGAACGCGCTGGCGACAATCGAAACCGCGCTGCGCGAAGCCGGCTTTGCGATGAGCGACATCGTGCGCGTTCGCTATATCGTGACGGACGTTCGCTTCGCGGATGCGGTCTTCGCGGTCACCGGCCGCTGGTTCGGCGAGATTCGTCCGGCCGCGACGATGATCGTGGCGGGGCTGATCCGGCCGGAAATGAAGGTCGAGATCGAGGCAAGTGCGCTTCGCGCCTGATCGGTGAAGCCTCGCAAATCATTCAAAAAAGAAGCCCGGCGCGGGATCGTCCCGCGCCGGGCTTTTTCGTGATCGACCCTGACGGCGCGACGAGCCTCAGCGGCTCATGCGCTCGAACCCATCGTCGCCGCCGAGATCCAGCGAGAAGCCGCCCTTGACGTCGCGCTGCGTGGCGGCAAAGCCGGCCGCCTTGGCTTGCAGCGAATGGACGGGGTTGGCATCGCCCGCTTCGAACAGGTCGTCGGCATCGGCAAGATGCACCGCCGGGGCCTTGGCGGGCGAGGCCGGCTTGTTGGCAGGCTGAGCCGCGCCCTTGCTCGTAGCGGACGCCGCCGGAGCGCGCGCGGGGGCCTTGGACACAGGCCGGGCCGAAGATGCGCTGGGCGCTCCGCGCTTGGGGGCAGGAGCCTGAGACGCGCCCGACTTGCGCGCGTTCACTTGGCGGTTGGTGGTTTCGATCTCCAAGGCTTCCGCCTGGATCAGCGCGTCGCGCTCGGCATCCGTCATGCGGAAGAAGCCCGCGCGCTCTTCGAGGCGGCCTGCTTCGGACGCCAGCTGCTCGGCCGTCGCCGTCATCTGGTTGGCCGCGCCGGCATTGGCCTGCGTGACCTGATCCAGCTGCCCGATCGCCTGATTGATCTGCTCGATGCCGATCGACTGTTCGCGGCAGGCCGCTGAAATCTCGGAGACCAGCTCCGCCGTCTTTTTGATGTCCGGCACCAGCTTCTCCAGACGCGAGCCGGCATCCTCGGCGACGATCAGC
>NZ_BBWS01000002.1:0-21397 GCF_001463925.1 Aureimonas sp. N4 | reverse complement strand
CGGCGGAGCGCGCCGAGCCGGCGGCGACCAGCGAGGACGAGGCGCGAACGCCCGAGACGATCTCGGAGAGCTTGACCGTCATGTCGCTCATGGCGCGCTGGAGGTCGGCCAGCTCGTCGCGGCCCTTCACTTCGATACGCTGCGTCAGGTCGCCCGAGCCGATGCGCCGCGCCAGTTCCACGGCGCGCGACAGGCCGCGCGAGATCGACAGGCCGAGCCAGGCGGCAACGGCCAACCCGATCAGCACCGCGCCGCCGATCAGCGCGATCAGGAAGATTTTCGTTTCCGTGAAGGCCGTGTTGGCGCGCTGCACGAAGCCGCTGGCGATCTGATCCTCGACCTTCTTCTGCGCGAGAATGCGGGTCTCGAACTTCTCGGCCGCCGGCACGATCTGACTGTTGAACAGGTTGCGAGCGCGGCCCGTGTCATTGGCGATGCCGCCAGAGACCCAGCCGTTCATCGAGTCCTTGAACTGGCCCCAGCGCTTTTCCAGCGAATTCAGCCGGCCTTGGAAGGACGGGTCGGCCGCCGACTTCAGCTGGTTGATATAGGCGCCAAACTGAGCCTGACGCGCGGTCAGAAGCTGCGACATCGCCTTCAGCTTGGCGTCGTCGGTCTCGATCAGCACCTGATTGGCCATCATGCGCATTTCGGGAAACCGGGCGCGCATGTCCGACAGCGTGTTGATCGAAATGGTCATCAGCGGCGTCTGCGGCCCGGCGCGGAAGGCGCTCTGGAGCTGCTGGAGGACATTAGTGATTTCGATGCCGATCGGCTCGGCCTTGCCCATGGCCTTGATCGCGTCGGTGCGGAAGGTCGTGGAGGCGAAGGGGCGCGCCTGCGCGAAGGCGGCGTCGAGTTCGCCAAGCAACGTCTTCATATCGGCGGCGTCCCCGCGCATCGCCTCCGGCAGACCCGCGATATAATCCTGAAGCACGGTGTTCACCGTGCCCATCTTCTCGTCGAAGCGCGCGCCGATCGCCTTCTGCTCGTCGGCTTGCTGGCTGAGGATCAGGCTCTGGAAGTCGCTGCGCGCGGTGGCCTGGAGCGCATAAAGCTCGCCCAGGCGCTGAACCTGCCGAAAAGGCCCATCGGTGAAGGCCTCGGTCTGCTCGTTGGAGCGCCCGAGTTCGCCCAGCCCCACCGCGCCGGTGGCCGCCAACATCACCAGAACGACACCGAAACCCGCCGCGAGCTTGGTCCTGATACTCAATCTCACCGCTTCATCCCCCGATAAGACGCCGGGCGACAGATCCGTCGCCTTATTATTCCTGTTGCAGACGATCGTTCGCCTTTTCCCATTGCCAAGATATTGACGCCTCGGCTCCGCGCACGCCTTCGCTGGAATCGGGGTCAAGAAAGCATGAAGACGCGCCCGCCCAAATGCGCCGACACGCGGGCGCGCCGCGCGATCGGTCCGCTCTGCGCCGGCCATGGCGGCTTGCGGTCGGCGGGCCGGGCCGCTACGACCCGTCCGAACCAACTGCCGCACCGGCGGATTTCGAGCCCTGGGGGATCTCATGACCACGCGCAAGCTTCTTCTTCTGCCGGGCGACGGCATCGGACCGGAGGCGATGGCCGAGGTCGAGAAGCTCGTGACCCTTCTCAACGCGGAGCGCGCGGCGGGCTTCGAGACCGAGCGCGGCCTGGTCGGCGGCGCGGCTTATGACGCGTCGGGCGATCCGATTTCCGACGCCGACATGAACAGGGCCATGGCGGCGGACGCGGTGCTCTTCGGCGCGGTGGGCGGCCCGAAATGGGATAGCGTCCCTTACGAGAAGCGCCCCGAGGCGGGCCTTCTGCGCCTGCGCAAGGACATGTCGCTCTTTGCCAATCTGCGCCCTGCCATCTGCTATCCCGCGCTCGCCGAAGCTTCTTCGCTCAAGCGCGAGCTGGTGGACGGGCTCGACATTCTGATCGTGCGCGAGCTGACCGGCGGCGTCTATTTCGGCGCGCCGAAGGAAATCGTGGATCTCGGCAACGGCCAGAAGCGCGGCATCGACACGCAGATCTACGACACCTACGAGATCGAGCGTATCGCGAAGGTCGCCTTCGAACTGGCGCGCACCCGGCGCGGCCGCGTCACCTCCATGGAAAAGCGCAACGTCATGAAGTCGGGCGTCCTGTGGAACCAGGTCGTCACCGAAACCCACAAGGGCTACAGCGACGTGACGCTCGACCACATGCTGGCGGACGCCGGCGGAATGCAGCTGGTGCGCGCGCCCAAGCAGTTCGACGTCATCGTGACCGACAATCTCTTCGGCGACATGCTGTCCGACATCGCGGCCATGCTGACGGGCTCGCTCGGCATGCTGCCCTCCGCCTCCTTGGGCGCGCCGGACGAGACGAGCGGCCAGCGCCGCGCCATGTACGAGCCCGTCCACGGCTCGGCCCCCGACATCGCGGGCCGCGGCATCGCGAACCCGATCGCCATGATCGCCTCCTTCGCGATGATGCTGCGCTATTCCTTCGCCATGGTGGACGAGGCCGACAAGCTGGAAGCGGCCATCGCCGAAGTTCTGGAGTCGGGCACGCGCACGGGCGACATCATGGCGCCGGGCTGTCGCGAGGTCGGAACGAGCGAGATGGGCGACGCCGTGCTCGACGCCTTCCGCCGCAAGCTCGCGGCCTGAGCGTCTTCGTTTCCTGAAGAACAGACAAAACCGCCGCCCCGGTCTCCCGAGGCGGCGGTTTTCGTTTGAGGCTTATGTTCGAGCGCGTCGATCAGTCGGCGAGATCGACGCCCTTCTTTTCGCGAACGAAGATGACGCCGATCACGACGGTCAGGAGCGCGAAGAAGACCGGGTACCAGAGACCCGCGAAGATATCGCCCGTGGAGGCGACGATCGCAAACGAGGTCGCCGGCAGCAGGCCGCCGAACCAGCCATTGCCGATATGGTAGGGCAAGGACATGGCGGTGTAGCGGATGCGCGTGGGGAAGAACTCCACCAGCGCGGCGGCGATCGGGCCGTAGACGATGGTCACGTAGATCACCATCACCGTCAGGATCGCGATGACCTTCAGCGCTTGGAAGCTGCCGAGCGCCGAGAAGAAGCCGGTGATCTTGACCTTAGCGGGGTCGTTGGCGGCGGGATAGCCGGCCGCGACCATGGCGGGGCCGAGCGCTTCGGAGAAGCCCTTGGCGTCGGTGAAGGCGATCGGCGCGCCGCCATTGACGACGAGCTGCGGCGCGCTGCCGGCGGGCGCGTCCACCTGCGTGTAGCGGAAGGCCTGCTGCGACATGGTGCGGCGCATGATGTCGCAGGGGCTGGTGAAGGTGCGGATGCCGACCGGATCGAACAGCGAGCCGCAGGTGGCGGGATCGGCCACGACTTCCGCCCGCACAGTCTGGATGGCGCTGGCATAGGTCGGGTTGGCCGCGTTGGTCAGTGCGCTGAAGAGCGGGAAATAGGTTGCCGCCGCGAGCAGGCAGCCCGCGAGGATCACCGGCTTGCGCCCGATCCGGTCCGACAGAGAGCCGAACACGAGGAAGAAGGGCGTGGCCACGATCAGCGCCCAGGCGATCAGGACGTTGGCCGTCAGAAGATCGATCTTCAGCACCGTCTGCAGGAAGAACAGCGCGTAGAACTGGCCGGTGTACCAGACCACGGCCTGACCGATCACGAGGCCGAACAGCGCGATCAGGACGATCTTGCCGTTGCGCCAGTTGCCGAAGGCTTCCGAGAGCGGCGCCTTGGACTGGGTGCCCTCTTCCTTCATCTTCTGGAAGATCGGCGATTCATGCATCTGAAGGCGGATATAGATCGAAATCAGAAGCAGGATGATCGACAGAAGGAAGGGAATGCGCCAGCCGCCCGTCAGCCCGAGAAACAGCGGCTGCGAACTCTGGAAGGCGTCTTCGCCCAGATTCAGGCGCAGCGTCACGATCACGAAAAGCGACAGAAGCAGGCCCATGGTCGCCGTGGTCTGAATCCAGGCGGTGTAGAAGCCGCGACGGTTGCGCGGCGAGTGCTCCGCGACATAGACGACCGCGCCGCCATATTCGCCGCCGAGCGCCAGGCCCTGCGCCATGCGCAGCGCCACGAGGATGATCGGCGCGGCAACGCCGATCTGGTCGTAACCCGGCAAAAGGCCGACCGAGAACGTCGACAGGCCCATGATCAGGATCGTCAGAAGGAACGTGTATTTACGTCCGACGAGATCGCCGAGGCGCCCGAAGACCAGCGCGCCGAAGGGGCGCACGAGAAAGCCCGCCGCGAAGGTCAGAAGCGCGAAAATGGCCTGCGTGGCCGGCGGAAATTGCGAGAAGAACTGCCGCCCGATGATCGCGGCGAGCGTTCCGTAGAGATAGAAATCATACCATTCGAAGACGGTGCCGAGCGAGGAGGCGATGATCACCTTGCGCTCGCGCTTCGTCATGGGCTGGCGTTCCAGCGCCGGATCGGCGCTCCTGGAATAACTTGTCACGCGTTGTCCTCCCTGGCCGCATGAAGCGGCGGCGCCTCCCAGCGCTGGTCGCAAAGGCTAACGGATTTTTACGAAATAGGAAGTTACACCGCCCTTTTGCCGACACAATTCAGCTGCGATCACGTGACTGCTATCGTGTATGCTGGTCAGGAACCTCAGGAGCTTGGCCGCATTCTGCCTCCAACGAGACACATCAATCCTTGGAGACCGAACCCATGATCCGCAGCATCATCAAAGCCTTGTTCGTCGGCTGGGTCACGAAGAAGATCGCCGAACGCAGCGCGCGCCGCTCCGCCACGCCGCAGCCGGTGGGCACGCCCTATCCCGATCGCCGCGTCTGATCCGGGCGCCTTGGCACGGGTCAGAGCGTCGAAGTTTTAAAGCGCGAGGCCGGTCTCTCCTATGAGAGGTCGGCCTTTCTCTTAAGTCTCAGGCCGCGCGACCCCATTGCGGAAACGGGTCGGGCAGGGCGTGGAAGCGCGCGGCGTCGAACACGTCCGCCGGGCCGACGAGGCAATCGTCCAGCGCCTCGCGCATCGCCGCCTCGTCCATTCCCGCGCCGATGAAGACGAGTTCCTGTCGCCGGTCGCCCCAGGGCGCGGACCAGTTGCGGCGCAGGAGATCCTGCCATTCCGGCACATCGGGCCAGCGCTCGCGCGGTACCGCCGCCCACCAACGCCCGAGGCCCGACACGCGCGCCACTGCGCCTGCCAGCGAGAACTCGCCCACCCAGTCCGGCCGCGTCGCCAGCCAGAAATGGCCCTTGGCGCGGATGAGACCCGGCCAGACCGCCTTGACGAACGCGTCGAAGCGCTGAGGGTCGAAAGGCCGGCGCGCGCGGTAGACGAAGCTCGACACGCCGTATTCCTCGGTCTCGGGCTTGTGCGCCTCGGGCTGGTACAGTTCCTTGTACCAGAGCGGATGGGTCTGCGCCGTTTCCTCATGGAACAGGCCGGTGTCGAGCACCTCGCCCAGCGGCACGCGGCCGAAATCGGTCTCCACGAGGCGCGCGGTCGGGTTCAGCGCGGTAACAACCGAGCGCACCGCCTGAAGCGTCAGCTTGTCCACTTCGGACGCCTTGTTGATCACCACCACGTCGGCGAACTCGATCTGCTCCACCAGGAGATCCACCAGCGTGCGCTCGTCGCCCTCGCCCGCCGTCTCGCCCCGCTCGGAGAGAAGCACATGCGAGCCGTAGTCGCGCAGAAGGCTGGAGGCATCCACCACCGTCACCATCGTGTCGAGGCGCGCGCGGTCGGACAGGCTTTCGCCCGCCTCGTCGCGGAAGGAGAAGGTGGCGGCGACGGGCAGCGGCTCGGCGATGCCCGTGCCCTCGATCAGGAGATAGTCGAAGCGCCCTTCCTCGGTGAGGCGCTTTACCTCGGCCATCAGATCGCCGCGCAGCGTGCAGCAGATGCAACCGTTCGTCATCTCCACCAGCGTCTCGTCGGTGCGCGACAGATCGGCCCCGCCCTCGCGCACGAGATCGGCGTCAATATTCACCTCGCTCATGTCGTTGACGATGACGGCGACGCGTCGCCCCTCGCGATTGTTGAGGATGTGGTTGAGCAGCGTCGTCTTGCCCGCGCCCAGAAAGCCGGACAGGACGGTGACGGGAAGGCGGGTATCGGTCGGCGTCTCCTGGCAGCGATAACGGCCCATGCGGATCTCCTCGGTAATGTTATAATATTACATAGACCCATTCCAAAGGTGACCGCAAGCCGGAAACCAGCTTCGCCCATTCGGGGCGATTGACAGGGCGAGCGGGCTGGCGCATGAGAAGCGCCATGTCCGCGCTTTCGACCAAAACCACGATTACGCCCTGACCCTCGTTCCGCTCGCCCCCGGAACGGGGCTAGAAGCGCATGACGAGTTCTTGCAGGGGGCGGTGGAACAGGTCAGACCCATGGGTTACAAGGTTGCAGTGGTCGGCGCGACGGGCAATGTCGGCCGCGAAATGCTCAACATCCTGGACGAACGCGGCTTCCCCGCCGACGAAGTGGTGGCGCTCGCCTCCCGTCGTTCGCAGGGCACCGAGGTTTCGTTCGGCGACAAGACCCTGAAGGTCAAGGCGCTCGAACTCTTCGACTTCTCCGATGTCGATATCTGCCTCATGTCCGCCGGCGGCTCGGTCGCCAAGGAATGGGCACCCAAGATCGGCGCGCAGGGCTGCGTCGTGATCGATAATTCCTCGGCCTTCCGCTACGATGCCGACGTACCGCTGATCGTGCCCGAAGTGAACGCCGACGCCGTGACCGGCTTCACGCAGCGCTACATCATCGCCAATCCGAACTGCTCCACCGCGCAGCTCGTGGTGGCGCTGAAGCCCCTGCACGACAAGGCCAAGATCAAGCGCGTCGTCGTCTCGACCTACCAGTCCGTTTCGGGCGCGGGCAAGGAAGGCATGGACGAGCTGTTCGAGCAGAGCCGCGCCGTGTTCGTGGCCGATCCCGTGACCGCCAAGAAGTTCACCAAGCGCATCGCCTTCAACGTCATTCCCCATATCGACGTCTTCATGGAAGACGGCACGACCAAGGAAGAGTGGAAGGTCATGGCCGAGACCAAGAAGATGCTCGATCCGAAGATCAAGGTCACCTGCACGGCCGTGCGCGTGCCCGTCTTCATCGGTCACTCCGAAGCGGTGAACATCGAGTTCGAGAACCCGATCACCGCCGACGAGGCGCGTGAGATCCTGCGCGAAGCCCCCGGCTGCCTCGTGATCGACAAGCACGAGGACGGCGCCTATGCGACGCCGATCGACACGGCGGGCGAGGACGCGACCTATATCAGCCGCATCCGCGAAGACCAGACGCTGGAGAACGGCCTCAACATGTGGGTCGTGGCCGACAATCTGCGCAAGGGCGCGGCGCTGAACGCGATCCAGATCGCGGAACTCCTCGTCAACCGCCGTCTGCTTGGCGCCAAGAAGGCCGCCTGAGCGCGCCAACTGCTCCGCTGACATAAAAAGGGCGGCGCCGTCTCTGGCGCCGCCCTTTTTCGTTTGGCTTCGGTCTCTTGTCTCAGCGAGCGGCCACGGAAGCTGCCGCCGGGCTTGGCGTGGCGTCCGCCGCCGAATATTCGGCAAAGGCTTCGTCCATGGCGCGGGTCTTGTTGCCGAGCCATGGGAAATGGCCGAACATGAGCGACAGCTGATCGGCCGCTTCACCGGCGGCCTGTCCTTGCGAAAGCTCGTAGATCGCGGAGGCGAGGCCCGTGCGATCGGCCCCTTGCAGGCAATGGATCAGAAGCGGCTTGGGCGCACCCTGCATGACGGCTGCGAGATGGCGCATTGTGGCGAGGTCGGGCTTGTGACGGGCCGACAGCGAGACAGAGATGTATTCGACGCCGTTGGCCTCAGCGACCGCCCGCTCCTCCTGCCACCAGGACTCACCCGGATGCTCCCCGCGCAGATTGAGGATCGAGCGCACGCCTTGCGCCTGAATCGTACTGGCGAGATCGGCCGGGCTCATCTGCGCAGCGCGGATCACGCCGCCGCCAACCTCATGCAGATTGCCGCCGAGCAAGGTGAGACCGAGCAGCGCCGGCACGGCGAGAGCGGACGCCCCCAGGCTCGCCAGAAGAAGACAGACGATTTTCCCGCCGACCGAACCCATGGCCCCTCGCGACCCAAACCTGCTGAGGGTTTGTTAGGGCCGCGAGATGGAGACAGCGTCGAGGTTTCCATACGGTTTCGTATAGGAGCGAGGAATCAGCCCGCGAAACCGGAATTCACGAAGTCCAGAACCAGCTTCACGTTGAGCGCGACGATCAGCGTCGCGATCGCGCCGGCAATGGCGAGCAGCCAGATCGGGGCCCGGAAGTTCCCCATCTTGCTGCGGTCGCGCGACATGAGCACCAGCGGCACCACGGCGAAGGGCAGCTGGAGCGACAGGACGACCTGACTGAAGATCAGGAGCTGGCCGGCGCTTTGTTCGCCATAGGCGATGATGATGCCGGCCGCCGGCAGAATGGCGAGGCCGCGCGTGATGAGGCGGCGCACGACCGGGCTGATGCGAAGGCGCAGGAAGCCCTCCATCACGATCTGGCCGGCCAGCGTCGCCGTCACGGTGGAAGAGAGACCCGAGGCCAGCAGCGCGACGGCGAAGAGCACCGGGGCGATGGCCGCACCCAGAAGCGGTGTCAGCAGCGAATGGGCCTGCTCCAGATCCTCGACGCTGCCGTGGCCGGTCGCGTGGAAGGCGGCGGCGGCGAGAATGAGAATGGACGCGTTGACGACGAGTGCGATGCCGAGCGCGAGGGTCGAGTCGATCGTGGCGAAGCGGATCGCCTCGCGCTTGCCCGCCTCGTCCTCGCGGTAGGCGCGCGTCTGCACGATGCCGGTGTGCAGATAGAGATTGTGCGGCATCACGGTCGCGCCCAGAATACCGAGCGCGAGATAGAGCTGACGCTCGTCGGTCACGATCGAGGCCGAGGGCAGAAAGCCGGCGAAGATCGCCGCGATCGAGGGCTGGGCCAGAAGCAGCTGGCCGACAAAGCAGAGCGCGATCACCAGGATCATGGTCGCGACGAAGGCTTCGACATAGCGAAAGCCCCGCGACTGCAGCCAGAGAATGACGAAGACGTCGAAGGCGGTGACGACGACGCCCCATTCGAGCGGCAGGCCGAACAGAAGCTTCAGCGCGATGGCCGTGCCGATGACTTCGGCCAAGTCCGTCGCGACGATGGCGAGTTCGGCCAGAATCCAGAGGCCGATCGAGACGGGCTTGGGATAGGCATCGCGGCAGGCCTGGGCGAGATCGCGGCCCGTGGCAATGGCGAGCCGCGCGCAAAGCGCCTGAAGCACGATGGCCATGAGCGAGGACAGAAGCACCGCGAAGAGCAGCGTGTAGCCGAACTCCGAGCCGCCCGCGAGCGAGGTCGCCCAATTGCCGGGGTCCATATAGCCGACGGCCACGAGATAGCCGGGGCCGAGAAAGGCGAGGAAGCGCCGGAACAGCGTCCCGCCGTCTCCGACCCCCACGCTACGGAACGACTGGTGCAGCGAGCCCTCCCCGCGCTCCCGCGCAAAGCCCTGTTGATCGGGCGGGTTGGCGAAGGAAGGGGCGATCTCGGCCTCGGCCTGACGCGACGACATGCGGGAACCATCCTTTGCGGACTGCGAGCGAGAGTAAAGCTAGGAGCAATCCGCCAACCCGTCAATGCAATTGCAAATGATTTGCAAGAAAGACCATTGCGTCGCGTTGGATGAGGCGCAGCCTCGGGATACGCTGTTCGAAGGCGGCCGGGGTGTGCCGGCGGCAGGTGGCGATCCGGCGAGACGAGAGACCCGCGAGCCGCGAGCCGCGAGCGTCGTAGCCCACTTCGACAACACGCGCCGCTCACGAACTCAGGCGTTGACTCGGGCGCTCAAGCCGCAGGAGCGATCCATCGATTCCGGTATGCGTCCGCTCGGTTCAACGCGGTGCGATCCCGAGACTTCGAAGCGCCCCCTGACTCACCAACCCCATCCCGAGAGAGGCGAGGTCTGCTCTGGTGCTCGCCCTTCCAGACCTCAGGAGCGACGGCCCCCCAATGAGGTTTCCCTTCCGCCTCCTTGGACGCGCCGACAGGCGCTCGGGTGGAAAGCGGGCAAGCTGCGCGAAGCCGGAAACGCAGGTCCTGCGGTATGAGCGATAGAGCGGCTCGACCAACGCCACCGAGTCGGTCCTGTCGGACGCATCCAAGTCCTGCCCGGAAGCGTCTCGCGCGCCGTGCCATTTGCGGGTAGAGAGCCTTGCATGAGCACGGCGAGCCAAGCCCACGACTATGAGAAGCTGCTGCGCGAAGCGGGTGTGCGCATCACACGGCCGCGGCGCACGATCCTGCGCATCCTCAGCGAAGGCGGCGACCATCCGGACGCGCTGGAGATTTTCCGGCGGGCCTCGGCCATCGACCCTTCCATCTCCCTGTCGACCGTTTATCGCACCATGCGGCTTCTGGAAGACAAGGGCGCGATCCATCGCCATGCCTTCGCCAACGGCCCCTCCCGCTTCGAGCAGGCTGACAGCGATCATCACGACCATCTGATCGACATGGACACGGGCGCGGTGATCGAATTCCGCTCCGACCGGATCGAAGCGCTGCAGGACGAGATCGCGCGCGAACTCGGCTACGAGATCGTCTTTCACCGGCTCGAACTCTACGGGCGCAAGCGACGCGGCTAAGTCTCACGCGCCATGAGAAAGCCCGCCGCATCAGCGGCGAGCTTTCGTTTCATGAATGCGGGATCAGACTAGCTTGGCGTCCAGCGAAACCTCGATGGCGCCGAGCGCCTTCGAGATCGGGCAGCCTTCCTTGGCCTGATTGGCGAGCTTCTGGAACGCCGCGTCGTCGATGCCCGGCACCTTGGCTTCCAGCGTGATGGCGCTCGACTTCACCTCGAAGCCGCCATCGGCCTGCTCGACGCTGACCACGGCGCGCGCCTTCAGCTCGTCGGCGGGCGTGCCGTTCTCGGCCAGGAAATGCGACAGCTGCATGGCGAAGCAGCCGGCATGGGCGGCGGCCAGAAGCTCTTCCGGGTTGGTGCCCGACTTGCCGGATTCGTCTTCGAACCGAGCCTTGAACGAATAGCCGTGCTGGCTGAGAGCGCCCGACTGGGTGGTCAGGTTTCCCGTGCCGGTTCCGAGCGCACCGTTCCAGACGGCGGTTGCATGGCGCTTCATGCGGATCTCCTCGTTTCGGCGGACGATCGTCGTCCTGTCCCTTGATCGAATGCGACCGCATGGTGCGTCCGCATTTCATCCCGCGATGTTTTGGGGCGCGACCGGCCGGTTTCCAGCGCGGCAACCTTTCATTTACGCCGAAGCGGCCAGATAGTTGAAACAGCCATGGGTGGCCCGCGCGTCGCCCCCGTCGTCCGGCTGCAAGGAAAGACGCTCGGCATGAACGCCCCTGTTCTGATCTCGGCGACCTCGGACCTTCTGGCCCTGAAGACGCAATGGCTGCGGCGGCTGGAGGTGGAGCGTCAGGCCTCGCCCCAGACGATCGACGCCTATGAGCGCGACGTGCGCCAGTTCCTCACCTTCTTCGCCGGCTACCAGGGCCGCCCCGCCGCTCCGGCCGATCTCGCCGACCTGAAGCCTGCCGAGTTCCGCGCCTTTCTGGCGGAGCGTCGGCGCGACGGCGCGGGCGCTCGCTCGCTCGGGCGTCATCTTTCGGGCGTGCGATCCTTTATCCGCCATCTGGAGCGCGAAGGGTTGGCGTCCGGCGCGGGCGCGGCCTCCATGCGCGCGCCTAAGCGGCCGAAATCCCTGCCCCGCCCCTTGAGCGTGCCGGACGCCCTGGCCGTGACCGAGGAAGCGGGCGCGGGAGCGAGCGAGCCCTGGATCGCGGCCCGCAATGTCGCGGTGCTGACACTGCTCTATGGCTGCGGACTGCGCATCTCGGAAGCGCTGAACCTGCCGGGAGACGCGCTGGCCGATCCGGGCGCGCGCTCCATGACCATCACCGGCAAAGGCAACAAGCAACGCCTCGTGCCCCTTCTGCCGGCCGTGCTGGAGGCCGTGGCCGCCTATCGGCGTCTGTGCCCCTACCAGCTCGCGGCCGATGGCCCCTTGTTTCGCGGCGCGCGCGGCGGACAGCTCGCCCCCGGCATCATCCAGCGCGAGATGCAGCGGCTGCGCGGCTATCTCGGCCTGCCGGATTCGGCAACGCCCCATGCGCTGCGCCATTCCTTCGCCACGCATCTTCTGGCCAAGGGCGGAGACCTGCGCGCCATCCAAGACCTGCTCGGCCATGCCTCGCTGTCCTCGACGCAGGTCTATACCGGCATCGAAGGCGGGCGGCTTCTCCAGATCTATGACGACGCCCATCCGCGCGCGCGGCGCAGCGCGGCTTGACCCTCCCTCCTCTTCCCCGTTCGGGATCGCCCATGTTCGCTCTTGCCTCGCCTCGTCCGCTCCTGCGCCGCTGTGCCGCCCTGGTCGCCTTCGCGCTTCTTGCGTTCCCGGCTCAGGCCGAGACCTCCACCTGCGCCAAAGGAACCAGCGCGCTGCCAGCGCTGGAGCAAAGCGGCAAGCTGGCCGAGGCGGAGCGGGAGGCCGCCGAGGTGCCGAATGGCGAAGGCCGCTTCTACCGCGTCGAGCGGGCAGGCGTGGCACCCTCGTTCCTCTATGGCACGATGCATCTTTCCGATCCGCGCGTTCTGACCCTCCCCCCAAAGGCGCGCGCCGCCTTCGAGGCCGCGTCGGGCATGGTGGTGGAAACCACCGACGCGCTGGATCAGGCGGTCATGGCCAAGGTGCTGCTCTCGCGCCCCGATCTCACCACCCTGCCATCGGGCCAAACGCTGGACACGTTGGTGCCGGCGGATGAAATGGCCCGCCTTCAGCCCGAGCTGGAAGCGCGCGCCATGCCGCTCGCCGCCATTCGCACGCTTCAGCCCTGGTTCCTCGCCACGCAGCTTCTGGTCGCGCCTTGCGAGATGGAGCGCATGAAGAGCGGCGCGCAGGTTCTCGATCTGGCGCTCGCCGGCGAGGCGCGCGAGGCCGGCAAGCCGCTGATGGGCCTCGAAAGCGCCGCCGAGCAGCTGGAGGCGCTCGCCTCCCTGCCGCTCGATCTCCAAGTCGACAATCTCGTGGCGACGCTGGACCTCGTGGATCGGCTGCCCGATCTCTTTGAAACCATGACCGAGCTCTATCTCAGCGATCGCATCTCATTGATCGAGCCCGCAACCTCGGCCCTTGCCCCGAGCGGCACGGACGATGCTCGCTCCATCGAGGTGACGCAGCGCTTCGATGAGGCGGTCGTGCACAAGCGCAACGCCGTGATGTCGGAGCGGCTGGGTCCGCTTCTTCAGCGCGGCGGCCTGTTCGTGGCCGTCGGGGCGCTGCATCTGCCGGGCGAGACCGGCTTGGTCGAAAGCCTCCGGCGCGCCGGCTGGAGCGTGACGCGCATTCCCTGACGAAAGACACGCGGAGCCGGCGACAACGGCGCCGAAGCATCGTCTGCCTCGGGCCGACAGCGGGCCGGGCTTTCCCAGTCCTCTTCGCGGCGGTCGCCGCTCTCTGCGCGGGCGCAGGGAACCTCGGACCGGCCCCCGCTCGTTTCCTTCGCGAATCGATCAGCGGGAGATGCTTCCATGCGCCGACTTCTTCTTGCCCTTCTGGCTCTGCCGCTCGCAGGCTGCGTTCCGACTGCGCCGCCCATCGGCCTCGCCCCCGCGTCCTACCGCCCGCCAGTGCGCCCCGGCTGCGAGAACTACGCCGATCAGACGGCGCGCAACGCCTATGAGAACCTGACGGACCGCGAGGATTCGATCGGCGTCGATCTCCTGAACCGCCAAAACGCCGAGGATGCGGGACGGCGAGCCTATGCGCGCTGCCGGGCGGGGCGATTGAACTGAGAAAGGCTTCCCCCGAGCGAACGGGACCAAGCCCCCCCGCGCTGAGGCCTGAGCCCATCGACCCTCGCTCTCAAGGCGCATCGTGAAGTCTGTGGAGCAAGGTCGCGGCAGCGGAGCCTTCAGAGCGGGGCTCGCATGCTCTAGAGATCCGCCTATCGAGGGAGAGCCGCTCCGCCGACGCTCAGCATACGGCGAATGGCTTGGAAGCCCACGAAGCCGATCAGGCGTGTTGCCGAGCCTCTGTACGCTCGGGCAAACGCTTTGCTCCGCTCAGGGCGGCATTGTGCAGGCGGCGGAGATCCTGCGCGGTCGGGGCTTGGTGCGTTGCGATCGGCTCGAACTCGACGCGGTTCCGCCCGTTGGCCTTGGCGCGATAAAGGGCGTGGTCGGCGCGATCGAGGACGACGCGGCTGTTTTCAGGCCCGACAGCCAAGGTTCCACCGATGCTGATCGTCACCCTCTCGCCATCCCGGCCAAGATGGCGGATGTCGAGCGCCAGAACCGCCTGGCGGAAGGCCTCCAACCGCGGCATCATCTCTTCGCCTTCCACGAGCGGAAAGAGGACCGCAAACTCCTCCCCGCCATACCGTGCCACGAAAGCGGCGCCCGCCGCCTTGCGCAGGCTGGTGGCGATGCGACGAAGACATTCGTCGCCCGACAAATGGCCAGCCGTATCGTTCAGCGCCTTGAAGTAATCGACATCCAGGAGAGCCACGCAGACAGGCTGGCACGGGAGCGCTCGCGCGAGATGCTCCATCAGGCAGGTGTCGAACGCACGGCGGTTGGCGATGCCCGTCAGCGAGTCGACCTTGGCGAGCCGCTCCAACGATGCCAGCTGAGAAATCCGCTGCTGATGGAGCAATCGGCTCCGATAGCGCAGAAGAAAAGCCTCTCGTCGAAGGGCCGAAATCTCCCCGTTCACATGATCGCTGACCATACGCAGGACCATGGCGACACCGATGAAGACGGCGGCCCGGCCGAACGGGAGCAGTGCGATGCCACCACACGCAATCACCAGAACGAGGCCCGCAGTCGCTCGGCGTATCCAGGCCTTGGGAAAAGGCGCGCCGATGGAAATCGCGAGCGTTGCGAGGGGGCCAAGAAGCGTATTCGGCGTCACAGCGCTCTGTGTCCAGAGCGGCAACAATATCAGCTTCATCTGGAGGAAGGCCGTGCCCAGCGTCAAAACACCGACCGCAGCCAGCAACCATTTCCGGCGGGTCAGCAGGCTGGCTGGAAAGGCCAGCAATGCCAGAAACACCATCGCTATGACGGCGTATGTATGGATGGGCGTGGCCCAGCCGGCCGGCGTCATGGCCAGACCGAACGCCCAGATGCCGTGGGCGCTTCCCCAGAGTCGGAGCCAGGATCCGATCCGCTTGGGTCGCTCCCGGTCCTCTTGTTCCCGAAACGTCTGTTCCAGCGCTGAAGGGAAAGGCGAGCCGTCGATGCCGCGTGCGAGTTCCGTTTCGACCAGTGCGAGCGAATCTTGCGAGGCGACATCGTCTGTCCGCGGGTCGCCGTGAGGGGAGGCCTGCTTGGCCGCCCCTCGGGTGCCCAAAAGATAAACGGCTGCAAGGCTCATCGAACGACCCGACCGGGGACACGGCCCATGCCTCCCCACGATCGCGCCAGATTGAAGCCTGGCACCTTACGCTACGTTAAAGGTTCCCGCGGTCACGCGTCTCACGTGAAACATGATGAATAGCATCTTAACCGCGTCGTCCGATTTCGCGCCACCGAACTTAAGAACCGGAACCCGGAAGCGTGAGGATCGAGGCGCCGCGAGATTCGCAGCGCCTCTCGAGCCTTACATATGGATCGGCTTGGCAAAAGCCGCGAAGGCCGCCTCGCGCACGGCTTCCGACATGGTCGGATGCGCGTGGCAGGTGCGGGCCAGATCCTCCGACGAGCCGCCGAACTCCATCAGCACGGCCGCTTCCGCGATCATCTCGCCGGCGCCATGGCCGACGATATGCGCGCCCAGAACCCGGTCGGTCTTGGCATCGGCCAGAACCTTCACGAACCCATCCGTGTGCAGCATGGCGCGGGCGCGGCCGTTGGCCGAGAAGGGGAATTTGCCGACCTTGTAGGCGACACCGTTCTTCTTCAGTTCTTCCTCGGTCTGACCGACGGAGGCGACCTCGGGCGAGGTGTAGACCACCGAGGGGATCACGGCGTAGTTCACGTGACCCTTCTGGCCGGCGAGGATTTCGGCGAGCGCGATGCCCTCGTCCTCGGCCTTGTGCGCCAGCATCGGACCCTTCACCACGTCGCCGATGGCGTAGATGCCCTCGACATTGGTGCGGTAATGCGCGTCGATCTCGACCCGGCCCGCCTTGTCCAGCGCGACGCCGGCTTCCTGAAGGCCGAGACCGTCCGTGTAGGGCTTGCGGCCGGTTGCGATCAGAACGACCTCGGCTTCCAGCGTCTCGGCCGCGCCGCCCTGCGCCGGCTCGAAGGTCACGCTCGCGCCGGCCGAGCTCTTGGCGACGGCGGTGACGCGCGCGCCGAGCTTGAAATGGAAGCCCTGCTTGACGAGGAGCTTCTGGAACTGGGTCGAGACGTCGGCGTCCATGGGGCCGAGAATCTTGTCGAGATATTCCACCACGGTGACGCGCGCGCCCAGACGCGACCAGACCGAGCCGAGTTCGAGGCCGATGACGCCGCCGCCGACCACCACCATCGTGGCCGGCACCTTCTTCAGCGCGATCGCATCGTCCGAGGAGACGATCGTGTCCCGGTCGAAAGCGACGTCGAGGCCGGGAATGCCGGCGACGGACGAGCCGGTCGCGATGCAGATCGCCTTGGTCTTGAGCGTGCGCTTGGCGCCGTCCTCGCCCGTCACCTCGACCTCGCCGGCCTTCACGATGCGGCCCGCGCCCGTGACGCCGGTGATCTTGTTCTTCTTGAACAGGAAGGCGACGCCGTCCGTGTTGGCGCGCACGGTCTTGTCCTTGTGCGTCAGCATGGTCGGCAGGTCCAATTCCGGCGTCACCTTCACGCCGAGATCGGCAAAGCCGTGGCTGGCTTCCGCGAACATCTCGGAGGCGTGCAGGAGCGCCTTGGACGGGATGCAGCCGACATTGAGGCAGGTGCCGCCATAGGTGGCGCGCTTTTCCACCACAGCCACCTTCAGCCCGAGCTGGGCGGCCTTCACGGCGCAGACATAGCCGCCGGGGCCGGAGCCGATGACGACGAGATCGAAGGTTTCAGACGTGTCGGACATGGGTTGATCGTCTTTTCGTTTGTCAGAGGAAGCGAATGAGCATGAGGAGAAGCCCGATCACCGAGATCAGCCAGGCAAGGCTGCGGATATAGGGAACCCCGAAGAGATAGAGCGGGATGTAGACGAGGCGGGCGACGAACCAGACGAGAGCCCCGGTCGCGCCGATCCCCCCGGTGCGTCCCGAGACGGCCAGCGCGAGAGCCAGCGCAATAAAGGCCGGCCATGTTTCCTGAAAGTTGCGCAGCGCGCGGTCGGCTCGGCCGGCATAGGTTCCGAGGGGCTTGGCCTGCCCGTCGCGCGGACCGGCATTCCACTCTCGGCCCCGCTCGCGTGTCACGAGCTGGCCCTGAAGGCCGACATGAATGAAGAGGATGATGACGGACCAGCCGAGAAGGGCCAGTTCCAGAGACAAGGGCGTGTTCATATCCAAGAAGGCTCCGCACTCGGGCGCGTCATGCGCCGCTTGTCTCCTGAGCTAGGGCGCACGCGGCCGGTCGAAACCATTGCCAACGGCGATCGGGCGCAGCGGGGCGCTGACGCAGGTCCGGTTCTCACGGCTTGGCCGGCGGATTCGGCTGGGAACAGTCGCCCTGCCCCTCCTCGAACTTCGCCTTGGACTGGCGCAGATTGCCGCGAACGATGCCCATAGGCTGGAAGGGTGGCTCGGCCTGCGTGGCCGGCTGCACGAGACGCAACTCGTAGCAACCCGAAAACACGGTCGCGGTGCCGCCGCGCGTCGCCTCGACCACGACCGGTAAGCGATAATAGGTGGAGCCCGCCGCTCCTTCCGCCTCGCTCGCGCCGAGCTTCAGGCGCACGCGGCTCGTGTCCTGATAGCCCTTGGCGAAGGTCTCGAAATCCGGCCGGTCCGGCTCCTCACGGAAATAGCTCCAGGCGCGAACGAATTCGCGCCGGTTGATCGCGTTGTAGAGGCTTTCGATCACCGCGTTCGGCGTCGAGCGGTCGTCCCGGTAATCCGGTGTTTCCTGCGCGCGGGCGGGCGCGGCGGGACCGAGCACCAAAAGCCCCAGCAGCATCGCGGACGGGAACCCGCCCCAGCGTCCGGCACGGGCCTTGGAAGGCTTCGTTTCCCTCGTCGTCTCGCGGGGGCATGAGGCGTTCCGGCCCATGGACGTCCTTGGTATTGATACGGCGTTTGGGGTTGGTCGGAGGCGGCCCGAAGGCCGCCTCCCGAGGGGATGAGAGAGCGGGAGGCTAGCCCCCGCCGGCTCCGATCTTAGAGGTCGAGCACCAGACGCTCGGGGTCTTCGAGCGAGTCCTTGACGCGCACGAGGAAGGTCACGGCTTCCTTGCCGTCGACGATCCGGTGATCGTAGGAGAGCGCGAGATACATCATCGGACGGATCTCGATCTTGCCGCCCACCACCATCGGGCGCTCCTGGATCTTATGCATGCCCAGAATGCCGGACTGCGGCGCGTTCAGGATCGGCGTCGACATCAGCGAGCCGTAAACGCCGCCATTCGTGATGGTGAATGTGCCGCCCTGCATGTCGCTCATGGTCAGCGAGCCATCACGCGCGGCCTTGGCGAGGCGGCCGAGTTCCTTCTCGATGCCCGCGATCGACATCTGGTCGGCGTCGCGCACCACCGGAACCACGAGGCCCTTGTCGGTGCCAACCGCCATGCCGACATGGCAGTAGTTCTTGTAGATCAGGTCGGTGCCGTCGATCTCGGCGTTGACGGCCGGGATTTCCTTCAGCGCGTGCGTCACGGCCTTGGTGAAGAAGCCCATGAAGCCGAGCTTCACGCCATGCTTCTTCTCGAACAGGTCCTTGTAGCGGGCGCGCAGTTCCATCACCGCCGTCATGTCCACCTCGTTGAAGGTGGTGAGCATGGCGGCCGTGTTCTGCGCGTCCTTGAGGCGGCGCGCGATGGTCTGGCGCAGCTTGGTCATGCGCACGCGCTCTTCGCGCGGCGCGTCGGAGGCCGAAGACGGCGCGCGAGGAGCGGCCGGAGCGGAGGCGGCGGGCGCCGTCGTGCCCTTGGCGATGGCGTCGAGAACGTCGCCCTTCAGGATCTGGCCGCGCTTGCCCGAGCCATCGACGTCGGACGCGGAAACGCCCTTCTCGGCCATGAGCTTCTGCGCGGACGGGGCCGCCGGCATGTCCGAGCCGGACGCGGCCGGAGCCGGGGCAGCGGCGGGAGCCGGCGCCGCGTTGCCATAGCCTTCCTTGGCCTCGGGGGCCGGGGTGGCGGGCTTGGCGCTTGCGGGCGCAGCAGACGCGCCAGCTTCGCCGATCACCGCGATCAGCGCGCCGACGCCGACCGTCTCGCCTTCCTTGGCGACGATCTCGGCCAGCGTGCCGGCGGCGGGCGCGGGCACTTCCACCGTCACCTTGTCGGTTTCAAGCTCGGCGATGATCTCGTCCTGGCTGACCTGATCGCCCGCCTTCTTGAACCACTGGCCGATCGTGGCCTCGGTAACGGATTCGCCCAGCGTCGGGACTTTGACTTCGGTGCTCATCGCTTGCTCATTCGTGACTGAAATTGGAAACCAAAAGGGTGGGGGCGGCGGCCGTCAGGCCGCCGCGTCGCCGAGAGCTTCCTCGAGGAAGGCTTCCAGCTGCGCGAGATGCTTGGACATGGTGCCCACCGCCGGCGAGGCCGCGGCCTGACGCCCAGCATAGCGGGCGCGGCGCTTGGTGCCGCCGATGCGGTCCAGCACCCATTCCAGATAGGGCTCGATGAAGCTCCAGGCGCCCATGTTCTTGGGCTCTTCCTGGCACCAGACGATCTCGGCATCCTTGAAGCGCGACAGCTCGTTGACCAGCGATTTCGCCGGGAACGGATAAAGCTGCTCGACGCGCAGGAGGTAGATGTCGTCCACGCCCCGCTTCTCGCGCTCTTCCAGAAGGTCGTAATAGACCTTGCCGGTGCACAGCACGACGCGGCGGATGTCCTTGTCCTTCTTGAGCTTCACCGTCAGCGTCGAGGGGCGCATCTCGGCATCGTCCCAGAGGAGACGGTGGAACGAGGTGTCGCCGCCCAGCTCCGTCAGATCCGACACGGCGCGCTTGTGGCGCAGCAGGGACTTGGGCGCCATCAGGATCAGCGGCTTGCGGAAGTCGCGCTTCATCTGCCGGCGCAGGATGTGGAAGTAGTTCGCCGGCGTGGTGACGTTGGCGACCTGCATATTGTCCTGCGCGCATTGCTGCAGGAAGCGCTCCAGACGCGCCGAGGAGTGCTCGGGACCCTGACCCTCGTAGCCGTGCGGCAGCAGCATGACGAGACCCGACATGCGCAGCCACTTGGCTTCGCCCGACGAGATGAACTGGTCGATCACGACCTGCGCGCCGTTCACGAAGTCGCCGAACTGGGCTTCCCAGAGCGTCAAGGCGTTCGGCTCGGCCAGAGAGTAGCCGTATTCGAAGCCGAGCACGGCCTCTTCCGAGAGCATCGAGTTGATGACCTCGTAGGCCGCCTGGCCCTTGGCGAGGTTCGAGAGCGGAATGTAGCGGTTCTCGTTGCGCTGATCGTAAAGGACCGAATGGCGCTGCGAGAAGGTGCCGCGCTCGGAATCCTGGCCCGACAGGCGGATCGGCGTGCCCTCGGTCAGAAGCGAGGCGAAGGCCAGGGCCTCGCCGGTCGCCCAGTCGAGATTTTCGCCGGTCTCGATCGCCTTGGCGCGGTTCTCGAGGAAGCGGCCGATGGTCTTGTGGACCTCGAAATCGGCCGGAATCTCGGTCAGCTTGCGGCCGAGTTCCTTCAGCGTCTTGACGGGAACGCCGGTGATGCCGCGGCGCTGCTCGTCCTCGTCGTCGGCGCGCTTGAGGCCCGACCAGGCGCCGTCGAGCCAGTCCGCCTTGTTGGGCTGGTAGCTCTGGCCGGCCTCGTATTCGGCCTCGAGATCCGCGCGCCATTCGGCCTTGCGGGCATCGACGTCTTCCTGGCTGAGGACGCCATCGGCCACCAGCTTGGCGGCGTAGATTTCGAGCGTCGTCTTCTGCTCGCGGATCTTGCGATACATGATCGGCTGCGTGAAGCCGGGCTCGTCGCCTTCGTTATGGCCGAAGCGACGGTAGCAGAACATGTCGACGACGACGGGCTTGCCGAAGGTCTGGCGGAACTCGATCGCGATCTTGGCGGCGTAGGTCACGGCCTCCGGGTCGTCGCCATTGACGTGGAAGATCGGCGCTTCGACCATCTTCGCCACGTCGGACGGATAGGGCGAGGAGCGCGAGAAGCGCGGATTGGTGGTGAAGCCGATCTGGTTGTTGATGATGACGTGCAGCGTGCCGCCGACGCGGTGGCCGCGCAGGCCCGACAGGCCGAAGCATTCCGCCACGACGCCCTGGCCGGCAAAGGCCGCGTCGCCATGGATCAGCAGCGGCAGAACCTCGGCGCGCACTTCGGCGGGAACCGGCTCGGTGCGGGTG
>NZ_BBWS01000001.1:0-215545 GCF_001463925.1 Aureimonas sp. N4 | reverse complement strand
CCGGCTCGGTGCGGGTGCGCCCGCCGCCGATCTGGTCCTGCTTGGCGCGGGCCTTGCCCATCACCACCGGGTTGACGATTTCCAGATGCGACGGGTTCGCCGTCAGCGAGAGGTGGACCTTGTTCTGGTCGAACTCGCGGTCGGACGAGGCACCCAGATGGTACTTCACGTCGCCCGAACCCTCGACGTCCTCGGGCTTGAAGGAGCCGCCCTTGAACTCGTGGAAGATGGCGCGGCGCGGCTTGCCCATGACCTGGGCGAGCACGTTCAGACGGCCGCGATGGGCCATGCCGAACACGATCTCCTTGAGGCCCATCTGGCCGCCGCGCTTGATGACCTGCTCCAGCGCCGGGATCAGCGATTCGCCGCCATCGAGGCCGAAGCGCTTGGTGCCCTTGTACTTGATATCGATGAACTTCTCGAAGCCTTCGGCCTCGATCAGCTTGTTCAGGATGGCGCGCTTGCCCTCGGGCGTGAAGGCGACGCCCTTGTGGAGCCCCTCCATGCGCTCCTGAATCCACTGCTTCTCGACCGGGTTCGAGATGTGCATGAACTCGACGCCGATCGTGGAGCAGTAGGTACGCTCCAGAATGTCGACGATCTGGCGGATCGAGGCGAACTCCATGCCGAGCACGCCGTCGATGAAGATCTTGCGGTCGAGATCGGCTTCGGTGAAACCGTAATTGGCCGGACTCAGCTCGTTGTAGTCTTCGTCGGCCGACTTGGCGATGCCCAGCGGGTCGAGCTTGGCGTGGAGATGGCCGCGCACCCGGTAGGCGCGGATCAGCATGACCGCGCGCACGGAATCGCGCGTCGCCTGAAGGATGTCGGCTTCGGACGGGCCGGCAGCGCCCTTGGGCGCCTCGGCCGCCTTGTCGCGCAGCTTCTTCTCGATGCGGGCCTCGGTCTGGCCCCAGTTTCCGTCCAGCGCGGAGACGAGTTCGCCATTGGCCGCGATGGGCCAGTTGGCGCGCTGCCAGGACGGGCCTTCGGCGTTCTTGACCACCGTCGCCTTGTCGTCGGCCATTGCGCCGAAGAAGGAGCGCCACTCCTCCGACACGGAGGCAGGATCGCGCTCATAGGCGGCCGCCAGTTCCTCGATATAGTCGGCGTTGCCGCCATAGAGGAACGAGGTCTGCGCGAAGGATTCGTTCGCCGGGTTGCGTGCCATGATCTGAAAACGCGGCTCCCTTTTTGTCGGGCGCCGTCTCCTTGAAAACTGGAAGGTGGCGAAGGACCGTCACTTCGCCGTTCACTCGAAACGCGTCTTACCCGGCCATTCTTGCGCGAAGACCTCTGAAGAGGAGCTTCTGCGCAAGAGCCGCGCGGGCCGGGAGCCGCGCGGCATCGCCTTGTCGAACCTCAATCCGGCCGAAACGGGGCAGAAACGACCCGCCTCGCCGGAAGAAGATGCGTCAGCCCTTCAGGACTTCCACCAGCGTCTTGCCCAGACGCGCCGGCGAGGGCGACACGCGGATGCCCGCCGCCTCCATGGCCGCGATCTTGGACTCCGCATCGCCCTTGCCGCCGGAGACGACGGCACCGGCATGGCCCATCGTGCGGCCCTTGGGCGCGGTGCGGCCCGCGATGAAGCCGGCCATCGGCTTCTTGCGGCCGCGCTTGGCCTCGTCGATCAGGAACTGCGCGGCTTCTTCCTCGGCCGCGCCGCCGATCTCGCCGATCATGATGATCGACTTGGTCTCGTCGTCGGCCAGGAACATCTCCAGGACGTCGATGAACTCCGTGCCCTTGACCGGATCGCCGCCGATGCCGACGGCCGTGGTCTGGCCGAGGCCCTCGTTCGTGGTCTGGAACACCGCCTCATAGGTCAGCGTGCCGGAGCGCGAGACGATGCCGACATTGCCCTTCTTGAAGATGGAGCCCGGCATGATGCCGATCTTGCACTCGTCCGGCGTCATGATGCCGGGGCAGTTCGGGCCGAGAAGGCGCGACTTCGACTTGTCTAGCTTGGCCTTCACGCGCACCATGTCGAGCACCGGAATGCCCTCGGTGATGCAGGTGATGAACGGGATTTCAGCCTCGATCGCCTCGATGATGGCGTCGGCCGCGCCGGCGGGCGGCACGTAGATCACGGAAGCATTGGCGCCCGTGGCGTCGCGCGCTTCGGCGACCGTGGCGTAGATCGGCAGGCTCTCGCCCTTCGAGCCGGTCCAGGTCTCACCGCCCTTCTTGGGGTGAATGCCGGCGACCATCTGCGTGCCGTGATAGGCCAGCGCCTGCTCGGTGTGGAACGTGCCGGTCTTGCCGGTCAGGCCCTGCACGATGATCTTGGTGTTCTTGTCGACGAGAATGGACATGCGAGCCCTTAGCTTTGGATGAGGTTGGAAGAGGGGGAGGCCGCACGGCGATAGACGCCGCTGACGACTTCCTGCCAGGTATCGCTGCCCACGGGCGAAAAGCTTACGCCCATCCGGTAGCGGTCCTCATTTTCAAAAGTGAATACGGTGCGCTGCCTGCCGCGCGGGGATGTCCTCGTGAAGACGAGTCCATCCTCCTGCCAAGCGCCGGAAGCGGGCGCGGGCGGAACGAATCCCACGGTGTCGAACGGATAGAGCTTGTATAGCTGGTCTGCCGGATCGAACCCGATGAGATTGCGCGCCTCGAACGAGACAGCGCCATCCCGCCTCTGACGGTAGCGTTGCTCCAGGAAGAAGCCGCCGAGAACAAGCTCGGCTTGAACTTCCCCCGTTGCGCGTCCCTCCTTGGCCCAAGCGGACGCCGCGACATGCTCTTCCCCGTCCCAAGCGCCGACAAAGGCGCTCAGGCGAAAATGAAGGTCGGACGGCATGGGCTGGAGGGCCATCATAAGTCTCAGGCGTTGACCGCCGCGACGATCTTCTTGGCCGCGTCGTCGAGATCGTCCGCCGCCGTGATGGCGAGGCCCGACTCGTTGAGGAGCTTCTTGCCGAGATCGACATTGGTGCCTTCGAGGCGCACCACCAGCGGAACCTTGAGGCCGACTTCCTTCACGGCGGCGATCACGCCTTCCGCGATGACGTCGCACTTCATGATGCCGCCGAAGATGTTGACGAGGATACCCTCGACGCGCGGATCGGCCGTGATGATCTTGAAGGCCGCCGCGACCTTCTCCTTGCCGGCGCCGCCGCCGACGTCGCAGAAGTTCGCCGGCTCCTTGCCGTAGAGCTTGATGATGTCCATCGTCGCCATGGCGAGGCCCGCGCCGTTCACCATGCAGCCGATATTGCCGTCGAGCGCGACATAGGCGAGGTCCCATTTGGAGGCCTCGATTTCCTTGGCGTCCTCTTCGGTCTCGTCGCGCAGTTCGCGCATGTCGTCGTGGCGGAACAGCGCGTTGCCGTCGAAGGAGACCTTGGCGTCGAGAACGCGCAGGTGGCCGTCCGTCATGACGATCAGCGGGTTCACTTCCAGAAGCGCCATGTCCTTTTCGGCAAAGGCCTTGTAGAGCGCCGGGAAGAGCGACTTGGCGTCCTCGCGCGCCGCGCCGTCGAGGCCGTAGGCGTCGGAGATCTTGGCCACATCGGCTTCGGTCACGCCCGTCTCGGGGTCGATCGCGATCGTGTGAATCTTTTCGGGCGTGTCGTGCGCGACGGCCTCGATGTCCATGCCGCCTTCGGTGGAAACCACGAAGGCCACGCGGCCGACCGAGCGATCCACGAGCAGCGAGCAGTAAAGCTCGCGGGCGATGTCGGCGCCGTCCTCGATATAGAGGCGGTTCACCTGCTTGCCGGCATCGCCCGTCTGCGCGGTGACGAGCGTGTTGCCCAGCATGTCCTTGGCGTGGGCGACGACCTCTTCGATCGACTTGGCGAGGCGCACGCCGCCCTTGGCGTCGGGGCCGAGTTCCTTGAACTTGCCCTTGCCGCGACCGCCGGCATGGATCTGCGACTTCACGACGTAAAGCGGGCCCGGCAGCTGCTTGGCGGCGGCTTCGGCCTCGCTGGCGCTCGTGATGGCGACGCCGCCCGCGACGGGCGCGCCAAAGCCCTTGAGAACCTGCTTGGCTTGGTATTCGTGAATGTTCATGGGATCATCTCGTTGAGAGCGGGATCGGCGCAGCCGGCAGGGCGGGTGGGAGACCCGGCCGCCGCAGGCTGCGAAGCGACAGGCGAGAACAAGGGCGTCGGCCATGGCCATCCGTCGGCGCGGATAGCGCGCGAAGATTGAGCCAGGATCGTGCGCAATCGCGCCATGACGCCTCGTTTCGCATCCACAGCGCGAACCGAACCTCAACACCCGGATCGTAGGAAGCGATCGCGCCTCGCACGCCCGGCCCTGAGCCCTGCTCGTCGCCGTTGTTGCCGGCTGACTACCCCCCTCCCGGAGAAAGTGCAATCATTGCTTTTTGCACTCCAGCAGATTCAACCGGTTAGACCATGTGGGACTTACGTAAAGGTCAATGACAAAGCTCCGCATTCCCAACAGGAAAGCCGGAGCGAGGTGCCTTTGATGAATTTTTTCGCAAACTGCTGGGAGCGCGGGGCTTCGCGGATCGGCCGCGCTTCAACACAGCCGCAAAGGCGCAGGACGCGTCATCCGAGAAGCTGCAAGGCCGACGGCACGGTGCCAGCGTTCGGCCCCCGCCCTCGAGCGGGCGTCAGGCCGCCTTCGTGGCCTTGGCGGCCGCTTGCGCCAGATACTCGTCGGAGCGCATTTCGGTGAGGCGCGAGACGGTGCGGTCGAACTCGAAGAGTTCGGTGCCCGAATTGGCGCGGTACAGTTCATGCGCCGGAGCGGCTGCCGACAGAATGATGCGCCGACCCGCATCGTAGAGCGTGTCGATCAGAAGAATGAAGCGCTTGGCCTCGTTGCGCTGATCCTGCGTCATGACGGGCACGCCGTCCAGAACCAGCGTATGGTAGCGCGCGGCGAGCGCCAGATAGTCGTTGGCACCGAGCGGTCGCTGGAGAAGATCGGCAAAGGCGAAGCGCGCGGCCCCCTGGCCCGCACGCGGCACGGCGATGCGCCGGCCCGCCACCTCGAAGCTCTCAGACCCCTCCTTCGCGCCGCCCAGCACCTGCCGCCAGAGCGCGTCCATGCGTGCTTCCGCCTGGGGGCCGAGCGGCGTCACATAGACATCGTCTCCGCCCACCGTTTCCATGCGATAGTCGGTCGGCGCGTCGAGAAAGAACACGTCGGCCCGCGACTTCAGCGTCTCCACGAAGGGCAGGAAGAGCGGGCGGTTCAGCCCGTTGCGGTAGAGATCATCGGGCGCGACATTACTGGTCGCCACGAGGACGACCCCTTGCGCGAAGAGCGCGTCGAACAGGCGCGACAGGATCATCGCGTCGGCAATGTCGGTCACCGTGAACTCGTCAAAGCACAGGAGACGGGCCTCGGCCGCGATCGCCTCGGCCACCGGCGGGATCGGATCGTCGCCCTTGGCCTCTCCCGCCTTCACCGCCGCGCGATGGGCGTTGATGCGCTCATGCGCCTCGCGCATGAACTCGTGGAAGTGCAGCCGACGCTTGCGCGGCTCGGAGGAGAGGCGGAAGAACAGGTCCATCATCATGGACTTTCCGCGCCCGACCGAGCCGTGGATATAAAGGCCGCGTGGGGCGGCAGGCTTCTCGCGCTTGCCGAAGAGCCAGCCGAGGGCGCTGGATTTGGCCGGCAGCGCCTGAAGCTTCAGCTCGCGCTCCAGCCGATCCAGCCGATCGGCCAGAACCGCCTGGATCGGGTCGGGCTGGATGTCGCCGGCGCGCACGCGCCGCTCCAGCTCGCTGCGCACGGGTCCGCGCTCGGACCCCGGCGTTCCGTAACCCTTCGCATCAGGCATGTCGGATCAACCTCGAAAGAAGCGGGAGGCCGGCCGATGGCAGAGGAGGAAAGGGTATCGAGCCCGATCGCGCGCATTGGCCGGTATGCATGGGCAAGGCTCATAGCACCGCCGCCGCCGCACCGCAAAAACGCCGCCCACTCAGAGCCGCAACGGCGGCAGAATGGAGCGGCGTGACACCTTCGGCCCGCCTTTTGGGCTAGCAGGAAGAGGCTGGCCATCCTGACGCTGATCGGACATTCGGCGCGCCTCGGGCCAACGCGCCGCGCGATCGGAACCGCGCGGCGTCTCTCACGAGCTAATCTTCCCGGCCGATCCCCGGCTCGGAAACGCGTCCGCCTTAGCGGTAGAGGCTGACCGACTGGCCGCCGCTGGTCGTGCCCTCGTAGCGGGTGCCACCGGCATTGGAGAGCGTGGCGACCGTGGAGCCGCCCGAATCCTTCAGGACGACCTGGCTGCCCGAGACGTCCCAGGCCGACACGTCGGCCACTTGGCCGGGGCAGCCGCGCGAGGCCGCGCGGTAGCCGCCCGTCCACTGCGTCAGCGCCATGAAGATCTGGCAGTTGCCGCCGCCCGAGGACACGCGCCACGCGCCGACGAGACCTTCGCGGGTCACGGGCGCGGCGGAGGCCGTCTTGGTCGGCTGGGCTGCCGGCTGCGCACCGGGGGCGGGTGTCTGGCCCGGCGGGGTCTGGCCCGGAGGCGGCGTCTGCGCCACGGGCGTTGCCGGCGGCGGGGGCGGCGGGGGCAACTGGCTGGCATAGACCTGCCCGGCCGGGGCCGCGCGCACGGGGGCAACGCCGCCGCCGCCCAGATTGCCACCGCCGCCGAAGCTGGGGGCGACCGAGTTGCACCCCGCAAGGCTCAGAAGCGCCGCCATTGCCACGCCCGTCTTCATCCACTGGGTCATGCGTGCCCGATCCTCGTTCGCATCCGCCAAGCCGCGCCGCCGAGGCTGCGCGCCGTTTCTTAACCGTTAAAAGGGGCCGTCCCCCGATTTCGCAAGCGGGAACGGGATGTCTTCATTAAAATGCAAGGTAAATTGTGTCGGCGCGGCCACGCAAGGGCGAAGGCGAGCTTCCTTGCGAGGCGTCGATTCCGTTGCCGGTTTGACAGGGCGGCGACTGAGTGCACCGGCCCTCGCTAACCCTATCCCTCTACGCGCAGAGGTAGAGCCGACCCTTTTGGGATGATTGGGACCTGCCGCCCGTATCGGTTGCGTTGAGGGGCCCATGAAACGGGGAGCCGCGCCCCGGCCCATCGGGGCCAAGGCGACCGGCAGCGTCTCAAGCCAGGAAGCGGGTTACTGGACCCGCCTCATACTCCCCTCGCGTCAGTTCGCCCCTTCGGACAGAGCGTCCTCACCGATCTCCTCGCTCTCGCCGGCGCGGTGCATCGGGTCGCCTTCTGCGATGCTGTCGCCCGGCTCGGGGTCGAGATCCACCAGCGGGCGCTGGAAATCGCCGCTCTCAGGATCCATCGCCCAAAGTTCGGCCGTCGAAATGTCGAACCAGGCGCCGTGCAGGGTCAGATCGCCCGCCGCCTCGCGCTCGGCGATATAGGGGAAGGAGCGCAGATTGCCGATCGAGGTGCGGATGGAAATGCGCTCCAGCGCGGTCTGGCGCTCGCCGGAGGTCAGAAGCTCGTTGGCCGACACGGCGGCGGCGACCGGCTCCAGAATGCTCATCCACTTGCCGATGAAATCGCCGGGCGACAGCGGTTCGGCATCGGGCGACAGCGCGGCCTTGATACCGCCGCAACGCCCGTGACCCATCACGACGATATGTTTGACCTTGAGGGCCTGAACCGCGAATTCGAGCGCGGCGGAAGTGCCATGGAAATCACCGTCCGGCTGGTAGGGCGGCACGAGATTGGCGACGTTGCGCACCACGAACAGTTCGCCCGCGCCCGCGCCGAAAATGGTCTCGGGTGCCGCACGCGAGTCGCAGCAGGCAATCACCATGGTTTCGGGCGCCTGCCCCTCGCGTGCCAGGGTGCGGTAGCGCTGCGTTTCCTGGAGATAGCGGCCTTCCACAAAGGTGCGGTAGCCCTGAAGGAGGGGCGTCGGAAGAAGGGACATCGGGCGCTCCATATCTGATGACGCGAGGGGCCGAGCGTGCGAATCAGCCCCAGTTCGGACCGTCTCTAACCTTTTTTGCATCTGCTCACATAGGCGGCTGACGGTTCTTATGAAGCGGAAATCGACGTTGAATCGCCCTTTTCCGATAGGCCCATCGAGGTTTCCCTTCGTCCGTCGCCCGAAAGGGCGACCAACCAGCCAGGGGGGAGGCCCCAGCCCGAGGGAACCGATCCGGCTCTAAGAACCGGGGACAGAACCATTCGGCGGAGGGCGAGCGAGGGATTGTTTCTGTCGGCGAGGCGCCGGGCGCAGGCCATGCAGCGCATGGACGAGCACCGGCAACGATGCCCGGCGGGAACAAGACCCGGTCGATCGACCCGAAGGGTTCTGTCCCCGGTTCTAAACCCAGATCGCGACGGGCAGGCCGAAGGCGTCGCGTCCCGGCGGATCGGGAAGGCTGACGGCTTGCCCCGCGCGCAGACGGTGCGCGACGAGAAGAAGGGCGCAGGCGTCCAGCCTGTCGTCTTCGCCGGCGCCGCGCGGCAGGGGCTCGGCCAGAAGTTCCGGCGGCAGGCCGCAGGAAAGGAGCAGGGCACGGCGCTCCGCCATGCCGTCCTCGAACGGCCGCCCGCCGCGCTTCTTGGAATGGCGCATGGCCTCGCCGCCATTGAGCTGCGCGAAGGCGATCTCGGGGTGGCTTTCGAAGACGCGCGTGGAAAGAGCAGCGTCGGCGCGCAGCAAGGCGTCGAGTTCCAGAATGCGGGGAAACAGGCCGAAGCCCTGAATCGACACGGCGCGGGGCGGATCGGAGGTGGCGCGTGCCAGCGCACAGACGCGGGCGAACACCTCCCGGCGATGCGCTTCGCCGGCAAACGGCCCGGCTCCGGTCTCCACCGCCGCGCGGGCGGGAATGGAAAAGATGCTGGAGCGCCGGCTGGGCGACAAAAGCGGGCGAGCGGCGATCTCGGCCTCGCGCCCCGCACCCATGATGCGCTCGGGCAGGCCGATCGGCATGTCCACGGCGAAAAGCGCGTCATCGGGCAGATCAGCGAGGAGCGCGTCGAAGCGAGAGGTGGTACGAAGCTCGGCGCGCCCATCCTCGTGCTCGATCGCCGCGATCCAGCCGGCGCGGCACCCATCGACGCCGACGAGGCATCGACGCGCCGTCACACCTGAGCTTTGCCGGCTAACTCGCCGTTGGAGTGGGACGCAATCACGCGCGCCGTCCACCCGTCGCGAGACGGCGGATCTGCACCATGGCCATGGGCGTCTTCAGACTGTCGGCGTCGGTTTCCAGTGTCAGCTCGTCCTTGCCGCGCTTGGTGGTGCGGGCGAGGATTTCGAACACGGCGGCAGTGGTGGATTGCAGCGCCTTTTCGCCCGACAAGCCGGCGAGCTTGCGCGCCAGGAACACCGCGCCGGTGAGATCGCCGAGCCCGTTCGGCACGCCCTCGATGCGCCGATGCTCGGCGAGGATGGCAGCGTCATGCTCCACCAGAAGATTGCCGATTCCCCCGCGCAGGAGCGGATAGGCCGAGGTGACGACGACCGAGCGCGGCCCCAGCGCGCTCGCCGCTTCCACCAGATGTTGATTGCCGGAGAATTCGAGGCCGGTGAGGAACTCCAGCTCGAAGCGGTTGGGCACGGCGATGTCGGCAAGCGGGATCAAACGATCGCGGATCGCCTCCAGAACCGGGCGCGGCTGGTAGAGCCGGCCCGCCCCGTCCGCCCCGCCATCGCCGAGCACTGGGTCGCAGAGATACAGCGCGCGCGGGTTCTTCGCCTTCACGGCTTCGACCAAGGTGGCGGCGGCCTCCACCTGCTCGGCCCCGCCGAAATAGCCGGAGATGACCGCGCCGACTTCGCCCAGCCAAGGCGCGTTCGCGAGATCCTGCATGAAGGCCGCAAACGTGCCGGGCTCGGGCACGATGCGCGTCGAGGGCCCGTGGCCGGGATGCCAGGGTAGCGTCACGGTCGGCACCGACCAGACGGGATAGCCCAGCGTTTCCAGCGCGAAGACCACGGCCCGGTTGCCCACCGTGCCGCGCGCGACATGGGACGAAATGGAGATGACGGCCGGTTTTTCGTCCGACGCGGAGGAGGGTTGGGACATGAAGGTCTGGTTCACTCCGCCATAAGCTGTCCGACCAGGACGAAGGCGAGCACGATGAAGGCGGCAAGCCCCGCCAGCCGCCCGATCCGCGTGCCCCAGACTTCGATCCGGTCGGCCGGGTCGGCATCGCCGGCCCAGAAGTGGCGGCGCGCGCCGAGCACCATCCGCTCCACGCCCGCCCCGGTTTGCGGCTCGGTTTCCTGGCGCACACGGCGCAGGATCGCCTCGGCCTCTTCGCGGCGCTGCTCGTCGTCGGATCGTCCTGTCATGGCCGCGAACCTGACCCAAAAGCCGGTCATGAGCAAGACGAGCCGCTCCAGCCTCCTCGCAAAAAACCAAGGTGTTGGATGGCGACGAGGATCGCGTCGCTCCGACCCTGCCCGGCGCGACATCCTGCCCCATATGGGCCACCATATTATCAGCCCGCCAAGGGATAGCGCCCATGTCCGCTTCCGTCGCCTGTCTGCCCGCCCGCCCGCGCCTGGCGCGGCTTCGCCTCGCCGTGGTGCTTCTCTTTCTGGCGCCTGTTCTCTCGGCTTGCGGGATCAACAACGTGCCGACGCTGGAAGAGCGCGCCAAGGCGACCTGGGGCGAGGTGCAGAACCAGTATCAGCGCCGCGCCGACCTGATCCCCAATCTGGTGGAGACCGTGAAAGGCTATGCCGCGCAGGAGCGCGACGTGCTGACCTCGGTGACGGAAGCCCGCGCCAAGGCGAGCCAGACCACGATCCGCGCCGACCAGCTGACCGACCCCGCCGCCGTGCAGCGCTATCAGGCCGCGCAGGAGCAGCTCGGCGGGGCGCTGTCGCGCCTTCTAGTCACGGTGGAGCGCTATCCCGACCTGAAGTCCAACGCCAATTTCATGGCGCTGCAAAGCCAGCTCGAAGGCACCGAGAACCGGATCGCGGTGGCGCGGCGCGATTATATCGAGGCGGTGCAGGCCTATAACACGGAGCTGCGCACCATTCCGGGCCGCTGGATCGCGGCGATCTTCTATTCGGACGCCAAGCCCATGCAGGTCTTCGAGGCACGCACGGGGGCCGAGATGCCGCCGCCCGTCTCCTTCACGCGATAAGGCGCGGCGGTAATGCGCGCCTTTGCCTTGCGTGACATACCAGCCGACGCCTTTGGGCGGGGAGCCGGCCGGGGATGGTTTGCGGCTGGGCGAAGTGGGGTGCCGCTTCGGAGCGCACAGAGGCGCGACATCCGCCCGGCCGACGAGTCTTCGGCTCAAGTCTGCCCACGTCCCATCGCGCTTTTGGCTGTGCGATTTCAGGCGGCGGCGCTGGTGCTCCTCGCCGCGATCCTTCTCGTCTCGCCGGCCGGAGCCCAGACCTTCCCGCCCCTGACCGGCCGCGTGGTGGACGCCGCCGGCCTGCTCGACCCCGCAACCCGAGCCGCGCTGACGCGCGAGCTGGAAGCGTTCGAGACACGTTCGAGCGATCAGGTCGTCGTCGCCACTGTGCCCGACCTCCAAGGCTACGAGATCGAGGATTACGGCTACCGGCTCGGTCGTGCCTGGGGCATCGGGCAAAAGGGCGAGAACAATGGCGTCATCCTTCTGGTCTCGCGCGGTGACCGGCGCGTGCGCATCGAGGTCGGCTACGGGCTGGAAGGCACGCTGACCGACGCCCTGTCGCGTCTCGTGATCGAGGGGGACATTCTCCCCCGCTTCCGCGCCAACGACTATGCCGGCGGCATCAAGGCCGGGACGCAGGCGATCCTGCAGATTCTTGGCGGCGACGCAGCCGAGGTGAAAGCGCGGGCCGAGCGCAACAGCGGCTGGCAGGAGGGCGATGGCGGCGGCTGGCTGACCCTCGGCGTCATTCTCTTCATCCTTGCGGTGGCTATCGGCCCGCTCGTCCTCGCCTTTCTGGCGCGCCTGTTCGGCGGCGGCGGGCGCGGAGGGCCGGGCGGCGGCACGCCCTTGCCCGTGCGACGGCGACGGCGCGCCCTGCCCGTCGGCCCCGTCTGGGGCGGCGGCATGGGCTCGGGCTGGGGCGGCGGGGGTTCGTCGTCGGGCGGCTTTTCAGGCAGCGGCGGGTCTTTTGGGGGCGGCGGCGCCTCGGGCAGCTGGTAGGAGACGGGGATGGCGCTTCGCTTCACACCGGACGATCACGCGCGCATCGCCAGCGCCATCGCGGCCGCCGAGCGCCAGACGAGCGGCGAAATCTACGCCGTCTTCGCCCGGTCGAGCGACGATTACCGCTTCGTCGCGGCGAGCGTCGCGCTGGCTTTGTCGCTCGCGCTCGGCTGGGTCGCGACCGTGATCGCCTCTCTCGCCGGCCTTGCCGTGCCGGCGCTGGCGGTGGAAACGGCGCAGCTCGTCGGCGCGGCGCTTCTGTTCGCGCTTCTGCGCTCCTCGCAGCTCACCATGCTCTTCGTGCCACCGGCCTTGGCGCGGATGCGCGCGGCGCGGCTGGCGCGGGCGCAGTTCCTCGCCCATAATCTGCATCGCACGCCCGAGCGCACCGGCGTCCTGCTCTTCGTTTCGGAGGCGGAACATTATGCCGAAGTCATCGCCGACGAGGGGATCGCGTCCGCCGTGGACCCGTCCGAATGGGAGGCGATCGTCGCTCATCTGACGGAAGCCGCGCGCGAAGATCGGCTGGTGGAAGGCTTCGAGCAGGCGGTTGGCCGCTGCGGGGCGCAGCTTGCCGCGCGTTTTCCACCCGACCCCGAGCGGCCCAACGCCCTGCCCGACCGTCTGGTGGAAATTTGAGCGGCCTGCGCAATCTTCGCTCCGGCCCGAACCGCAATCGTCTTGTCGCGAACGCATTATAGACCGTTGCTGTTGTAGAAGAGCCCCGTCGCGACGCGGGGGAGCTGCGCCGTCCGATCTTCGACCGGACCCCGGGAGGCGGTGCCGCCGAGGCCCTTGAACGTCGAACGGAGCGGCCCGACGCTCCATGGCCCAGAACGAGGAAACACCATGCAGGAAACGACTGGCGAGAAGCGCGCCATCCTCGAAGCCGTCCTGTCCCGGCTTGGCCCCGGCGGCCCGGCCGCTCGGCTTGCGCCACTCCTCTTCGCGCGGCCGCCGGCCGAAGACCTCGCCCCCTTCGATCCCGCCTTCCTCGCCCGCATGGCCGAGCGCGCGTCCGAGCTTCTCGCCGGCCACCGCCCTGGCCAATCCACCGTGGTGGTGGAGCGCCTGTCGGAGGGCGCGCGCCTCGGCCAGGGCGTGACGCTCGTCACGCTCGTGCATGACGACATGGCCTTCCTGTTCGACAGCGTGACCGCCTGCATCGCGACCAGCGCGCCGGCCATCCACGCCGTCTCCCATCCCGTTCTCGACGTGACGCGCGATGCCACCGGCGCGATCACGCAATTCCACGCCGCCGGCCGTGACGGCTCGGGCGGCGAGCGCGTCAGCCTGATCCAGGTCGCCATCGAGCCCACCGCCGAGCCCAAGGCCGAAGCCGCGCTCGCGGGCGATCTCGAAGCCATCCTGACCGAGGTCGGCATCGTCAATCGCGACCACCGGGCCATGTATGCCCGCGTGGAAGACGCCGCCCGCGAGATCGAAGCGCGCGCGGCGAGCGAGAGCGACGCGCAGCGCGCGAGCGACGAGCGCGAGGGCGCGGCGCTCCTGCGCTGGCTCTGCGACGACAATTTCATCTTCTTCGGCCTTCGCGACTTCACCTATTATCCCGAAGGCGAAGCGCTGCGCCGCAACGAGGGCACCGAACTCGGCATCCTCACCAACCCGGACGTGCGCGTTCTCCGCCGAGAAGCGCCGGGTTCGGCCACCAGCGCCGAGGTTCGCGCCTTTCTGGAAGACCCCGCCCCGCTCATCGTCGCCAAGGCGAACGCGCGCTCGCGCGTCCATCGCCGCGTCTATATGGACTATATCGGCATCAAGCGGCGCGACGCGGAGGGCCGCCTCGTCGGCGAAACCCGCATCGTCGGTCTGTTCACGTCCGGCGTCTACACGGCTTCCGTGCTCAGCATCCCGCTTCTGCGCCGCAAGGCCGAGGCGGTGATCGAGCGGTTCGCCTTCTCGCCCCGCTCGCACTCGGCCAAGGCGCTGCGCGTCGCGCTCGATTCCTATTCGCGCGACGAGATGTTCCAGATCGACACCGATCTTCTGGAGCGCTTCATCGGCGTCATCACGGAGCTCGGCGAGCGCCCGCGCATTCGCGTTCTGCCGCGCATCGACCGGTTCGACCGCTTCGCCTCGGTTCTCGTCTTCGTCCCGCGCGAGCGCTACGACGCGCGGCTGCGCGACGAAATCGGCCTGCTTCTGGCCGAGCGCTACGACGGCCATGTCTCGGCCTGGTATCCCGCCTTCCCCGAAGGCTCGCTCGCCTCGATCCATTTCATCATCGGCCGTCGCGGCGGGGTGACGCCGCAGCCCGACCCGGCGGACCTCGAAGCCGAGATCGCCAATCTGGCGCGCGACTGGATGCTCGGCTTCGAGCGCTCCAGCGCCGCCGCCGGCCGCTATGACGCGTTGATGGCGCTGGCCCCCGGCCTGCCGGACGGCTACCGCGATCTCGTGCCGCCCGACGAGGCGGTGGGCGACGCGTTGCATATTCTGGCGCTCTCGCATGAAGAGCGTCTGGCCGCCGACTTCTACCGGCGCGAAACGGACGGCGCGGATGTCCTGCGCCTGCGCCTCTACAATTACGCCGAGCCGCTCTCGCTCTCGCGCCGGGTGCCCATCCTCGAAAACATGGGCTTCTCGGCGGTGGCCGAGCGCTCCTTCGAGGTGCGCCGGCCGGACGAGACCACGGTCTGGCTGCACGACATGGAGCTGGTGCTGCGCGCGGGCGGCGCGATCACGCTTCCCGATGGCGGCGCGGCGCTGGAGGCGACCTTCGCCGCCGTCACCGACGGGCGCATCGAGAATGACGGGTTCAACGCGCTGATCTTCGCCGCCGGCCTCGACTGGCGCATGGCCAATGTTCTGCGCGCCTATGCACGCTATATCCGGCAGACGGGCTTTGCCTATACGGACGCCTTCATCGCGCAGGTTCTGGAGCGCCAGCCGGCCATCGCGCGCGATCTGGCCGAGCTTTTCACCGCGAGCTTCGACCCGTCGAAGGCCAGCCGCGAGGATGCGCTGCCCGACGATCTGAAGGGCGACGGCGAGGCCGAGCGCGCGGCCAAGCGCGGGGCGCTCGCCATTCTCCAGCGCCTGCGCACCTCGCTCGACGCGCTGGAAACGCTGGACGAAGACCGCGTGGCCCGCCGGCTTCTCTCCGCGATCCTCGCGACGCTGCGCACCAATTTCTACGCCGTGACCAAGGTTTCGGCCGATCCGAACTCGCGGCCAGCCCAAGTCGATCCCGCGCTGGCCTTCAAGTTCGATCCGCATCTTCTGGAGGGCGTGCCCGCGCCCGTGCCCTATCGCGAGATCTTCGTCTTCGACGCGCGCGTCGAGGGCGTCCACCTGCGCTTCGGCCCGGTGGCGCGCGGCGGCCTGCGCTGGTCCGACCGGTCCCAGGACTACCGCACCGAAGTGCTCGGCCTCGTGAAGGCACAGCAGGTCAAGAACGCCGTGATCGTGCCGGTCGGCTCCAAGGGCGGCTTCTACCCCAAGCGCCTGCCCGACCCCGCGCAGCGCGATGTCTGGTTCGAGGCCGGTCGCTCGGCCTATATCGTCTTCATCGCCTCGCTCCTGTCGGTCACCGACAATATCGATGCGGCGGGTGAAACGGTGACGCCGGACGGCGTCGTGCGCCTCGACGATCTCGATCCCTATTTCGTCGTCGCCGCCGACAAGGGCACGGCGACCTTCTCCGACACGGCGAATGCCGTGGCCGAAGCGCGCGGCTTCTGGCTGGGCGATGCCTTCGCCTCCGGCGGCTCGGCTGGCTACGACCATAAGGCCATGGGTATTACCGCGCGCGGCGCCTGGGAGGCCGTGAAGCGGCATTTCCGCGAGATGGGTTCCGGTGACAAGGCCTGGGACATCCAGTCCGAACCCTTCACGACGGTCGGCTGCGGCGACATGTCGGGCGACGTGTTCGGCAATGGCATGCTGCTATCGGAAAAGACGCGCCTCGTCGCGGCCTTCGACCATCGCGACATCTTCATCGACCCGCAGCCGGACACGGCGGCCTCCTATGCCGAGCGTCGGCGTCTGTTCGACCTGCCCCGCTCCTCCTGGAACGACTACGACCGCGCGAAAATCTCGGCGGGCGGCGGCGTCTTCTCGCGCCGCGAAAAGCGCATCACGCTCTCAGTCGAGGCGGCCGAGGCCATCGGTTGGGACAAGCGCTCCGGCACCCCGCAGGAGGTGATCTCGGCCATCCTGCGCGCGCCTGTCGATCTTCTCTGGTTCGGCGGCATCGGCACCTATGTGCGCGCCCGCACGGAGACCAATCAGGATGTCGGCGACCGCGCCAATGACGCGGTGCGCATCACCGGCCGCGATATCCGCGCCAAGGTCGTGGGCGAAGGCGCGAACCTCGCCCTCACCCAGCAGGCGCGCATCGAGGCGGCGCGCGCGGGCGTGCGCCTCAACACCGACGCGATCGACAATTCGGCGGGCGTCAACACGTCGGACGTCGAGGTCAATATCAAGATCGCGCTGCGCGCGGCCATGGCGGCCGAGCGCCTGTCGCGCCCCGACCGCGACAGGCTTCTGGCTTCCATGACGGACGATGTGGCGCGCCTTGTGCTGGGCAACAATTACGAGCAGACGCTGGCGCTCTCGCTGGAGCAGCGCGCCGGCACCTCGCGCCTCGCTCTCCAGACGCGCCTCATGAACGTGCTGGAAGAGACCGGCGCGCTGGACCGCGCGGTGGAGAACCTGCCGAGCGACGCGGCCATCGCCGATCTGCGCGCCAAGGGTCAGAGCCTGACGCGGCCCGAACTCGCCGTCCTGCTCGCCTATGCCAAGATCGACCTATTCAACGGCATCGTCTCCGGCCCGCTGCCGGACGATTCCTATCTCCACGAGCGGCTCGTCTCCTACTTCCCCCCGGCCATGCGCGAGAGTTTCGCGGCCGAGATCGACGGGCACCGCCTGCGCCGCGAGATCGTGGCGACGCGCCTTGCCAACGATCTCGTCAACCGGCTCGGCCCGAGCTTCGCCGTGGTGCTGCGGGACGCGACGGGGCGCAATGCCAGCGCGGTCTGCCAGGGCTTCGTCCTGGCGGCGGATGGTTTCGAGGTGCACGATCTTCTCAAGCGCATCGACGCGCTCGACAACGCCTTGCCCGGCGAAGTTCAGAACGAGCTTTACGCCTCGGTCTCGACCTTCCTTCAGCGCGTGACGGTCGGCCTCGTGCGGGCCGGCACGAGCGATCTCGGTCCCGCCGTCGGGGCGTTGCGCGAGCGCGTGCGTCTTCTCAAGCCGCAACTGGCCTCTCTCGCCAGCGAGCGAGCGCGTCAGGCCTTCGAAGCGGCCGAAGCCGGCCTTGTCGAGCGTGGCATCCCGCAGGATCTGGCCACCGACCTCGCCCTCCTGCCGCTTCTGGCGCTGGTGCCCGATATGGACGCCGTTTCACGTGAAACATCGCAGCCGATCGAAGCCGTCGTGCGCGCTCTGTTCGAACTGTCCCATGCCCTGCGCATCGGCCAACTCGAAAACGCGCTCGGGACGCTCCGGCCGACCGACTACTACGAGACCCTGGCGCTGGAGCGCGCCGCCAGCCAGATCGCCCGCGAGCGCCGCCGCCTGACAGTTCTGGCGATGCGGAACGGCAGCGGCGAAGACCCGGTCGGCTCCTGGCTCGCCAGCCAGGGCGACGCGCTGCGCGACGCCAGCGAGCAGATGGCGCGCCTCGCCGGCACCGGCGAAACCTCCGTCTCGCGCCTGACCCTCGCTGCTGGCCTGCTGCAAGACCTCGGCCACTGAGACGATGACAGGGCTGGGCCGTTCCTGCGGGAACGGCCCAGCCCTTCTTCTGATGGAAACCGAGTTCGAGCGACCACCGGAATGATGGTCCGCCCCACCTCGATCAACACTCCTTCCAAAGCGTCTCAGCCAGGAACACCGCCCCGTCCCTGCGGATCAGCCCCTCATCATTCCCAAGGGGAAGCGCGGCTCGTGCGAAATCGTGGGAAACATCCGCTGCGAAGACATGGCTTTCGAGTGCTCTCCTGATGCCGAATTGATACGGCCACATCGCTCTGTTCGATTTCCAGCCCCCGCCATCTTCCCTCAATGGCTGCAAATCCATAAGGATTATGCATCCATAGATTGCGAGATGCCTGATGGGAACGACGATCATCTCCGTTCAGTATCTGCGTGGGATCGCCGCGCTGATGGTCGTCTACTTCCACACCAAGGTCTATCTCGCGGGATATGCTTGGGGCGTTCCGAGAAATTTCGGCTATTCCGGCGTCGATCTGTTCTTCTGCATCAGTGGCTTCATCATGATGCACACGACGCTCGGCCGCCCGGTCCAACCCGCGTCTTTCCTGCGAAACCGGCTCTTGCGAGTCTATCCGCTCTACTGGCTGCTGACCCTCTCCAGCCTCGCGCTCTACGTGATCGCACCGTCCGCCTTTATCGATGGCTCGGCCAGTCTGGGCCACGCGATCCTGTCGCTCCTGCTGATCGCGCATTTCGATGCGCCGGTGCTGAGGATCGGCTGGACGCTGGTCTATGAGATCTTCTTCTACGCGCTTTTCGCGCTGACGCTTTGGGCGACGCCCCATCGCAGAATACCTTTGCTCTGCGCCTTCATCATCAGCCTCGTGGCGCTCGGTGCCCTCTGCGCGCCGGAAAGCCCGGTGTTGCAGACCTATACGCATCCTTTCCTCCTGGAGTTTCTGGCGGGCGCAGCTATCGGCGCCGCCTTCCGCTCCGAGCGTTTCACGCGGCTGCCGAGCGGGTTGGCGATCCTCTGCCTTCTGGCAGGCGTCGGCCTCATCGCCCTCGGGATGGAACGGCGGGGCGGCGACGGGTTCTCGCGCGTGCTGTGGTTCGGATCGGGCGCGGCGTTGATCCTGTTGGCCGGTCTCGTCTTCGAGCGCAGAGGGCGCCTCTTCGCCAGCCGGTGGCTGCACGACATGGGGGACGCCTCCTATTCGCTTTACCTCACCCATCCCTTCGTGCTGACCGGCTTTCGCCAGATCGGACGCCGCCTCGGCGTCGCGGATGGAACTGCCTTGGTGCAAGGCCTCTGGGTCCTGGCCGCGATCTCCACTGCAATCGTGACGGGATGGCTGACCTATCGCCTTGTGGAGCAACCGCTTCAGCGCGCCTTGCGCGAGCGTGGCTGGAACGGGCGTGAGACGGTGAACCGTCTGCCGGCGAACGCCGCAGCCCAAACCTGAACGCCTGATTTGGACCGGGAGCAGGTTTTTCCCCGTCCTATGCCATCTACCAGACAGAACGTAGGGACGGTTGGCCTAGCGCCATGACCAAGGCCGATGGCGCGCAGCGGGTCGAAGCGGTTTCGCCCATAGAGAGATGAGCAAGGCCACCCGACACGAGGCGGGTCTCTGGTCCGCATGAGACGTAAAAGCCCACCAGGGCTTGCCGAATGGACGATGCCATCCGGCGCGAGATGCCATGCGGGGCGATCGCGATGCCTTATTCCATCAGCCGATCGTCCTGACGGATCGGACCGGCAGCGCCCCGGCCGCCGGCCCGACAGTGGTCATTTCTTGGTGTCTTTCTGGGGCGTGGCGAACTTGCCGGGAACGCCGGTCGCCACGGGATCGACCTTTTTGGTCTTGTCCGCCTTCGGCTTGCGGGTTTCCTTGTTGCTGCGCATCTGACCCTTGGCCATCTCGTCCTCCACAAGACCGCCGCGCCCGGACGTCCAGGCGTCGAACCGACGATCGGTCGAGCTTTGTGGGCCGAATTTTCAGGCTCCACAAGCCGTTTCGTCGCGCTATGGGAATGACAATTTGGAAAGGCCGCAAGGCTCGGCTAAACCGGTCGCGCTGCGTCCTCATGAGAGCCTGCCATGACCGAGCCCCCGTCCGCGATCCCGGCACAGGCCTCAGACGGTGCACAGCCCCCCGCCTCGCCCTTGAAGCGCATCTCCGTCTGGAGCTGGATCGGCTTCGATTTCGCCGCGCAGCCCTTTTTTACCGTGGTGCTCACCTTCGTCTTCGGCCCCTATTTCGTGGCGCATCTGGCGAGCGATCCGGCGGAAGGCCAATCGACCTGGGCGCTGGCCGCGAGCCTCACGGGGCTCTGCATCGCCATCGCCTCGCCCGTCGTCGGCCAATGGGCCGACCGGCGCGGGCCGGTCAAACCCATGCTTCTCGCCCTTGGTCTCGTGCAGGTTCTCGCCTGCCTTGCGCTCTGGCGGGCCGCGCCCGGCTCGGCGCTTGGGCCGGTTGCGGTCGCGGTGGTGCTGGCGGGCGTCGCGGCCGAACTCTCGGTCGTTCTCAACGACACGCTTCTGCCGAGCCTCGTGCCCCGCGCCTCGCTCGGGCTCGTGTCCAACATCGCCTGGGGCACCGGCTATGTCGGCGGCATTCTGGCGCTTCTGGTCACGCTGGGCGGTCTGGCGGGCGATCCCGAAAGAGGCCTGACGCTGCTCGGCCTCACGCCCTGGTTCGGGCTCGATCCTGCCCAGTTCGAGGGCGCGCGCGCGGCCGGGCCGCTCGCCGCGCTCTGGTATGTTGCCTTTGTCTGGCCGATGTTTCTCTTCGTGCCCGACCGCCCGCGCCGGGCAGCCTTGAAAGCGCCAGCGAGCGGGGGCGCGGTGCGCGCCTTCTGGCGCACGCTGCTCAATGACCTGCGCGATCATCCGCGTCTCGCCCGCTTCATCGCCGCGCGGATGCTCTATCAGGATGGGATCAACGCGCTGCTGGTGCTCGGCGGGGCCTTCGCGGCGGCGACCTTCGGCTGGACGGTGACGGAGAGCGGCGTGTTCGGCCTGCTTCTGGCGGTCGCGGCCAGCCTCGGGTGCCTGGGCGCGGCCTTTCTCGACAGGCGTTTCGGCCCGCGCCCGGTGCTTCTGACGGGCCTTTCGATGCTGACGCTGGCCACGATCGCCATCGTCTCGACCGGGCCGGACTCGACTCTGTTCGGCGCGCTCGCCTTCGCGCCCGGAGCGGGGGCCAGCGGCCTCTTCGCCGCGCCCGCCGAAAAGGCGTTTCTTCTCTACGGGCTTCTGATCGGCATCGCCTTCGGCCCGGTTCAGGCCTCGTCGCGCTCGGCGCTCGCCATGGCCGTGCCGGCAGAGGACGCGGCGCGCTGGTTCGGCCTCTATGCGCTGGCCGGCCGGGCCACGGGCTTTCTTGCGCCCTTGCTGGTCGCGGTGCTGACAGCGCTCGCCAGCCTCGCGACCGGCCCGACCACCGCCACGCGCATCGGCATGGCCGTGATCGCGCTCTTTTTCGTTGCGGGTCTCGCGCTTCTGCCCCGGCAGATCGTGAAAGGGCGCGCTGCCCCCTGACGCAGACATGAGCGCGGACGAGGCGCTGCCGCCTCGCCCGGTTTCGTCTTTAGTGGCGGAAGTGGCGCATCCCGGTGAAGACCATGGCGATGCCATGCTCATCGGCGGCGTCGATCACGTCCTGATCGCGCATGGAGCCGCCCGGCTGGATCACCGCCGTCGCGCCCGCCGCGACGGCCGAGAGAAGCCCGTCCGCGAAGGGGAAGAAGGCGTCGGAGGCAACCGCCGAGCCGCGCGTCAGCACCTCGCCGCCGGCCGCCTGCGCGGCGTCTTCGGCCTTGCGCGCGGCGATGCGGGCAGAATCGACGCGGCTCATCTGGCCCGCGCCGATGCCGACCGTTGCCAGATCCTTGGCATAGACGATGGCGTTCGACTTGACATGCTTGGCGACGCGGAAGGCGAACTGGAGATCGGCCATTTCCTGCGCGCTGGGGCTGCGCTTGGTGACGACCTTGAGGTCGAGCGCATCCACCGTGCCGGAATCCCGGTTCTGGACAAGGAGGCCGCCCGCGACGGACTTGACCAGAAGTCCCGGCGCGCGCGGGTCGGGCAGGCCGCCGGTGAGAAGAAGGCGCAGGTTCTTCTTGGCGGCGACGAGCGCGATCGCCTCTTCGTCGGCTTCCGGCGCGATGATGACCTCGGTGAAGACCTTGACGATCTCGGCCGCCGCCTGCGCATCCAGCTTGCGGTTCAGCGCCACGATGCCACCGAAGGCCGACACGGGGTCGCAGGCGAGCGCGCGGGTGTAGGCCTCGATCAGGCTGCCGCCCTCGGCGACGCCGCACGGATTGGCGTGCTTGATGATGGCGACGGCGGCCGTGCGCGCCGGGTCGAACTCAGCCACCAGCTCGAAGGCGGCGTCCGTGTCGTTGATATTGTTGTAGGAGAGTTCCTTGCCCTGCACCTGCCGAGCGGTGGCGACGCCCGCGCGGTTGGAGCCGTCGAGATAGAAGGCCGCGCTCTGATGCGGATTCTCGCCATAGCGCAGCGAGGAGGCGAGCGTGCCGGCGAAGGCGCGGCGCGCCGGGGCGACATCCTGCATGACGCCCGCGAACCAGGAGGAAACGGCCGCGTCATAGGCCGCCGTCATGCCATAGGCCTTGCCCGCGAGACGGCGGCGGAACTCCAGATCGACCTCGCCCTTGCTCTCGTCCATGGCGGCGAGGAAGCCGTCATAGTCGGAAGGGTCGGTGAGAACGCTGACATAGGCGTGGTTCTTGGCGCCGGCGCGGATCATGGCCGGGCCGCCAATGTCGATATTCTCGATGATCGCGGCCTTGTCGGCGCCCGAGGCGACGGTCTGCGCGAAGGGGTAGAGGTTGACCACGAGAAGGTCGATGCCCGAAATGCCGTGCTCGTCCATGGCCGCCTGATGCGCCGGGTCGGCGCGCATGCCCAGAAGCCCGCCATGGACGCTGGGGTGCAGCGTCTTCACGCGCCCGTCCATGATCTCGGGAAAGCCGGTGATGTCGGAGACGTCCCGCACCGGCAGGCCGGCCGCCTCGATCGCCGCGCGGGTGCCGCCGGTGGAGATCAGCTCGACGCCGCGCGAGGCAAGGCCCCGCGCCAGATCCACGAGCCCGGTCTTGTCGAAGACCGAAAGCAGCGCGCGGCGCACGGGATGGCGATCGGGGGCGGGATAGAGATTGGCGGCGACGGCCATGGGCGGCACTCCGGCAGCAGGGGCGGCGGATGGCGGGGCGCGGGAGAAGCCCCGGAACGATCGCCTCCCCATAGAGCGCAAACGCCTAGGGAACAACGCCTCGGCGCGAATTCCGTCCTCTCCCCGCGCGGCCATCGTTCGATATCCCGTTGCGAGCCGATGAAGGGGTATCGAGACGGCGGGGTGGGGACGCGGTCGTTCGGCCGGCGAACGTTGGCGGTGCCGCGCGACCGCCCCGCCCCGCATGGCCGGCGAAGCTACGCTTCGTTCTGTCTCGGATCGCGCTTGCTTTGTCGCCTTGCGTCAGGAGAGCCAGTTCGCCCGCAACGGTCTGATAATGGGTGTTTCGCTTCCGCAAAGCGCCCGACGCCGATGATGTCACATCCGTTTCGGCTGAGCCGAGCCAAGATGCGCGCGAAAACCCGCCGGGCCGCCGGGTTGTTCGATAGAGGCGGCGTGGACCCTCCGGACGCACCGCAAGCGTCAATCGGGTCGAGCATCGAATGGCGGGGTCGAGCGGGCGTCCCCGCTCTTGCGGCAAGCGAGGCTGCGGGAAACGGGCGTGACCCGACAAGTCCCACGGCACGAGCCACCCGTGGGATCGCTGTCGCTTGCGAGCGGGGTTCGAAGCATCCTCACGCGGGTCGGCGAAGGCTTCCGTGAGAATGCGCGGCAGCGGATGCGGCCGATGCCGGATTGCTTCAAATGCGGGGTCTCAAGGACACCACATCGCCAAGGAGGCCCGGCGGGCGTTGAAACAGCCGCCTGTCCGCCGTGGCCAGACAAAAGTCCGTCGCGGCTGATCCTGCCGGAGCGATCAAGGCGGCGCGTGGCTAAAGGCCTGCCAAAGCCCCCTCTCCGCCATCGGGCCGCAGCGCGGCGGTCTGACCGGCGTCAGGCGCTCATGCGCTCGAAGCCGGCCTCCGTGTCCAGATCCAGGGCGAAGCCGGCGTCGCTGCGCTCCGGTGAGACCGGCGGCGCGGCATTCGCGCGAAGGCGCGTCGAGGCCCGCGTGGGTGCGGCTGGAGCGTGCTCCGCGCGCGCGGTCTGGATGCGAGTCTTCAACTCGCGCACGCTTTCCTGGCGGGACGGGGCGACCACGGCGGGGCGTTCGGCCCCTGCGCGAAGTCGAAAGAAGCTCGTGTTCTGCGTCAGCCGCTGCGCTTCGCCCGAAAGCTGGTGCGCGGTGGCGGCCATTTCGTTGGCGGCGCTCGCATTGCCCTGCGTGACCTGGTCGAGCTGCTGGATGGCCTGATTGATTTGCTCCACGCCGATCGTCTGCTCGCGGCAGGCGGCGGAAATCTCCGACACGAGATCGGCCGTCTTCTGGATGTCGGGCACCAGAGCGTTCAACATCCGCCCCGCTTCTTCCGAGGTCAGCAGCGTCTGGGCCGAGAGCTGGCCGATCTCCTGCGCCGCCGTTTGGCTGCGCTCGGCGAGCTTGCGCACCTCGGAGGCGACCACCGCGAAGCCCTTGCCGTGCTGGCCGGCACGCGCCGCCTCGATGGCCGCGTTCAGCGCCAGAAGGTCGGTCTGGCGCGCGATCTCCTGCACCAGCGCGATCTTTTCGGCGATCTCACGCATGGCCTCCAACGAGGCGCCGACGGCCTGACCGGCCTTCTGGCCGCTTTCAGCGACCTGCGTGGCGATCCGCTCGGTGGTCGCGGCATTGTCGCCGTTCTGGCGCACATTGGCGCTCATCTGCTCGATCGCGGCCGACGCCTGCTCCGATGCGGCGGCCTGCTGCGTGGCGCCCGAAGACATCTGGTCCGCCGTCGCGGCCGACTGCAGGGCGCCGCCTGCCACCTGCTGGGAGGAGGACAGGACCTGCGACATGATCTCGGACAGCTTGGCGCTCATCTGGTTCATGGCGCGCAGGAGATCGCCGATCTCGTCATTGCCCTTGACCGCGATGGTCTGCGTGAGATCGCCCGAGGCGATATCGTTGGTCAATTGGACGGCACGGCCCAGCCGACGCGAAATGGAAAGCGACATCCAGACCGCCGTTCCGAGGCCCAGCAGGAGGGAGGCCGCGATGGTGGCGATCATGACAGCGCGCGTGGAAACGTAGGTCTGATCCGTGTCGGCGGCGAGCTTGTCGGCAAACGCCGTCTCATGGGCCAGAAGCTCGCGGGCATTTGTCGTCAGTTGCAGAAGTGCGGGCCGCATCTTGCTCAGCATCAGGCCAACACCTGCCTGAGATCGATCGCCGAGGCCCGCCACGAAAGCCTGGTCCAAGGATCCCCGCAAGGAGTTCCAGTCCGCGACCGCCGCCTTGGCCGGCTCGATCATCGAAGCGGGGTCGCTTGCGGCCGCAAGGACCGTGACGTTTCGACCGGCGCTTTCCATCAGCGTGGCATAGTCCGTCCTCAAGGACGCTTCGGCCTGCGGGTCGGGACGCTTGCCCGCCCGCTCCACATAGACCACCAGGGTCGGCAGAGCCGATCGTAACTCCGATACCGCGTTGCGAAGCGGACCGGTCGCATTGGCGGCCGCCAGCGTTTCTTGCAGGGAATGCAGTTCGCCCGTCAGCCGTTTGAAAAGGGGAGCGATCTGGGTTTGGTTGATCTCCTCAGCCTGAACGATCGTGTTCTGTTCCAGAAGAGCGTCGATGGACTGGAACAAGGGCGTGATGGCTTGCCAGCTTTCGATCAGCGCCGTCGCCTTGGTGATCGCCTCCAGATGGCTGGGCGTGATGCCATCGCGGTAAGCCTGCAATTCCTTCAATGTGGCGTCGATCTTGCCTGTGATCGCACTGCGCAGCTGGCTTCGCGCGTCCTCGGTATCGACCAGAGCCAAAGCCGCCATGGAACGGCCGACCGCCTCGGTCTCGGCCACGACATTGGCCAGCCGGCGAGATTGAGCGAACGGATGGTCCACGAAGTTTTTCATCGTTTGGTTGGCGGAGCCAAGCGCCGCGACGCCCTCGTAGCCCGCGCCCCCCATCAGCAAGAGCACCACGCCGAAACTCACGCCAAGCTTCAACTTGATCGATGTACGCATCGCCAGACCCACCTTACCGAAGAAAAAGATCATGAGATACGGCGTTGAATTATCCGTGAATCGGACTCATCTTTTGGTGCCGTAAGATTCGGAGCGCCCTGTCTCGAATAACGCAATCTTCCCTTACGACCGTTCGCGTTCCATTCAGCGGCGCGGTGGCCGGCACCGCGCCTTGACCTCTCAGGCGCTCAGGCGCTCGAACGAAGCCTTGTCGTCCAGTTCGAGGTCGAACCCCTTCGCCTCGCCCTCGAAGCCCGTCATTTCGTCGGAAACCTGGGCCTTGGGGGCCGCGACTGACTTGACGGGACGGGCGGGCTTGGCGCCCTCGTTCGCCGCGTGCTGGCTGCGCAGGGTCTGGATCCGGTCCTGGAGCCCCCGTACGGTCTCCTGGCGGGCCGGCGCGACCACGGGCGGGCGCGCCGCGCCGGCGCGCAGACGGAAGGCGGCCGAGCTTTGCGCCAGTCGTTGCGCCTCGGCCGAAAGCTGCGCCGATGTCGCCGACATTTCGCCGGCCGCGCCGGCATTGGCCTGCGTGACCTGATCCAGCTGCTGGATCGCCTGATTGATCTGTTCGGTGCCGATCGTCTGCTCTCGGCAGGCGGCGGAAATCTCCGACACGAGGTCGGCCGTGCGGCGGATATCGGGCACGAGCGCCTGCAACATGCGCCCCGCCTCCTGCGAGGTGAGAAGCGTATCGGCCGACAATTGGCTGATCTCGGAGGCTGCCTGCTGCGAGCGCTCGGCGAGCTTGCGCACTTCGGAGGCGACCACCGCGAAGCCCTTGCCGTGCTGGCCGGCGCGGGCGGCTTCGATGGCCGCGTTCAACGCCAGAAGGTCGGTCTGGCGCGCGATCTCCTGAATTACCGCGATCTTTTCGGAGATGACGCGCATGGCCTCCAGCGAAGCGGCGACCGCCGCGCCCGCCTGCTCGCCGCTGACGGCGACCTGCGTGGCGATCCGCTCCGTGGTCGAGGCGTTGTCGGCGTTCTGGCGCACATTGGCGGTCATCTGCTCGATGGCGGCGGAGGCCTCTTCCGAGGCCGCGGCTTGTTCCGCGGCGCCCGAGGACAGGCGCTCGGCCGTGATCGCCGACTGTGCCGAGCCCGTGGCCACATGGCCGGACGAGACGACGACCTCGCTCATGATCTCGGACAGTTTGGCGCTCATGCGGTTCATGGCGCGCAGGAGATCGCCGATCTCGTCCGAGCCCTTCGCGTCCGCGACCTGTGTCAGATCGCCGTCGGCGATGTCGTTGGACAGTTTGGCCGCGCTCGCCAGCCGCCGCGAGATCGACAGCGACATCCACACGGCCGCCCCAAGGCCCAGAGCCAGCGAAGCGCCGACGACACCCATCAGAATCATGCGGGTCGTCAGATAGGTTTCGCGCGTCTCCTGGGCGAGCTGGTTCGCAACACCGGCTTCGTATTGCGACAAAGCCTGGGCTTGTTCGGTGAGCTGGTTCAGGGCCGGGCGCACGCCGCTCGCCAGAAGGGCTGCGGCCTGAACCGTGCGGTCCGCCTCGCCCAGGGCAAAGGCCTGCTGGAGCAGGGGGCGCAGCTTACCCCATTCTCCCAGGCTCTTGTTCATCAGCGCCCCTGCGGGCCCTGTTCCCAGACTTGTGGAAAGGGTCGCAAATCCTTGGTCGGCTTGACCGAGCAACGTGTCGATTTGCTGCTTCAGATGAACCATCGTCTGCGCATCGACGCGGTTCGCAGCATCGGACACGATGAGGGGCAACATGGGAAGGATGGCGCGCAGGTTCGACAGTTGATCGCGCACACCAACATTCGCATTGACCTTGATCAGGCGTTCCCGAACGCCACCCAGGCTTTCCTGCAGACGATCCAGCGTCGGCATGATCTGCATGTGGACGATCTCGTCGGCCTTGGTCGCACTATTCTGGTCGAGAAGCCGAACCGTTTCGAGCAGCACCGGGTGCAGATGCTGCCAGCCTTCGATCAGCGTGGCGGCCTGCGCCAGAGCCTTGGTGTCGCCCGCGGCGATCTGGGCGCGATAGGCTTTCAGCTCCTCGATCGTGGCGCCGATCTGGGCTTCGCTGTCGTCCCGCAACGCGGCGCGCAGCCTGTCGTCGGTTTCATAGGAGAGGGCGCCGATCGAGCGACCGACGCTTTCGGTTTGCCTCATGATATTGGCGAGGCGCTTGTTCTGCGCGAACGGCCGGTTGACGAAGCTTTCCATCGTGTCATTGGCCGAGCGCAACGACGCCACACCGAAATAGCCGGCCGTGCCCATCATCGCGAGAATGACGCCAAAGCTGGCCCCAAGCTTCAACTTTATCGTCGCGCGCATACCGATCCCCAACCTTCTGAACTATAATATCTCCGTGTTATGCTGAAATATCGGTTAATTCGTGCAACGGTTGTTCATAGAGCCGCGCTAGAAAGCTCCGGCGCGCAGCGTTTCGTTATTTTGCTGCCACGATATTGACGAGCGCTGCCATCTTTCCATATTCGATCGGCCACAATAGTAATAAATACATACATTAGGCGCAGCATTTTCTACCGCGAGGCGCGCCACTGGAGTCGCAACGCGAAAAGGGCCCGACGCGTCAAACGCCGAGCCCTCTCACGAACCATCGATTTGACCCCGCCCCATCAAACGGCGAACGGCCTTCGGCCTTTCGATCCGCAAGGGTTCGAAGCTGGGAAGGCTGCGTCCCGTCGCGCTTACGCAACCAGACGAATACGAGCGCCGCTTGCGCCACGGTTCGCTTCGTCCGCCGCCAGATTGTGCCGGTCGAGGGCGTGGAGCGCCTCGTTGATCTGCTGCGCGCCGACGCTCTGCTCGCGGCATGCGGAGGAAATCTCGCGCACCAGTTCGGACGTCCGCTCGATGTCGGGCATCAGCGACTTCAGCATGTCGCCGGCCTGCTCGGAGATCGTCACCGTGGAGGCCGACAGCGCGCTGATCTCGGCTGCGGCGTGCTGCGAGCGTTCGGCGAGCTTGCGCACCTCGGAGGCGACCACCGCGAAGCCCTTGCCGTGCGTGCCGGCGCGCGCGGCCTCGATGGCCGCGTTCAGCGCCAGAAGGTCGGTCTGGCGCGCGATTTCCTGCACCACACGAATCTTGTCGGCAATAACCCGCATCGCCGTCACGGCTTCCGCCACGGTCTTCCCGGTGCGCAACGCGCTCTCGGCGGCATGCTGGGCGATCCGGTCGGTCTGCGTCGCGTTGTCGGCGTTCTGAGCGATATTGGCGGCCATCTCTTCCATGGCGGTCGAGGCCGCGACCGTGGCGTTGGACTGCGAGGCCTGCATCTGGGCCTGCTGTTCCTCCACCAGCTTTTGGGAGTGGATGTCGCGCACCGCGCCGCAGGTGCGGATCGGGTTGCCCTGCGAATCCCGCAGGCAACCACCCACAGCCGCGACCCAGCGATAGCTGCCGTCCTTCATGCGAATGCGGTACTCGACTTTATATTCCGTCTTGCCCGTCTTATCCATCATGAAGTCGCCGAAGGCGCCAAACACATAGGCCCCATCCTCTGGATGGACCCGGTCCATCCAGGCTTGCAGCACGTTGGGAAATTCTTCGACGGTGGTGAAACCCAGAAGACGGCGAAACTCCATCGACCAGGACCAGCGGCTGTGCGGCGAGGCCGGATCGCCGTCGACGATCACCGCGTCCCAAAGACCGACACCGCAATCTTCGTCCAATAGATGAAGACGCTGCTCCAGGTCGGCCACCCGCTCGGCGAGTTGCTTGACCTTATTTTTCCGAAAACGGCTCAACATTGCAAGCTAACCTTATAAACGTAGCGGCAATGGCACTTTACGCCTTGAATCTTGATGTTTCGTATTGTCGAGAAATCCAATCGACGCGATGACCCTCCTCCTTGGGATGTTGTCGCGCGACGGGTCGTTGCATAAGACGAATGATGCAACTCGATGCGCCATGCGGGAGATGGAGAAGGGCATGACACCGGAAGCAAGGCTCGGCTGCGGAATCGCGCTCTGGCGTGACGAACGGCTTCTTCTGGTTCGGCGGCGGCGCGCGCCCGAGGCCGGCACCTGGAGCTTTCCGGGCGGTAAGGTCGATCCGTTCGAGCCGACGGAGGCGGCAGTGCGGCGCGAAACGCTGGAGGAACTGGGGATCGAGGTCGGGCCGCTCGAGCTTCTCTGCGTCGCGGACCTGATCGACCCGGAGGCAGGCCAGCATTGGGTTTCGCCGGTCTATGTCGCACAGGAATGGCAGGGCGAGCCCCGCCTCGTTGAGCCCGACAAGCACGAACGGTTCGACTGGTTCGCGCTGGACGCGCTGCCGGAGCAGATCTCGATCGCGGTCGTGACGGCCACCGCCGCGCTTCAGCGGCGGCTTCAGAGATAAGCCGGCTTACACCACACGGTTAGGGATAGTGCGCGGGGTTTCAGCGCCTGGTGGCGGCCAGGGCCTCGTCGCCGGGCTGCCGGCCCGCGCGCAGGGGCTCGGTGCGCCGGCCGAGATCGTCCAGCGTGTTGGGCAGAACGGCCACGGCGCGGTTCATGCCTGCGCAGCCGGCAAGGCTCGCGCAGAGAAGCGCCGATAAAAGGACAAGGCGAGACATGGACGGCTCCCGAACGGCATCCGCTTGGCCCCTATGGGAGTGCGGATGCGTTGAAGGCTCGTCAGATAGGTCGGCTGTTCCCGGTTGTCAGCCGCTGATGGTCAGTTCTGCCGCTCGAAGCACCAGCCGAGCTGCGTGCGCTCGGTCGGATCGAACACCATCGTGATCTGCAAGGTCGGCCGAGCGCCGATCGCATCGGCGAAGAAGATCGAGTCCTCCAGCCGGGGCATGACCTCGCCGTAGAACCACCAGACCTCGCTCCCGTGGGACAGGCGGATGCCGGTCCGCGTCTCATCGGCCACTACGTCCGGGTGGAGATGGAAGCGCAGGAGGCCCAGCGGCTCTTCGCTGGCGGCGCGGGTCGCGCGCCCGGTGGAGGGCAGAAGCCGATCCACGCCCTCGATTCGCCCGCCGTCGCGCGACAGATGAATCTGCCGCTCGTGGACGAAGCCGAAGGGCAGGCGGTAACCGTCATGGGCGGCGGTGAGCAACTGCCCCTCCCCTGAGTCCTCGCGCGTCACGGGCACGCGGGTCGGCCCCGGCAGAAGCGGTACGCCGAGATAGCGATCCACCACGGGCGACTTGGCGAAGCGCGAGGAGGAATGGTCGGCGAGAACGAGGGTCGAATGCGCCGCCGTGTTGCGCGACAGGCGACGGCCAGCGTCTTCGGCGCGCGCCGTCGCGCCGCAATTGATCACCATGCGATGGCGGCCGGACGAGAATTCGAAGGCCAGCGTGCCGGCATGGGCCTCGCCCGCGACGGCGGGCGCGGGCGGCACGCCGGTATCGGCCAGAAGCGTGGTGCCGCCGGCCGAGAGTCGGTGGTAGCCGGACTGGCGCAGCGCCGAAACCGGCTCGCCCAGCGTTTCGTCATAACGCAGGAGCGCCAGCGCCATGGCCCGATCCGACAGGCCCATACCGTTGAACAGCGCCAGCGCCCCGTCGCCATGCTGGAAGAAGCGCAGCGCCAGGAACAGGCGGTCCATCGCGCTGAACAAGGCGCGCGGCATGGCTTGGTTGCGATGGGCGAAGAGCTGGCGCAGCGGCAGGAGATCGGCCAGCAGCGCCGGGATTGCCGCCGGGTTGCGCGAGATATGGCCGCCATCGGCATAAAGCTGGCGATCCAGCTCTTCGCCCAGGAACTTGGCGGCCCAGCGCACATGGTAGCGCCGGCTCGGCTGGCACAGGGCGGCGAAGGCCAGCGCGATGCGTGCGCGAAGGCGCGGCAAGCCGTCAGGCGCGGCGGAGGCGGCGCGGGCGAGGCGGCGCGTCTGGCGCGCCAGCGAGGTTTCGAAGCGCTGGACGAAGGCGGTGTCGGCCTGCGCCAGGATGATCGGCGCATGCGACAGCCAGCTGATGATACGGCGCGCCACCACGTCATGGTCGAAGGCCTGACGCGGCAGGAGGCTGCGCTCGAAGCGCATCCAGTCGCCGACCAGAACGCGCGCCTGCTCGGCCGCGAGCGCATCCCCCGCCTCTGTGAAATGGCGCAGCCAGCCGAAACCGTGCAGGTCCCCAGTCCAGCTCCGGGGCGCGGTGCGCAGAACGAAGGGCGAGGTCGTGCCGAAATCCACGATATGCCCGGCCAGCGGCAGACGCCCGATATAGAAGCTCTCGACCAGCGAGGCCTCGCCCCGGCGCAGGTCCGCCGGCACCGCGACCAGCCGCCCGGCGCGGCGCGCGACGGGCGAAAACGCCGTCATGGCCGGAGCCACGCCGCGCAGGCGGCGAAGCGTCTCGCGGACCATCAGCCCCGCAAGGCGTGGCTCATCGACAAATCCCGTCGTCATCGCAAGTCCCCCGACCGACAAAGCCGGCCCTGTGCACCGATCCGGGACGCGCGAGGCGAAACCGGATCGGTTCCTCTCGCAGCCCCTCTTGCCACGAGTTTTCCGCAATCAGGGTTAACAGGGCGCTAATGGCGCCTGAGCGTCGATCTGCAAACTGGGACGGGCCGGTCCGCCCATGCCTGTTCGCCGGCGATCGGCCGCCGTTTTTCCCCACCCGGTGTCAGGATCGGGTCAGGCCGGAGCCAGCTTGCGCGCTCCGAAAGCAGCCGCGCATCCCAAGACAGGCCCGCCATGGGGATCGGTCCTTCGGGCCAGCGGACGCAGCGCCGGGTGCGATCGCGGGGATCGGCTGGCCCGCGCAAAGGCCAGCCCGAGCCGCTCGGCGTCGGCTTGCGCCGCAAGACGCCGTTTCAGCCGTCTGGAGACGGGTTCGGGAGCCCGCCGGGACCGGGCTCTTCCCAAGCGCTGACGCCGCCGGACGTCAGCTCGCGCGGCGCAGCCGAGCGGCGAAGAAGCCGTCGAGGCCGGAATGCTCAGGCGTTTCGCGCCGGAGCATGGCGGGCGTCGTGCGCAGATAGCCCTCCGGCGACACGGCATCCTCCAAGCCCGGCACCTCTTCGGGGCGCACGGGCTCGACATGGAAGTCCGTGCGCGAAACCAGGAAGGCCCGCATCAACTCTTCGCCCTCGATCGGGTCGAGCGAGCAGTTGGAAAACAGGAGCATTCCGCCGCGCGCCACGAGATCGGCGGCCCGGCCGAGAAGCCGCGCCTGCACCTCGGCGAGCTTGCGCACTTCTTCGTCATCCTTGGTATAGGCGACGTCGGGATGGCGGCGGATCGTGCCGGTGGACGAGCAAGGCGCGTCGAGCAGCACCGCGTCGAAGGGCGTCTCGGGCTCGAAGCGCATGAGATCGCTGCCGACGAACTCCGCCTCCAGCTTCAGCCGCGCGAAATTCTCCTTCAACCGGCGCAGGCGCGAGGGCGAAATCTCGACCGCTGTCACATGGGCGCCGGCCGCCGCGAGCTGCGCCGTCTTGCCGCCCGGCGCGGCGCAGAGATCGGCGACGCGCTTGGCCCTGACATCGCCCATTAGACGTGCCGGCAGGCTGGCGGCGGCGTCCTGCACCCACCATTCGCCCGTTTCGAAACCGGGGAGATCGCTCACCGCCTCCTCGCCCGGCGCGCGGCGGATCGTGCCGAAGGGCAGAAGCTCGCCGCCCAGCATGGCGCCAACGGCGGCGGGGTCGCTCTTGGCGGTGAAGTCGAGCGGTGCGGGCAGGCGATGCATGGACACGATGTCGAGCGCCACGGCCTCGCCATAGGCCGCCTCCAGCCGCGCCCAGAGCCAGGGCGGGCAGTCGAGGCGCGGATCGTCGAAGCGGGCGGCAAAGGCGTCCTTCTCGCGCGCGATGCGCCGCAGCACGGCATTCACGAGCCCGCTGAAGCGCTCGGTGCGCGGATCGACGGAGGCATGGGCGACGGCGAGATCGACGGCGGCGGAATCGGGCACGTCGAGATGCAGGATCTGCGCCGCGCCCACATGCAGGATATGGCGCAGATGCGCCGCGCGGCTCGGCAGCGGCCGGTCGAGGCAGGAGGAGACGATCGCCTCGATCGAGCCGCGCCGACGCAGCGCCGTCAGAAGAATGGCGCGCACCAGGCCCTGATCGCGCGCGGGAAGCTTCAGAAAGTCGGGATGGCCGCCCTTGCGATCGGTCAGCCCGTCGGCCGAGGTCTTGGTGTCCACCACGGCGGCGAGCAGCCGGGCCGCCGTGCGGCGGGCGGGCAGGCCGGCGCGCTCGGGCTCCGGGCTTTGGGGGGGGCGAGGGGTGCGGCCCTCGGGGCGGCGGGCGGCGGGGCGGGCGGGCTTCTGGGGCTTATCCATCCGGGCATGATATGGGCCAAGAGGGACGCGGTGAGCAAGTGCGCCTTGCTCCCTGCCTTAGCCTTGGGCATGAAACGCGGCTGAGAACCGGGAACAGAACCACTCAGTGGAGGGCGAGCGCGGGATTGTGTCCGTCGGCAAGGGGCCGAGCGCAGGTCCTGCAGCGCATGGACGAGCACCGGCAACGATGCCCGGCGGGAACAAGACCCGGTCCGCCGACCCGAAGGGTTCTGTCCCCGGTTCCAAAGGCGCGCTATCTCCCGGAAACCGCTCGGCCGCGCAGGCGCAAGCCGGGCATCCAACCATCGGAAAGAATAGGCATGGATCAGTCGTTCGACGAGGACACGCTGGCGCTGGCGGCGCGGGTCTTCCAAGCCGCGCGCGAGGGTGACACGAGCTTTCTCCAGATGGCGCTGGAGCGCGGCCTGCCGCCCAACCTCTCCAACGACAAGGGCGACACGCTCCTGATGCTGGCGAGCTATCACGGGCACACGGAAGCGAGCGAGCTTCTCCTGAAACACGGGGCCGATCCCGACCGCGTCAACGATCGCGGCCAGACGCCGCTCGCCGGCACCGCCTTCAAGGGCGACACGGCGACGGCGCGCGCGCTGCTCGCCGGCGGCGCGGCGGTGGATGCGGCCGGGCCGGACGGGCGCACGGCCCTGATGATGGCCGCCATGTTCAACCGCACCGACATGGTGCGCCTTTTCCTCGACCACGGCGCCGACCCCGCCCGCCGCACCCCCGAAGGTCTCACCGCGCTGGGTGCCGCCAAGGCCATGGGCGCGGCCGATACGCCGGCGCTTCTGGGCGAGGCCGACTGATGGTTGCGACGGACGGGAAAGCCGTCTTGTACCGGGCCGGCCGAGAAAAAGGCTCTGAAACGGGACGATCGGCCAAGACTGCCGATGTCGGTCAAGGTCACGGCGGTTCGTCGCACTGAGGCTGATCGACACTGCGGGTCGCAGCGCTCATCTCCCGTTTCGGGCTGCTCGCCCCCGAACCATCGGACGGTGTGGCAGACTTTGGCCTTGGACCCTATGTCCCGTCATCTCCCTGCTTCCGCGCTTGCCGCCGCTACGGAAAAGGGCGGCGGACCGGTTCGGAGTCCAAGCGTCGCCGAAGCCGCTTACCCGGTTTCAGGACGAGCGGGGAGTCGAGCCAAGGCCCCGACATCCGCTTGCGATGCGTCATCCCGCACCAGCCTTATCCAAGAGCCGGGACATAACCTCGCGGCAAAGGAGCGACCGAGGATTTTCCGTTGCCGGCGAAGGTCCGGCAGAACGGGCGCGACCCGTGGCTTGCCCGGAGAGCCAAGCCAATGCCGCGTGGAGTCCAGCGGCGGGCAACGACGCCCCGCAGAAAACACCGGCGACGAGCCGACCCGGCAGGTTCGACACCCGGTTCTAGGCCGCCGACGCCATCGCCGTGCCCGCACCGGAACACCGGAGCGTGACGAGGCAGGCCACCGCGCAGGTCTCGCCTTCCGGCACCCGATTGCCTATCTTGCCCATCGAGGGCGTGTGCTGCGTGCGCCCTGGGGCTTCCCTAAACCGACGGAGAAAAGCGAAACCTTTTCGAAAAGGAGGGAGGGCGAAGCCATGTCATCGCACGATCCCATCTCGATCCGCAGCCAGCGCCCCTCGGGCTTTCTGCGCCGTTTCATCGCCAGCGAAGCCTCGGGCGGGCTGGTGCTGATGGCGGCCGCCGCGCTCGCGCTGATCGTCGCCAATTCGCCGCTCGCGCCCGGCTATTTCGCCGCGCTCCATGCCTATGTCGGCCCGCTCTCTCTCCTGCACTGGATCAACGACGCGCTGATGGCGGTCTTCTTCCTGATGGTCGGGCTGGAGATCAAGCGCGAGGTCATGGGCGGGCAGCTCGCCAGCTGGCAGGCGCGCATCCTGCCGGGCCTGGCGGCGCTCGGCGGCATGGCCGTGCCGGCGCTCTTCTATCTTGCCTTCAACATCGCCTCGCCCGAAAGCCGGGGCGGCTGGGCCATCCCCTCGGCCACCGACATCGCCTTCGCGCTCGGCGTCCTGTCGCTGCTGGGACCGCGCGTGCCCGTGTCGCTGAAGGTGTTTCTCGCCGCGCTCGCGATCATCGACGATCTCGGCGCCGTGCTCATCATCGCGTTCTTCTACACGTCCGGCCTCAACCTCCTGGCGCTCGCCGGGGCGGCGCTCGTGGTTCTCGTGCTGGCGCTTCTCAACCGGCGCGGCGTCCTGGCGCTCTGGCCCTATCTCACGCTCGGCCTCGTGCTCTGGGTTCTGGTCTTCCTGTCCGGCATCCATGCGACGCTGGCCGGCGTCGTGCTGGCGCTCACCATTCCCCTCGTCGTGCCCGAGCCCGGCCTGCAGGAGGCGGAGCCCCCGCTCCTGAAGCTGGAACATGCCATCCAGCCCTGGGTCGCCTTCCTGATCGTGCCGGTCTTCGGTTTCGCCAATGCCGGCGTGTCCTTTGCCGGCTTCTCGCTGTCGGCGCTCAGCGACCCGGTGCCGCTCGGCATCGCGGCGGGTTTGTTCTTCGGCAAGCAGATCGGCGTCTTCGGCATGGCGCTCCTCGCCATCCGCCTGCGCTGGGCGAGCCTGCCGGAGCGGGCGAGCTGGAGGCAGGTCTATGGCGTGTCGCTCCTGTGCGGCATCGGCTTCACCATGAGCCTCTTCATCGGCCTTCTCGCCTTCCCGACCTCGCCTCTCCTGCAGGACGAGGTGAAGCTCGGCGTGCTCATGGGCTCGCTCCTCTCCGGTCTTCTGGGCGCGCTGGTCTTGCGCCTCGCGCCCACGCGCCAGCCGGAGGCTTGAGCCCTCAAGCGAACCCCGCCCAGGCGGCGTACCAATCCGGCCACTCGGCGCTCGGTGCGCCGGGTCGCCCCAGGCCGAACCCATGGCCGCCGCTCGGCAGAACATGCCGCTCCACCGGAACATCGGCCTCTCGGGCGGCCCGCTCCAGAAGCGCCGTGTTGGCGATGTCGGAGATCGGATCGTCCTCGGCCTGAACCAGAAACAAACGCGGGCAGCGGGCGCGCACATGCGTCTCGACCGACCAGTCCGCGCTCATGGCGCGCGATGGATGATGCCCGACCAGTTGGACACGCGTGGACGTGTGATCATAGGGCGGCAGCAGCGTCACCACGGGATAGATCAGCGCCGCGCGTGCCGGCCACGCCGAGCCGCTGTCCAGCCCATCCACGGGCGCATAGGAGGCGAAGGCCGAGCGCGTGGCGGCAAGCCCCATGAGATGCCCGCCGGCCGAAAAGCCGAGGACGCCGATCCTGGCGACATCGAGTTTCAGCCGCCCGGCCGAGCCCGCGACAAGACGCAGGGCGCGCTGCGCGTCCTGCAAGGGCGCAAGCGGCCCGTTGGTCCAGCCCTCACCGGGCAGGCGATAGCGCAGGACGAAAGCCGTGACACCGCGCGCCGCCAGCCAGCGTGCCGCCGGCCGCGCCTCGCCTTCCATCTGAATGCGCTTGTAGCCGCCGCCCGCCGCGACCAGCACGGCCATGCCGTTCGCCCGCTCCGGCCGATAGAGTTCGAGCGCCGGCACCGCGATGTTGCGGATCGCACCCTTGTCGCTCACCTCGACGGGGCCGCTCGGCCCGCCGCCGCCCGGCGGGAGATCCGGCCAGAGCGGGAGGATGTCAGAGGCCTCGCTTGGTTCCATCCGGTCCCGCGCCCGCGCGACCATAGGCGAGCATAGAAGGCCCGTCGCGCCGAGGATCAGATGGCGGCGGTTGATCCGCATGACGGCTCCTTCGCTCGGTTGGAACTGTCCATGCGTCGATGGGAGCCGGTGCGCCGCCTATCCCCACGGCCCGCGCTTGCCTCGATCCGATCGCCCCGGCCCGCTCGGCGGTACGGAACCACCGCCCCAGGGGCCTTGGCGAGGCGGCTGCGCGCCCATGCGAGGGGGCACACCCATGTGAGGAGGAAGGAAAGAGCCCCCGCCCTCGCCTTCCATCGACAGAAGCGCGTCGATGCGGTTCTGCGTGTCGGGATGCGTCGAGAAGAGACTGTCCATCCGCTGGCCGTTCAGCGGGTTGATGATGAACATATGCGCGGTCGCGGGATTGCGCTCGGCCTCCATGTTCACCGTATGGCCGGCCGAGCCTGCGATCTTGGCGAGCGCGGAGGCGAGAGCGCGCGGGTCGCCGCAGATTTCCGCGCCGCGCCGGTCGGCCGAATATTCGCGCGTGCGCGAGATCGCCATCTGCACGATCATCGCCGCAAAGGGCGCGACCAGCGTCGCGACCAGAATGCCGATCAGCCCGAGCGGATTGTTGTTCTCGCGGTGGCCGCCGAAGAAGAACGCGAAATTGCCGAGCATGGAGATCGCGCCGGCCAGCGTCGCGGTGATCGTCATGGTCAGCGTGTCGCGGTTCTGCACATGGGCGAGTTCATGGGCCATGACGCCAGCAACCTCGTCCGGCGTCAGGCGGTTGAGAAGGCCGGTGGTCGCGGCGACGGCCGCGTTCTGCGGGTTGCGGCCCGTGGCAAACGCGTTCGGCTGGTCGTTCTCGATGAGGTAGACACGCGGCATGGGCAGGCCGGCGCGGGCGGCGAGCGAGGCCACCATATGGTAGAAGTCGGGCGCCGTGCGCTCGTCCACCTCATGCGCGTTGTACATGCGCAGGACCAGCCTGTCGGCGTTCCAGTAGGAGAAGAGATTGGTGCCGAGGGCGAAGAGGAAGGCGATCATCATGCCGCCGCGCCCGCCCAAGAGAAAACCGACCCCCATGAAAAGGGCGGTCATCCCGGCAAGCAGCATGGCCGTCTTGATCTGGTTCATGGGTCGATGCGTCCTTGCTCGGCGCGGGCGACACGTGGGAGGGCTTGCGGTCGGCGCCGTTTCGACCGATCTGCCGTAGAAGATGTGGGCGCGCACCCCCTCGCGTCAACAAAGCGGGCCGGCTGACACGCCGCCACTCGCAAGACCGGAAAGGACCCTGCCATGAGCGAAGCGGAAAACGGAGCACCGAAAGAGACCCGCATTCTATCGCCGGCCGCCCAGCGCGCCCTGGCGGAGGCGCAAGCGCGCCGCGCGGCCGGCGAGGCGGAAAAGCTGGCGCAGGGCGACCTGCCGCCCGAGGTGAACGGGCGCAACGGCCCCGAGCCTGCCCGCTACGGCGACTGGGAAAAGAACGGCATCATCTCCGACTTCTGACCGCACGGGTTTGAGGCGGCGGGTTTGCCCAGCCGCCGCACGCCCGTCCTTGGATCGCGGCCAAGGCAGCCGCAGGCTCGCGCTCGCTGCCGACGTCGCATCCCTTTGCGCGCCCAACCGTTGCCTGGAGGCGACGATGGCCTTGCCCCCCTCGGTCTGCGTTCCGTGACCAGACTCTTGCCATAAGCGCGGAATAGGAATTTAATCTTTGCGGAGTAGGAACGCTGCCATGCGACTGTTCTGCCTTTTCCTTCTTCTCGGCCTCTCGCCCGCCTTGGCGGCGGATGAAGAGGCGCCGCCTCGCGAAATCCTCGGCCCGGTCAATGCGCGCGTTCTGAAAGTGCGCGACGGCGACACGGTGGAGGTCGAGGCCTTCATCTGGCCGCTTCAGACGGTGACCGTCGCGGTACGCCTGCGCGGCGTCGATGCGCCGGAACTCAAAGGCGAATGCGAGGCCGAGCGCGCCGCCGCCCGCCATGCGCGCGATCGCATGAGCGAGCTGGTGGGCGATGGGTTCGTGCAGCTGCGCCGCATCTCGGGCGACAAATATTTCGGCCGCGTCCTCGCCGATCTGGCGAGCCCCACGGAGCCCGATATCGGCCAGCGACTGCTGCGCGAAGGGCTGGTGGATGCCTATGACGGCGGCCGTCGGCGGAACTGGTGCGCCACGATCGGCGCGCTGAAACCCGGCCAGCCGCTCGGTAAGGGCTGACCGCGCCGCATCCGAATGCCGTTGCGGTTGGGGAGCATCGGCCTGGTGAGACGGTGCGTCCCCGCGTGCGGGCAAGATCCGGGGTTACTTCCTTTCCGGTCAGGGGAGCACGAGCCGGGTTCCAACCAACCCTTGTCCCCCTGCCCCAAACGATTATGTTCTGGCCTGCAAGGGGACGACCTCTTGCGCGCTGATGGCGCTGTTCGGCTTTCGGGACGACCCGGTCTTTTTCCAGGGGTGTTCCCATGGCCTATCTCCTTCTCCTCGTCGCCGGCCTGCTCGAAGTCGGCTGGGCGTTTTCCATGAAACTGTCGGACGGGTTCTCGCGTCTCGGGCCGACGATCCTGACCTTCGCGTTGATGGCGGCGAGCTTCGCGCTCCTGTCGCTCGCCATGCGCTCGCTGCCGCTCGGCACGGCCTATGCGATCTGGACCGGCATCGGCGCGCTCGGGGCCTTTCTGGTCGGCATCCTGATACTGGGCGAAAGCGCCAGTCCCATGCGCCTTCTGGCGGCCGCACTGATCCTCGGCGGACTCGTCCTGATGAAACTCTCTTCCTCATCATAAGGCACGCGTCGGGACTGGCCGCGCCCCGATTGGGGGACTAGAAGGTTTCACGTGAAACACCGGGAGCCTGCATGACCTCTTCCTCTTCCCGCATGGCCTTGGCCGAAAGCAAACTGGCCGAGGTCGTGAAGGACGCCGTCGCCGCGCTCGCCCCCGGCTTTGCCGTGCGCCTCTGGACGGGCGAGCGCATCGGCCCCGCAAGCGGCCCGGTGCTGACGATCCGCAGCGCCACCACGCTGGCGCGCCTCGTGTTCCGCCCGCGCATCGATACGCTGGTCGCGCTCTGGATGGACAAGAGCCTCGACGTCGAAAACGGGACGATCTTCGACATTGCGGAAGGGCGCTCCAAGACCTCCTCGCGCGGGCTCCTGAAGCGGCTCGACAAATGGCGCATCGCCAAGGCGCTGCCCTCGCTCCTGGCGCTGCGCAAGGCGGCGAAGGCGGAGGCCGACGAAGCCAAGGTCGGCGCGGATGCGGGCGCCAGCGGCTCCACCAAGGCTGCGATCCAGTTCCACTACGATGTCTCGAACCAGTTCTACGGCCTCTTCCTGGACGAGCGCATGGTCTATTCCTGCGCCTATTTCACCGAGTGGCACGACGATATCGACCGCGCCCAGCGCGACAAGCTCGATATGATCTGCCGCAAGCTGCGCCTCCAGCCCGGCGAGCGGATGCTCGACATCGGCTGCGGATGGGGCGCGCTGCTGATCCACGCGGCGCAGACCTATGGCGTGTCCGGCCATGGCGTGACGCTGAGCCAGGCGCAGTTCGATCTCGCCACCGCCCGCGTGCGCGCCGCCGGGCTGGAGGACCGCATCACGATCGAGCTGAAGCCCTTTCAGGAGCTGACCGGCACATTCGACAAGATCTCGTCCATCGGCATGTTCGAGCATGTCGGCTTTGCCAACCATGACGCCTATTTCGGCGCGGTGAAGCGCCTGCTGCGCCCGCGCGGGCTCTACCTTCATCACACGATCGCCCGCCCCGCCAAGAAGGACGTCAAGACCTTCATGAAAGGCTCGCGCGAGTATCGTGCGCTGACCCGCTACATCTTCCCCGGCGGCGAACTCGACTGGATCGGCCATTCGCTCCAGAAGCTGGAGGCCAACCGCTTCGAGGTGCACGACGTCGAGAATTGGCGCGAGCATTACGGGCGCACCTGCCGCCTCTGGGCGCTGCGGCTCCAGGCGCGGATGGACGAGGCCGTGGCCGAGGTCGGCGAGCCGCAGGCACGGCTCTGGCTTTTGTATCTGGCAGGCTGCGCGCTGGCCTTCGAGCGCGGCACGGTGATGATCAACCAGACGCTGGCTTCGAAGCGCGACAAAGGCCCGTCCGGCCTGCCGCCGACCCGAGCCGATCTTTACCGATAGTCGCCGTTTCAGGCCCGTTCGGCTGGCCGACGCCGGCAGTTCCTCAAATATGAAAAAGCCCCGCTCGGCGGGGCCTTTTCCTGTCAGGCATGGATCGGATGGCGCAGCGCCGGCAGGGCGGTGTCGTCATCCTCGACGAGGCCGCTTTGGGCCATGCGCCGGGTCTCGGCGGCGACGAGAAAGCGGATCTGCTCCTGCAGGCTCGTGATCTCTTCGCTCAGCTGGTTGATCTGGGCTTCCGTGCGCAGGTTGGTCTCGTAGTCGAGGCGCACTTCCAGCCGATCCTTCGCAGCCTGCCGGTTCTGGCTCATCATGATGACGGGAGCCTGGAGCGCGGCCACCATCGACAAAACCAGATTCAGAAAGATGAAGGGGAACGGGTCGAAGGCGTTCTCGGCCAGAACCACCGTGTTGAGGACGGCCCAGCCGACCAGAAACACGGTGAAACCGATGATGAAGCTCCAGGAGCCGCCGACGCTGGCGACCCGATCGGCCAGACGATCACCGAAGGTCATCCCATCGTTGAACATCTCGTTCGGATCGCGCATCCGGGAGGCGCGGCGGAGCTGATAGGCAATGAGGCGGATGGCCGTGTTCATGGCTCACTCACTTGTCACGACGGGCCGCAAAACCCGTCGCGCAGCGAGCCGAAGGGATCAGCTCAGCGACAGGCTCTGCGGCACGCGCGATCGACTGGGATCGTTACTGGGCATGATCCTTGGGGACCAGTTGATGAAGGGAGCGCCGGGCCGAAACGGCGGGGCGCGTGAGGGGACATGAACCTGTCGCCCCTTTTGGTCAAGTCTGCGTGAGCTGAAAAAAGGAGACGGTCGAAACTTTTCGAAAAGACCGTCCGGAAGCGGGTTGGGCTCAACGAAAAAAGGCCGCTCCCCATGGGGAGCGGCCTTCCGTGATGTGGGATGATGCCGGCAGGTCGTCAAACCCTTGCCGGATCGACATATCGCTTAGGCGTTCGAAAGAGGCTGCTCCAGCGAACCCGTGAGATACAAAGACCCAACCGGCTTCAAACAATCACTCGACATTGGATCACCTCCTTTCGTCCCGTTGAACATGACAAGAGAATGGGGGCGTCGAGACCATCCCGCAAGGGCGGACGGTGCGTCATTGCGGCACGGCGGGTTGGCGGTCGTTTTGGGGCGCATGGACGTCACACCGTTTCGAGCGGGCCAACCCGCGAGGCATCGTCCCCCTCCCCGACACCCGGTGAACATCCGGGCATCCGTGTCCCCCCCTCGCCCGTTCTGAGCGCCGCATCCATCAGGCGCCGCCGTATCCGGTGAAAGGGTGACGCCGCCTCGACCTGCGATGTCACAAGGTCGGTGAACGCTATCGCCGGACGGATTTCGGCGAGCCGTCCACGCGCCCTTGCAACTCCGGCGGGGGACCCGTATTCTAGACCCGGAATAAACGACCTCGCGTCCCGAACGACGTCGTTCCCCGGTTCTCCACGGCTCCAACGAGTTTTCCGCGATCCGCCGCCTGGGGTCTTTGGCCCAAGCGATGCGCAGGACGCTTCCCGCGTTCGGCATTCCGGGATGGTCGCGAACGAACTCGGATCAAAAGACCGGCTCCGTCCAGACTCGACGCCAGATCGTGGCGGGCCGGAAGCGCCACCGCTCGAAGCCATTCGGGCGGCGTGGCCGGGCGAGTTCGAGCATTTACAAAGGGGATCACCCGGGCAAAGCCGCCGGATCGTCCCCATATGATTGTCTTCGGCACGGAAGGACCCATCGCGATGCGGACACCGAACTACAATTTCGAGCGCCAGGAACGCGATAAGGCCAAGGCCGCCAAGAAGGCCGAGAAGGCCGCCGCCAAGAAGGCCAAGAGCGGCTCTGCGGCCAACCTGAACGACGAGTCCGAGACGCTGCCGGAGACTTCCTCCTCTTCCGCGAGTTGACGCGGAGAAAGGCACACGCTGCCATGTCGACCCCTACCAAGACGCCTGCCAAATCCGGCAAGACCGCTCCTCACGAGGAGCCCTACGAGCCGGAAGCCTTCGCCAAGAAATACGGCATTCCGCCTGGCGAGGCGAAGACGATCATCAAGCGCTACGGCCCGTCGCGCCGCAAGCTGGACACCTATATGGCGGCTCGCAACGCCTGAGCGGGATTTGCTCATCTGAGCGTGTCCCGCCTTGTCCGGGCGCGAAAGCCAACGCGGCTTTGTCTGGAAAGGCTCTGGAACCCGCCCCGGCAAAGCGTGTAAACTTTGCCATCGGATGATACGGCAAAAACCTGTGACACCGCCCGGACGCCTCGCGCCCGGGCCATTTCCATTGAACAAGGACCAATGATGAAGACAGACATGGATTTCACCACCCGCAGGCAGACCACCAAGGACGCCAAGGCGGCTCTTCTGGAGAAGGCGAAGGCTCGTCAGAACGATCCCGAGGTTCAGGCGCGCCGCGCGGAGCGGGCTGCCGTTGCCGCCGCGCGCGAGGAGCGGGAAGCTGCCAAGCGTCGCCAGCGTGAAGAAGAGCAGGCCGAGCGCCAGCGCGAAGCCGAGGCCCAGCGTATCGCTGCCGAAGAATTGGCCGCGCAGTCGGCGTCCTCCGAGCGCGAGCGTCTGATTGCGCAGGCTCTGGCGGATCAGGCCGCGCAGAAGGCCAAGCGCGACTCGCGCTATGCCGCGCGTCAAGCCCGCAAGAACTGATCGGCTGGGAACCAGCCGTCCGGCGGTCTGCTCCGATGCCAGATCGCCTGTTCCACCCGCCATCATCCCGGCCCAACCGATCTTTTTTCCGAAAGGATCGGTTCGCCGGCCGGGCGATGGCTGCGGGCGAACACCCTCTGACCGCACCTGAACAAGGTGAGATCAGGCCAAGCACCGGCCTCGACCGGAAACTCGACCGGGCCGGTTCGGCGGGTCCCGTTCGCCACGTTTCGTTGCGAAAGGCGGAGCCCGAGAATTCTCCGGCCCCGGACTTTGAGCCTGCCCACCCGCATCGAGCGCGCTGGGCGCGGTGCGGAACGGAACCCAATCCTCTCGCCTGCCGGCCCGTCAGCAAGCCGCTGTAAAGGCGAAGGCCGGGCCGGGTCGGGCCTCCTTCGATAGGCCGATCGGTTTGCCGCTCGCGATCCGTTTGCGGGACGGTGACCGATCCGCCGGATGATGACGTCCGGGTCCGGCAAGGCCGAGCCTCACGGATCGACGCGCCACTGGCCCGGTCCCGGCCGAACCGGAGCCGGCATCGTTCCTGAGCGCCGTCAGGCCCTGAGCGCCGCCTCGATATCGTCCAGAAGCTTGTCGCGGCCGATGCCCGTCAGAAAGGGCAGGCCCTTGAAGGTCGGCTTGCCCAGATCGTCCGGCACCGGGGTCGTGGCGACCACGATGTCGGCGTCGTCCACCAGACTCCTGACTTCCGTCGCCTTGCACTGGCGCACGTCGACGGGAATGCCGCGCTCCTGCATGGCTTCTTCGATCGCGACCGCGACCACTGTGGAGGTCGCGACAGCCGTTCCGCAGGCGATGAGAACCGTCTTCTTCTTCATGGATGGTCGTCCTTCGTGAGAGGCCGGCGTTACGCCGAAATCAGGGAGAGAACCTCGTCCGGCGAGTGGGCGGCGGCGATGCCCTCCAGAACGCTCTGGTCCTGAAGAAGGCCCATGATCGACTGGAGCATGGTGATCTGCGCGTCCTTGTCGGTCAGCGCGAGGGCGAAGACGAGCCGAACGGGAATCCTCTCGTCCGGGTCGTCCATGCTGGCGAAGGGAACGGGCTCGTCCAGCACCGCCAGCGCCACGGCCGGGGCCAGCACATGTTCGCGATCCGTATGCGGGATCGCAGCATTGATGGCCCCCAGCGGCAGGCCGGTCGGCATGGTGCGCTCGCGTTCGATCACGGCCCGGCCGTAGCTCGGCCGCACGCGCCCCGCCGCTTCCAGCCGGGCGGCCAGAAGCCCGATCGCCTCTTCGGCCGAAGCAGCCTTGGCGTTCAGAACGATCAGCGAGGCGTCGAGTGTGGATGTCAGCATGGGTTCTCCCTTAGCGGCGCGCGGCAACCGAGGGCGCGACACGATCCGAAACGCTCGAGGCTTCGGCAGGATCATCGGCGCCAGCCAGTTTTTCGAAGGCGCGAGGCGCGGCGCGATAGGCGAAGAGAAGCGCCAGAATGGCCAGCAACACGAGACCCAGCCCGAGAAGCCCCAGACCTTCCGCCGCCTCGATCACGAGATAGGGGATGTAGAGGAACCCGTCGACGACGCTGGTGATGGCGCTGGCCTCGGGCGGAATGGCGAAGCCCGACGCCTGGGCCGTCGCGGTCATCAGCGGCGAAAGCGCCATGCCGACATAGAAGCCGAGGATCAGCGTCACCGTGCCGATCACCACCATGCGGAAGACATTGCCGTTGACGATGGGCGCGGCCATGGCGACCACGAAGGGAATGACGGCGAGATCGGCGAAGAGAATGATGCGGTTGCCGGGCAGGATCAGCGACAGGAGAATGGCGACCGGCACGAGGATCAGCGACGAGGCGATGGCGGCCGGATGGCCGATCAGGATGGCGGAGTCGAGGCCGACATGGATTTCCCGATCGCCCGCGCGCTTCTGCACGAAGCTGCGCGCCGCTTCCGATACGGGGATCAGTCCCTCCATCAGGATCTTCACCATGCGCGGCAGAAGCAGCATGACGGCGGCGAGATTGACGCCCGTCTGGAGCGAGCGGGTGAGCACAGCGCCCCAGTCTCCGCTGCCGGCATAGGCGGCAAGGCCCAGCACGAGGCCGATCGCCAGCCCCATGACGATGGGCTCGCCGAACACGCCGAGGCGGCGCTGCACGGTTTCGGTGTCGATGCGAATGTCCCGGACGCCCGGAATGCGGTCCATCAACCAGTTGAGCCCGATGGCGACCGGCACGATCTGCGCCGAGGCGAGATGGGGCACGGAGACGCCCGGCACGCCGTAGAAGCGCTGCACGCCCTTGGCCGTCCAGTCCGCCAACACCAGCGACAGCGCGGCCATGAGGGCGGCGGCGATCAGCCCGTAGCCGAGGCTCCCGGTGGCGGCGGTGACGAGCGAGCCGACAAAGGCGAAGTGCCAGAAATTCCAGACGTCCACATTGAGCGTGCGCGTCAGACCGCTGAAGAGCAGCGCGACATTGACGATGATGCCGATGGGGATGACCCAAAGCCCGACCGAGGAGCCGAAGGCGATGGCGGCGGCGGACGGCCAGCCGACATCCACGATGTCGCGGTGCATCCCCGTATTGGTGACGATGGCCTGCGCCACCTGCCCCAGCGTCGTCAGCATGAGGCCGAGCACGAGATTGATGCCGACGAAGGCGACGCCGATCGTGAGGCCCGCGCGAAAGGCGCGGCCGGGCTTGGCCCCGAGCACCAGCGCGATGACGAAGATGAGAATGGGAAGAAGGACGGTCGCGCCGAGCGCGTCCACGACCCCCTTCAACTGGCCGAGAATATCGTTCATGGCTTCCTCCCGAAGCGTGATGGCTTGCCCGAAGCGCGATGGCTTACCCGAAGCGCTGTCGCTCGCGCGAAGCGTTATCGCTGGCACGGGTCGCCCGGCTTGTGTCCGCCGGGTCGCCCGCCGAGAAAGGGAACACCTGATTCGATCGAGATCAAGATGTTCACGGCTTTTGTCCGAACTTTATCGAAAGCGAAGCGAGACAGCTTTCCATGAGGAGCGTCCGTCGGTCTCCCCAAAGCGAACGGAGCCTTTGGTTGGCTTCAGCGAGGCCCATGGAAAAGGGGGCCGCAGCCCCCTTCCTTTATGCTCTGACCTGAAGCTCCCGGCTCAGGCCGGTGTCATCTTGCGGTTCTGACGGTTGTCGATGAGATCGTCCACCACGGCCGGGTCGGCCAGCGTCGAGGTGTCGCCCAGCGCGCCGAAATCGTCCTCCGCGATCTTGCGCAGGATGCGGCGCATGATCTTGCCCGAACGGGTCTTGGGCAGGCCCGGCGAGAACTGGATCTTGTCGGGCGAGGCGATCGGGCCGATCTCGCCGCGCACATGGGCGACGAGTTCCTTCTTCAGCTCTTCCGAGGGCGTTTCGCCTTCCATGAGCGTGACATAGCAATAGATGCCCTGCCCCTTCACGTCATGAGGATAGCCGACCACGGCCGCTTCCGAGACCTTGGGGTGCGAGACCAGCGCGGACTCGACCTCGGCCGTGCCCATGCGATGGCCCGACACGTTGATGACGTCGTCGACGCGGCCGGTGATCCACCAATAGCCGTCCGCATCCCGCCGCGCGCCGTCGCCGGTGAAGTACTTGTTGGGATAGGTCGAGAAATAGGTCTGCTCGAAGCGCTCGTGATCGCCGAACACGGTGCGCATCTGGCCGGGCCAGGAGTCCGTGATGCAGAGATTGCCCTCGGTCGCACCTTCCAGCACCTTGCCTTCGCCGTCCACCAGCTCGGGCTTGACGCCGAAGAAGGGGCGCGTCGCCGAGCCCGGCTTGAGGTCGATCGCGCCCGGCAGCGGGGTGATCAGGATGCCGCCCGTCTCGGTCTGCCACCAGGTATCGACGATGGGGCAGCGCTCTTCGCCGACCACGCGGTAATACCAGTTCCAGGCTTCCGGGTTGATCGGCTCGCCGACCGAGCCCAGAAGCCGCAGCGAGCGGCGCGAGGATTTGGTGACGAACTCGTCGCCCGCGCCCATAAGCGCGCGGATGGCCGTCGGCGCGGTGTAGATGACATTGACGGAATGCTTGTCCACGACCTGCCAGAAGCGCCCGGCATCGGGATAGTTCGGCACGCCCTCGAACATCAGCGTCGTGCCGCCATTGGCGAGCGGGCCATAGACCGTGTAGCTGTGGCCGGTGACCCAGCCGACATCGGCCGTGCACCAGAAGACCTCGCCCACCCGCATGTCGAAGACATATTGCTGGGTCATCGAGGCCCAGACGAGATAACCGCCCGTCGTGTGCAACACGCCCTTGGGCTTGCCGGTGGAGCCCGACGTGTAGAGGATGAAGAGCGGGTCCTCGGCGCTCATTTCTTCCGGCTCGCACTCGGCGGACACGCGCTCGCGCGCCTCGTGCCACCAGTGATCGCGCCCCTCGTCCCAGGCGATCTCGCCGCCGGTGCGCTTCACCACCAGAACCTTCTCGACCGTGTGGCCGGCCTTGGCGGCGATCTCCACCGCCTTGTCGGCATTGGCCTTCAGCGGCACCTTGCGGCCCGCGCGCAGGCCCTCGTCGGCGGTGACGAGCACCTTGGAGCCCGAGCCCTCCATGCGGCCCGCCAGCGCGTCCGGCGAGAAGCCGCCGAAGACCACCGAATGCACCGCGCCGATGCGCGCGCAGGCGAGCATCGCGACCGCCGCTTCCGGGATCATCGGCATATAGATGGATACGCGCTCGCCGCGCCGGACGCCCAGATCCTTCAGGACATTGGCCATGCGGCAGACATCGCCGTGCAGCTCCTTGTAGGAGATGGCGCGCGACTCCTCCGGATTGTCGCCTTCCCAGAGGATCGCGGTCTGGTCGCCGCGCTCGGTCAGATGCCGGTCGAGGCAGTTGGCCGAGAGGTTGAGCGTGCCGTCCTCGAACCATTTGATGGAGACGTTGCCCGGCGCGAATGAGGTGTTCTTGACCTTCGTATAGGGCTTGATCCAGTCGAGCCGCTTTCCGTGCTCGCGCCAGAACCCCTCGGGGTCGTTCACGCTCGCCGCGTACCAGCTGTTGTAGTCGCTGAGCGTCAGCTGCGTGCCGGACTTCCACTCTTCCTTGACGGCCACCGTGGTCATCGTCTCGTATCCTCCCAGTCGAAAGCGGCCCGCCCTGCGGCGCGACTCACCTTGCGCCGAACTCTAGAGCGGTTCCCGGCGGGAGGAAATACGCGACATCGCCGAGGTCAATCGCTGCTCTTCACCGGGCCGCCGAGCACGTCGTCGATGTAAAGCTCGCGCACCAGCGTGCGCACGACGGCGACGACCGGCACGGCCAGGACGAAGCCCAGAAGCCCGAACAGGAGGCCGAAGATCACCTGCGCGCCCATGGTGAGAGCCGGCGGCAGCGAGGTCGTGTAGCGCTGGGCGATGGGCTGGGCGACATTGCTTTCCACGCCCTGGATCAGAAGATACAGGCCAAGCGCCCAGAGCGCCATGTCGACGCCCTGCGCCAAGGCCGCCAACACGATGATCGCGCCGGCCACGAAGGCGCCGACGGTCGGCACGAAGGCCAGAAGTCCGGCCTGAAGCGCCAGGAGGAAGGCGTTGTTGACGCCGATCAGAAGCAGGCCCGCCCAGGACACCGTGAAGATCAGCGCCATGGAAATGGCATCGCCCGCCACCCAGAGGATCAGCGAATGGGCGGCCTTCTTCAGGACTTCCGAGATGCGGGCGCGCTTCTCCCTGGGGAACAGCGAAACCAGCCCGTCGCGATAAAGGCTCGGCTGCCACGAGACGAAGATCGCAAGAAACAGCACCACGAAGAAATTGCCGACGGCGCCCAGCGCGCCGAACAGCGCCTGCCCCGCCTGCGAGGCGAGGCCCGAGGGTAGAAGATCCTGAAAGGACTGCGAACCCGAATCCCCGTTCACCGGCAGGCCCATGCCCTGGAGCGAGTGCATCAGCTTGTCGGCCTGCTCGCGCACGCCGGCTAGAAGATTGTTGAACTCCTGCACGAGGGCGAAGCCGCCCCAAGCAAGCGGCGCGAGGATCAGGACGAAGGTCAGGAGATAGACCAGCATCAGCGAGGCCCAGCGCGGCAGGCCGAGCCGCTGAAACAGGCGCGCCACGCCGCAGAAGATCGCCGCCAGAAGCAGCGAGGCGAAGATCAGGAAGAAGCCCGTCGCGGCATAGGCGAAGACCACGACGCAGAGGATCATGCCGAGCACGATGGCGGCGATCGTGACCGCGCGATAGGCGACCGGCTGCGGCGTTGCGGGCCCGGACGACAGGCTGGAAAAGGGATTCTGCACGCAAAGCACTCCTGACAAACGCGCGGGCTCGACGCGGGACCGGACGAGAGCCGGCAGGCGTTGGAATATTGCTCGCGCGCGGCCGAAATCGAGAGCCGGCTGCATTTGGGTGCCATGGGTGCTCGACGGGAAGAGCTTGGCCGGAATGGACGTGACAAAGCGCTTGGAAATGCCGCTGTCATTCATGCTTCGCGAATGTCTGCCAGAGCCTGCGCATGCACGACGATGACCTGTACTTTCCCAATACGCTCATTGAGGCCGTGCTGCGCGACACGGGGGCCGGCTGGGCTGGGCTGCCGATCCGTCCCGTTCCCTCCACTGGAACCGACAATCATCTCTTTCGCATCGGGGATTGCCACGTGCTCCGTCTGCCCCGCCGGGCCTCGGCGGTGCCACTGCTCGTCAAGGAACTGGACTGGCTGCCGCGCCTGCAAGGCCTGCCGCTTGCTGTCCCTCGGCTCCGGCTGCGAACAGAGATCGATGTGGGATGGCCTTGCCCTTTCGGCCTATGGGACTGGATCGAGGGCAACATCGCATCGTCGAGCGCCCTTGCCGATCCTGTGGCCGCAGCGCGCGCGCTGGCCGAGTTTCTTCGGGCCCTCCAGTCTTTGCCGAGCCAGGGGGCGCCGATGGCCGGCGAGAGCAATCACCAACGCGGCGTCGCATTGACCGACATATCCGAGCGCACGCAGGCGGCGATCGGTGCCGTCGCGGACGAAGTCGATGTGCGGCACGCCCATTCTCTTTGGGAACGGGCCTTGTGCGAACGCTATGCCAGCCCTGGCGTCTGGCTGCATGGCGACCTCAAAGCCGACAACCTGATCGCTCGGGAAGGGTTTCTCGTCGGTGTCATCGACTGGGGCCTTTCGGCCGTGGGCGATCCTGCGGCAGACTATGCCGCGGCTTGGTCTTGGGTCGACCCTGCCGCCCGCACCGCGTTTCGCGACGCCTGTGCGATCAGCGAAAGCGACTGGCTCCGAGCAAAGGCTTGGGCGCTTTATGGAGCCGTGATCGCTCTGTCCTATTATCGAGGCGGTCGCAACGAGGCACTCTGCAGGCAATCCCGGCGGACCTTATCACGCCTCCGGCTTCTGTCTTGAGCCACCGGACCTCGTCCTTTCAAGACGCGGGTGCATGGCCAGGGCCACCCGCAAAGGGTCTCGACCCATAGCGGTTACAGCACCTCACATTCCTGTTATTAAACCCCGGAGATACCTGGAAGGACCTTCATCTCATGGAAGCCCTGCTTGCCCCGCTCGTCGCCGGCCTCATTGCGGTCATGTCCGCCGGGGGGCTGGCGGGCGTCGCGATTTTGATGGGGCTGGAGTCGGCCTGCCTGCCGCTGCCCTCCGAGATCATCATGCCCTTTGCCGGCTATGTCGCCTCACAGGGGCAATACAGTCTCCTCGCAGCGGCGCTGGCCGGGGCGATCGGCTGCAATCTCGGCTCGCATCTGGCCTATGAAGTCGGCGCGCGCGGCGGGCGGCCTTTCGTGGAGCGGCTGATCGCGCGGGCGCGCTGGGGCGCCAAGGAACTCGCGCTGTCGGATCGCTTCTTCGCGCGCTACGGCTCGCTCGCCATCTTCATCGGCCGCCTTCTGCCCGTGGTGCGCACCTTCCTGTCGCTGCCCGCCGGCATCGCGCGCATGAACCTCTGGCACTTCCACCTCTACACGTTCACCGGCTCCTTCCTGTGGTGCTACGCGCTGGCCTGGCTCGGCGCGAGCCTCGGCGAGCACTGGAACGACACGCCCTGGGTCAAGACGGCCTTCCATGTCGCGGACGCGCTGGTGATCCTCGCCGTGCTGGCGAGCGCCATCTGGTTCTGGCGCAGCCGTCGCCGCAGCCGGGCCTGACGGATCGGGCGCGGCGGCCCTTAGAACCGGGGACAAAACCCTTCGGGTCGGCCGACCGCGTCTTGTTCCCGTCGGACATCGTTGCCGGTGCTCGCCCATGCGCTGCATGGACTGCGCCCGGTGCCTCACCGGCAGAAACAATTCCTCGATCGCCCTCCACCGGAGGGTTCTGTCTCCGGCTCTGAGCCTCGGCCCGGCCGCCCTGCCCTCGCCTTCAGCTTCTCGTGCCGAAAATGGCCGAGCCGACGCGCACGCTGGTCGCGCCGAAGGGAATGGCCCGCTCGAAATCGCCGGACATGCCCATGGAGAGCTTCTCCACACCCGCCTCGCCCGCGATCTTCTGAAGCAGCGCGAAATAGGGGCCGGGATGTTCCTCGGCAGGCGGGATGCACATGAGGCCCTCGATCTCCAGCCCATGCGCCTCGCGGCAACGGCGAACGAAATCCACGGCCTCGCGTGGCGGAATGCCGGCCTTCTGAGGCTCCTCGCCGATATTGACCTGCACATAAAGGCGCAGCGCCCGGCCCTGCTTCTTCGTTTCCTTGGCGATCTCGGCGGCGATCTTCTCGCGGTCCACCGTCTCGATCACGTCGAACAAGGCCACCGCCTCGGCCGTCTTGTTGGACTGGAGAGGGCCGATCAGATGCAGTTCCAGATTGGGGAAGCTTTCGCGCAGGAGAGGCCACTTGCCCTGCGCCTCCTGCACCCGGTTCTCGCCGAAGACGCGCTGCCCGGCCTCGATCACCGGACGGATCTCCTCGGCCTCGAAAGTCTTGGACACCGCGACGAGCTGAGTGCTGCCGGCGGCGCGCCCGGCCTCGGCTTCAGCGGCGCGGATGCGGGCCTTGATGGAGTGAAGGCGGTCGACGGCGGTCTCGCTCATGGCATTCCTTGAAGAAAAGGCCGGTTTGGACTAGATTTCGGAGTGGGTACCGGAGCTTCAACTCCGGTACCCGTCGCCTAGATGAGTATCCGGATCCGGAGGACAGCCTGCCAGCCTCTCCGGGTCCGTTTCATCTCAAGCGTGATGCTCAGTGGTATCAGCCACATTGCTCATCACTCCGAAAGAAGACAAAGCCGATGCCACGGCTGCGGGGGCTCATCCTCCGCAGCGGCGCGGGCTGGCGTCGCGCGTCTGCTTCTGCCTTCTTCGTCGCGCCTTATGCGGCCTGTTTGGCGGCTTGTGAAGAGCGGCCGGCGCGCTTGTCGCGAGCGGCATAAGGCAATATTGACGGATACGTCCGTCGTATCCGACGGCTCAATCCGTCGCTATCCGTTGGCGACTCCGCCCGCATCATCCGCACGAGACCGCTCCCGCAATGGCCATCGAACGCTACAATCCCCGCGCCGCAGAACCCCGTTGGCAGGAGCGCTGGGCTTCCGAAAAGCTTTTCGAGACCGACACCGACGCGCCGGGCGAGAAATACTATGTCCTGGAAATGTTCCCCTATCCGTCGGGGCGCATCCATATGGGCCATGTGCGGAACTACGCGATGGGCGATGTGGTCGCCCGCTACAAGCGCGCCAAGGGCTTCAACGTCCTGCACCCGATGGGCTGGGACGCCTTCGGCATGCCCGCAGAGAATGCCGCGATGCAGAACAAGGTCCACCCCGCCAAGTGGACCTACGAGAACATCGCGACCATGCGCGGGCAGCTCAAAAGCATGGGCCTGTCGCTCGACTGGTCGCGTGAATTCGCGACCTGCGACGTCGAATATTACCAGCGCCAGCAGATGCTGTTTCTCGACCTGCTCGAGAAGGGCCTTGCCTATCGCCGCAAGTCCAAGGTCAACTGGGACCCGGTCGACAACACCGTGCTCGCCAACGAGCAGGTGATCGACGGGCGCGGCTGGCGCTCGGGCGCGCTGGTGGAGCAGCGCGAGCTGACGCAATGGTTCTTCCGCATCACCGATTATGCCGACGATCTCCTGGCCGCGCTGGATCACCTGCCCGGCTGGCCCGAAAAAGTGCGCACCATGCAGCGCAACTGGATCGGCAAGTCGGAAGGTCTGCTCGTGCGCTGGGCGCTGGCGGAGGGCTCCGCCAAGCCGGAGCTGAACGAGGTCGAGGTCTTCACCACGCGGCCCGACACGCTGTTCGGCGCAAGCTTCCTCGCGGTCGCGGCCGACCATCCGCTCGCCAAGGCCGCCGCGGAGACCAACCCGGAACTGGCCGCCTTCATCGAGGACGTGAAGCGCGGCGGCACCTCGGCCGCCGAGATCGAGACGGCCGAAAAGCGCGGGTTCGACACGGGCCTGCGCGTCACCCATCCGTTCGACCCCGAATGGGTGCTGCCGGTCTATGTCGCCAATTTCGTGCTCATGGAATACGGCACGGGCGCGATCTTCGGCTGCCCCGCGCATGATCAGCGCGACTTGGACTTCGCGCGCAAGTACGGCCTGCCGGTGAACCCCGTCGTCCTGCCCGAAGGCACGGACGCGGCGAGCTTCGCGGTCGAGACCACGGCCTATGACGGCGATGGCCGCTTGTTCCATTCGCGCTTCCTCGACGGGATGACGCCGGCGGAAGGCTTTGCCGAAGTCGCCAAGCGTCTGGAAGGCGCGACGCTGAACGGCCGCCCGCAGGCCGAGCGCAAGGTGAATTTCCGCCTGCGCGACTGGGGCGTGTCGCGCCAGCGCTACTGGGGCTGTCCGATCCCGGTTCTCCATTGCGAGAGCTGCGGCGTGGTGCCCGAGAAGCGCGAGAACCTGCCTGTTCGCCTGCCCGATGACATCGACTTCGACAAGCCCGGCAATCCGCTCGACCGCCATCCGACCTGGCGTCAGAACACCTGCCCGCATTGCGGCGGCCCGGCCCTGCGCGAGACGGACACGATGGACACGTTCGTGGACTCGTCCTGGTATTTCGCGCGCTTCACGAGCCCACGCGCCGACGAGCCGACCATGCCGGAGACCGCCAATGCCTGGCTGCCGGTCGATCAATATATCGGCGGCATCGAGCACGCGATCCTGCATCTTCTCTACTCGCGCTTCTTCACGCGGGCGATGCGCGCCACCGGCCATGTCGGCATGGACGAGCCCTTCAAGGGCCTGTTCACGCAGGGCATGGTGGTGCACGAGACCTATCGCGCCATGGGAGATGGAGCTCGGGAATGGGTGCCGCCCTCCGATGTCCTGATCGAGGAAGTGGACGGCCAGCGCCGCGCCAAGCGCCTGTCCACCGGGGCCGAGATCGAGATCGGCTCGATCGAGAAGATGTCGAAGTCCAAGAAGAACGTCGTGGACCCCGACGACATCATCGCCTCGCTCGGCGCGGACACCGCGCGCTGGTTCATGCTCTCCGACTCGCCGCCTGAGCGCGACGTGATCTGGACGGAAGCGGGCGCGGAAGGCGCGCATCGCTTCGTGCAGCGCGTCTGGCGCCTCGTGGCCGAAACGGCCGAGCATCTGGCTTCTCCCGCGGACTTTGTCCCGGCCGAGCCGAGCGACGCCGCCAAGCTCGTACGCCGCGCCGCTCATCGCACGGCAGCGGGTGTTGGCGGCGACATCGAGCGTCTTGCTTTCAACAAAGGCGTGGCGCGCCTTTATGATCTGGTCAACACGCTGTCCTCGGCCTTCACGCCGGACGCGCTGAAGGGTGACGCCAGCTTGGGTGGGGCAGCGCGCGAAAGCCTCTCCATCCTTGTGCGCCTTCTAGCCCCGATGATGCCGCATCTGGCGGAAGAATGCTGGGCGGCCTTGGGTCAAGGTGGCCTGTGCGCCGCGCAGGGCTGGCCCCAAGTCGACCCCGCGCTGTTGGTGGACGACGAGATCGTCCTGCCCGTGCAGATCAATGGCAAGAAGCGCGGCGACATCACCGTCTCCGCCAAGGCCGACAAGGGTGAGATCGAGGCCGCCACGCTGGCGCTCGACTTCATCAAGGAAGCCCTTGGGGGCGCGGCTCCCAAGCGCGTCGTCGTGGTTCCCGGAAGGATCGTGAATGTCGTCGTCTAGGCTCCGCCCCGCCCTTCGCCTCCTGCCGCTGGCCGCCGCCGCGCTCCTCGTCGCGGGCTGCACCTCCGGGCCGCTCTATGGCGCCAAGGGCATCGACCCGGCGACGGGCGCGCGCTCCAGCGCCCTCGTCGCGCTCAAGGGCCGCGTGTCCATGCCCACGGCCCAGACGCGCACATCGCAGGTCTTCCGCAACGCCATGCTCTACGCCCTGAACGGCGCGGAACCGGCCCGCGCTCCGCTCTACGACCTGCGCTACACCGTGACCTCCACGGATCAGGTGTCCTCGCTGGAAGCGGGCACCGGCGCGCCCTCGGCCAGCCTTTATCGCATGACGGTCGACTTCGACCTCGTGCGCCTGTCGGACGGGCGCTCGCTTGTGAAGGGCCAGCGCTTCGCCCTCGTGCCCTATGACCGCACGCAGCAGCTCTTTGCCGCCGAGCGCGCGGTGATCGACGCGCGCGATCAGGCGGGCAAGGCGGTGGCCGAGCGCGTCCTGACGGTCGTCGCCCCCGCGCTCCAGCGCGAGGCCGCAAGCCCCGCGCCCGCCGCCACGCCGGCCAAGTAACGCCGGGGCCGGGGCTATGGCGCAGAAGAAGGCGGGCGAGGTCGAGGCGTTTCTGTCGCGCCCCGACACGTCCTTTCCCGTCGTGCTTCTGTATGGCCCCGATCCCGGCCTCGTGTCGGAGCGCGCCGCCACCGTCGCCAGGCTCAGCGGCGCCGATCTCGCCGATCCGTTCAGCACGGTGACGCTGAATGCCGACGAGCTGGAGCGCGACATCGGCCGCCTGTTCGACGAGGCGCGCACCCTGTCGCTTTTCGGCGGGCGGCGGCTGATCCGCGTGCGCGGCGCGGGCAATGGCAAGAACCTTGCCGACGCCGTGGCCGATCTCGCCGCCGATCCGCCGCCCGGCGCGACCATCGTGATCGAGGCGGGCGATCTCAAGAAGACCGCCGCCCTGCGCCAGCAGGTGGAGCGCGGCCGCGCCGCCATGGCGCTGCCCTGCTATCAGGACGAGGCGCGCGCCCTCGACAAGATGATCGACGAGGAACTGAGCGCGGCGAACCTGACGATCGACCGTCACGCCCGCGAGGCCCTGCGCGAGCGGCTGGGGGCCAATCGCCTGGCATCCCGCGGCGAGGTGCAGAAGCTTTGCCTTTACGCGCTCGGCAAGGGTCAGATCACCGAAGACGACGTCGAGACCATCGTCGGCGACGTGTCGGCCGACACGGTGGACGAGACGATCGACGCCGCCGCGTCCGGCGAGGTGAAGAAGCTGCCCGAACTGATCGAGCGCTTGCTGGCGTCTGGCACCGCGACCTTCCAGCTTCATTCCGCGCTCCTGCGCCATTTCCAGGGGTTGCAGATCATGCGGTCCGAGGTGGAGGAGGGGGGCGCGACGGTGGCGTCCGCCGTGGAGCGCCGCCGCCCGCATTTTCGTCGCAAGCCCGCCTTCGAGGCCGCGCTCGGTGCCTGGACGGGCGAGGCCATCGCTCGCACGCTCCAGCGCATCGAGGCCGACATTCTCCTTTCGCGCCGCGAGAGCGCCTTGGCCGTCACCATCATGCGCCGGACGCTCACCGACATCAGCGTGGAAGCGGCTCGGCTGCGCACGCGCGGGCGGCGCTAGAAAGCCCATGCGGCCGAGTGGCAGGTGCTGCACCATCAGGCCGAAGATCAGGCGTAGCCAACGGGGAGGGGAGCGATCGTGATGCGACAGGGACGGTTCACCCGAATGGAAAGCATGTTGATGGTGCTCGCCGTCACGCTTCCTCTTCAGGCTTCGCCGACGCACGCGCTCGACTGCGAGGGAGCAGACGACCAAACCAGCCTCAACTTCTGCGCCGGGCGGGCCTATAGCGAGGCCGACAGCCAACTCAACGACCTTTATCGCGACCTGAAAAACCGTTTGAAGGGCGATCCGAACCGGCTGGGACATCTTGTCAGCGCACAGCGCGCCTGGATCGGCTTTCGCGATCTGGAATGCGAGTTCGCCATCTCGGCGCTTCACGGCGCAAGCGCTCAGCCCATGGCGAAAGCCGACTGTCTCCGCTCGCAGACCGAGCAGCGCATCAACGCTCTGAACGCCTATGCCCATTGCGAGGAGGGTGATCTCAGCTGCCCCGTTCCGCCGCCTAGCGAGCAATCGAATTAGCCGGCTTATTCTGGAGCGCCCGAATGGCGAAATGGCCGAGTCTTCCGCAATTGCGAAGCTTTCTCGCCGTGGTGGAAACCGGCAACCTGTCGCTGGCCGCTCGCCGCCTTCATCTGACCCAGCCCGCCGTGTCCCAGCAATTGCAGGAGCTGGAGCGCATTCTGGACGTGCGGTTGCTGGACCGCGCAGCGGGTAGGGCGCAGCCGACACCGGCGGGCGAGGCACTTCTGGAACCCGCGCGCCGCGCGCTGGCCGCGATGGAAGACGCGGTGGAAACTGTGTCGCGCTATAGCGGCGAGGAAACCGGACGGCTTCGCATCGGCACCGGTGCGACAGCCTGCGCCTTTCTTCTCCCATCCGTGCTGGCGAATGTGAAACGCGACATGCCGGGGCTGGAGATCAGCGTCAGCATCGGCAACACAGTGGACATTTTGCCCCGGATCGAAGCTGGGGAGATCGATGTCGGTCTCGTCACCCTGCCGGTCCCGGTTAGCCGCTCGCTGGATACCACGCTTCTGATGCGTGAGCCGCTTCTGGCCCTGTTTCCAGCCAGCGACGTCCTACCCGACCGGGCGACGCCGCAGGCCATGGCTGCCGAGCCCTTGATCCTCTACGAGTCCGGTGGCCACACGCGTGGCGGGCTCGATCGCTGGTTCGACGCCGCTGGCCTCACAGCCCATCCCATCATGGAACTCGGCAGCGTCGAGACGATCAAGCGGATGGTGGCGGGCGGGCTTGGCACGTCGATTCTGCCGGGGCTGGCCTTGGGGGAGCCGATCGCCGGTACGATCTCCCGCCCGCTCGACCCGCCTCTCTGGCGCGAACTCGGCCTCACCTTGCGCGCCAACAAGATTCGCGACCGGGGGCTGCGTCTGTTCCTGCGCGAACTCGAAGAGGCCGTGCGTCACGAGACGACGATCGATGGCGCTGTCGTGCCAGGCCGCGTCACCAACCCGACAAGGGGGCGACAGTCGAGGTCGTGACGTAGTGGACAGAGCCGGGAAAGCCTTTGGATCGTCCTGTCGAACTTGGCGCCAAGGCGAGATGCTCGGTCACACATTGAGGCTTCAGCGCGGCTGGTCGAGGAACAATTCGCTGAAATCAGCGGGTGGAGCATGCGCACGATCCAGCGCATCGAGAATGGCCGCTCCGCCAGCCGTGAAACCATGAAGGCTCTCGCTGCCACCTTCGAGGTCGATCTCCCGCAACTTGTGGGAGATCCATGACATACCCATTCCCCTTCCGCAGCAAAGCCATCCCGACGAGGCCCTCGCCGTGGCGAAGGTTCGCCGCACCAAGCGCTTCTACATCCAGCTGGGGCTTGATGTGACAATCATGGCCGGGCTGACGCTTCTCAACCTTCTGACCACGCCTCACAGCCTACGGGTCCAGCGGCCCGCTTTGGCCTGGGGCGTGGCTTTGGCCGTCAGCGGGCTGAGCACGTTTGATCGGCTGCCCTTCTTCACTCCCGCCTGGAAGCGCCGGCAGGTCGAGAAATAACTCGGCGGACGGCTGTGATCCGGCCCCGGCCCAAACCAACAATGGGAGCGGGCGAAACCCGCTCCTTGAGGGCAGTGGGCTACAGGCTGCGAATGCGCGGCTCGGCGCTTTCCGCCGACACGCGCGTCTGGAGCAGGCGGCAGAGGTGATCGAGCTGGTCGAGATGGCGGAAGTCGAGGCGCAGCGAGCCGCCTTCGCCGCGAAGCTCGATGGCGACGGGCAGGCCGAGCGTGTCCGACAGGAGCTTTTCCAGCGCCTGCGTGTCGCTTTCGCGCACTTCGGCGACGGAAGGCGGGGCAGGGGGCGTACGGCGCTTCTGCGCGGAGCCGCGCGGGGGAGCGGGTTCGGGCAGCGGCTCGCCGCGCGCCAGCGTTTCAGCCTCGCGCACGCTGAGACCCCCGTCCACGATCTGACGCGCGAAGGCTTCCGGGTCGTCCTGCGAGACGGCCGTGCGCGCCGCGCCCGCCGACAATTCGCCCTTGGCCACCATCTCCTTCACGCTGTCGGGCAGCTTCAGAAGGCGCAGCGTGTTGGCGACATGGCTGCGGCTCTTGCCCAGGATGTCGGCCAGATCGGACTGCGTGTACTCGTGCTCGTCGATGAGCATCTGATAGCCCATCGCCTCTTCGATCGGGTCAAGATCGGCGCGCTGGACGTTTTCGATAATGGCGATTTCCAGCGACTCGCGGTCGCTGATCTCGCGCACGACGACGGGCACCTGTTTGAGGCCCGCTTCTTGCGCCGCGCGCCAACGCCTCTCGCCGGCCACGATCTCGAACGCGCCGCTGGCAGTCTTGCGCACCAGAATGGGCTGAACGACGCCGTGCTGGCGGATCGACGCCGTCAGTTCGGCCAGATCCGTCTCGTCGAAATGCCGGCGCGGATTGCGCGGATTGGGCGAAAGCTCGCTCACCGCCAGCTTGCGCTCGCCCGGCTCCTCGACGCGCGCGGCGCCGGGCAGCGGGAAAGGCGTGGCGGCGCGGGAGGGAACGGCGGAGGAGGCCGAGCCGCCGATCAACGAGGCGAGGCCCCGGCCCAGACGCTGGCGTCCCTTGTCTTCGCTCATTCTCATCGCTCCTTGCGGATCGGTCCGCTTCTGCTCTTGGCGGGCCGCGCCCGCATCCTGTTCATTTCGGGGGCAAAACGACCATCCGCCCGAACTCTCACTCGTCAGGCGGCCGCCAATTGCCGCTCTCGCTGGATCACCTCGGAGGCCAAGCGGATATAGGCTTGGCTGCCGGGGCATTTCATATCGTAGAGAATGGCCGGCTTGCCGAAGCTCGGCGCTTCCGACACGCGCACATTGCGCGGGATGATCGTCTCATAGACATGGTCGCCCATGAAGGAGCGGACATCCCGCACAACCTGGCTCGCCAGATTGTTGCGCCCGTCATACATGGTCAGGACGATGCCGTGCAGCGACAGGGCCGGGTTCAGCGTGTCGCGCACCTGCTCCACCGTTTCCAGAAGCTGGCTGAGGCCTTCCAGCGCGAAGAATTCGCACTGAAGCGGCACGAGGATCGCATCCGCCGCCGCCATGGCGTTGACCGTCAGAAGGTTCAGCGAGGGCGGGCAGTCCACCAGCACAAGGTCGAAAAGCGGCGTTTCCTCGGCGTGGAAGTGCAGCGCATCGCGCAGCCGATAGGCGCGGCTGGTCGAACCCGATATTTCCATCTCGACGCCCAGCAAATCCAGCGTCGAGGGAATGATCGAGAGATCGGGCACGGCGGTCGCCATGGCGGCCTGCGTGATCGAGGCGCTTTCCACCAGCACGTCGTAGGAGGAGACGGCGCGATCGTCCCGGTCGACGCCGAGCCCGGTGGAGGCATTGCCTTGCGGGTCGAGATCGATCAGCAGCGTGCGCTTGCCGATGGCGGCGAGCGCGGTCGCCAGATTGATCGCCGTCGTGGTTTTGCCGACGCCGCCCTTCTGGTTGGCGATGGTGATCACGCGCATGCGCGAAACAGGGAGCGTATCCATACCGTCTCGTTCCTGTAGGCCTGCTTTCGCAAGCCCAAAGCTAGGGGAGCGGCGCCGCCTTGCGGGCGGCGCATCCGACACCTTCTGAAGGGCGAAGCTCAGGCTCCCGCCAGAGCCTCGAGCCGTCGGATTTCCAGCATCACCGAGCCATCCTCGATCTCTGAGCTATGCTTTACCATGTCGAAGCGCCAATGGGCAGAAGCCGCCGCGATTTCCTCATCATGGTTCCGCCCCTTGGGGAACCAGCACTTGGCATCTGGCTTCAAATGCGGGGCGACGAGGGCACAGAGTTCGTCCAGCGACGCGAGGGCGCGCGCGCTGACAGCCTCGGCCCCGCCAATGATCTCCCCGCAATCCTCGATCCGCTCGACATGAACTTCGGCGGGCAGGCTCAGTTCGCGGATGACGGTGCGCAGGAAAGCCGCCTTCTTGGCATTGCTCTCCACCAAATGCATTTCGGCCCCCTCGCGCCCGCAGAGCGTGATGGCGAGGACGAGGCCGGGAAAGCCCGCACCGGAGCCGAGATCGACCCAGCGCGTGGCGTTGCGGGCCAGATGCGACAGCCAGAGCCCGTCTTCCAGATGCCGGGTCCAGATTTCGGGAATCGTGGAGGGCGAAATCAGATTGATGCGCGTTTGCCATGTGCGGAGAAGTTCAACATAGGCGTCGAGCTTTTCCACTGTTTCACGTGAAACACCGTGGCGCGACAGAACGAGCGAGCGTTCCTCGGCGAGCTTCGCGTCGGTCGCCGCCCGTCCCATCCGCGGACGGGAAGCGGGACGGGCAACCGCCGTGCGGGCGAAGGGGCGGATGGAGCGTTCAGGCTGCTTGCGCACGGTCGAACTTTCTGAGGGCCACGAGAATGATGGCGAGAGCGGCGGGGGTCATACCGTCGATCCGTTCCGCTTCCGCAACGGTTGCCGGACGGCGCTCGCGCAGCTTGTGGCGAATTTCGTTGGAGAGGCCCTTGAGCGTGTCGAAATAGAGGTCGGCAGGGATGCTCCGCTCTTCCTCGCGCTTCAACCTGATCTGGTCGCGCCGCTGGCGCTCCAGATAGACGTCATAGGCCGCTTCGATCTCGATGCGCTCGCGCACCGTACCCTGAATGGACGCCAGCTCTGGCCAGATGGGGATCAGCATGTCGAGGGTCGTGTCGGTGTTGGACAGGAGCGTCCAGGCCGAGCGCGTGCGCCCGTCCTGATTGACGGCAAGGCCCTTGCGAGCCGCCTCGGCCGTAGTGATCGTGGCGCCTTCCAGAAGCCTGCGCGCTTCCCCCAGCGCCGCCTCGCTCTTGGAAAAGACCTTGGCGCGCCGGGCATCCACCAGACCCCATTCGAGGCCGAGCGGGGTCAGGCGGCGGTCGGCATTGTCGGCCCGCAGCGACAGGCGGAACTCGGCCCGGCTGGTGAACATGCGATAGGGCTCGGTGACGCCCGTGCGGGTGAGATCGTCCACCATCACACCAAGATAGGCGTCGCCCCGTCCGATCACGACCGGCTCGGCTCCGCTGGCGCGCCGCGCCGCGTTAAGCCCAGCCAAGAGCCCCTGCGCGCCCGCTTCCTCGTAGCCCGTCGTGCCGTTGATCTGCCCGGCGAGGAACAGGCCAGGCACCTTTGAGACTTCGAGCGAGCGCGTCAGCTCGCGCGGGTCCACATGGTCATATTCGATGGCGTAGCCGGCTTTCAGAATGCGCACCTGTGCCAGACCGGGAAGCGAGCGCAGGAAGGCTTCCTGCACATCCTCCGGCAGCGAGGTGGAGAGACCGTTCGGATAGACCGTGTCGTCGTCCAACCCTTCGGGCTCCAGAAACACCTGATGGCCGTCGCGGTCCCCGAACTTGACGATCTTGTCCTCGATCGAGGGGCAATAGCGCGGGCCGACGCCTTCGATCTCGCCGCCATAGAGCGCGGAGCGATGGAGGTTCTCGCGGATGATGCGATGCGTCTCATCGGTCGTGCGGGTGATGCCGCAGTCGATCTGCGGATTGGCGATCCGCGTCGTCAGATAGGAAAAGGCGTAGGGCTCCTCGTCGGGACCCTGTTTGTCCAGGCTCGCCCAGTCGATCGTGCGCCCGTCGAGCCGCGCGGGCGTGCCCGTCTTCAAGCGGCCGAGCCGAAGCCCGAGCCGCGCCAGCGTGGCGGACAAGCCGAGCGAAGGCTTCTCGCCGACGCGGCCTGCCGGAATCTTGACCGAGCCGATATGGATGAGCCCGTTGAGAAACGTGCCCGTGGTGATCACCACCGCGCCGCAGCGGATGCGCCGGCCATCCTCCAGGATGACGGCCTCGACGCGGTTGCCTTCGCCGAAGCTCAGGTCGAACGCATCGCCCTCGACGATCTTCAGCCCGGCCTGCGCGCGGACCATGTCCTGCACGGCGGCCTTGTAGAGCTTGCGGTCGGCCTGCGTGCGCGGCCCGCGCACGGCGGGGCCCTTGCGCCGGTTGAGAAGGCGGAACTGGATGCCGCCGCTATCGGCCGCCTCGCCCATGATGCCGCCCAGCGCATCGATCTCGCGCACGAGATGGCCCTTGCCGATGCCGCCGATGGCCGGGTTGCAGCTCATGGCGCCGACCGTGGCGAAGCTATGGGTCAGGAGCACCGTGCGCGCGCCGGCGCGAGCGGAGGCCGCGGCGGCCTCGACGCCTGCATGGCCACCGCCGATCACCACGACGTCGGCAGAAAACTCGCTCAAATTCTGGGTCATGGGTTTGTTAAGCCCCGAGCCGGGTCCGCTGTCAACGGAAGGCGAGACGTGGGCAGGAATTGACCTGCCGTCGCGCTGGCTCTCGCGTTACGATCCGGCCTGTTTCAACACGATCGGCTCGGGCCTTCCATGCATGAAATCAGCTTGACCGAACCCTGGAACACGGAGCGCTTTCTACGCTGGCAGAAAAGCGAAGAGGCGCTTCATGAACTCGTGGGCGGATTTCCCCTGAAATTGCCGAAGGGCGTGACGCGTCGGCAGGATCGGATGGTGGTGGACCTGATCGGCTGGCTCAGCTCGGCCCTGCGGGGAACGCCGTTCTCACCCTTCACGCGGCGCTTCGGCATGGAAACGAGGCCCGGTCAGATACGCCGCCCTGCGGTCGGTGTCGATGGAGGCGCTGGCAACCATCCCGAGGCTCTGGTTGCCAGCGCCCCTATCGCAGTCTTCGAGTTCCTGTGCGATCCGCTCCATGACTTCGATCGGCTGCGCAAGATCGCAGATTACAAGCGAGCCCCTTTCCTGAGGCACATCGTGTTTCTGTGCGAAGACCGACCTCTGGCATTCCATGGGTCTAGGCTCGCGGGGGCTGGCTGGGACGATGAGAGGGTCGAGGGGATGGACGCCTCCATTCCCCTCGCCGCTCTTGGGATCAGCCTTCCGCTTCGCGCGCTTTACGAGGCCGCGTTGGCCTGATCGGACGCCGGGCGCGGCGGGGCGCGCAGGCGGCTCATGGTGAAGGCGTCCACCAATACGCCGTCGCGCAGGATCGACTGGCGCTCGCGCCCTTCGATCTCGAAGCCGCTCAGCTCATAGAGGCGGATGGCGCGGGCATTGTCGACATTCACCGAGAGTTCCAGCCGCGTCAGGCCCAGCCAATTGTCGGCGAGGTCCAGAATGGTCTCCATCAGCCGCCGCCCGATGCCGCGCCCCGTATGAGCGTCGTGGACGCCCATGCCAATCCCGCCGACATGGGCTCGTCGTCCGGTCCAGCGCATGAGATGGATCGTGCCGACCAGTTCACCGTCCAAAAGCGCGACGAGAAGCGTCATGTTCGGCCCGCCTTCGAACAAACGCTTGCGCGCGCTTTCCTCGCTCTCGAAGGGAAGGCGCAGCGTGCCGTGCCGGTAGCCCGGCAGGTTCATGAGCGCGGTGAGGCCGGTGAGGTCTCGCGGCTCGGCGGCGCGGATCGTCAGGTCCATTCTCACTGTCTGCTCCTTATTTCCCGATGCAGAATTCCGAAAAGATGAGGCCGAGAAGGTCTTCCACCCCGACGCGTCCCGTCAAGGCACCGAGCCGGTCGGACGCCTCGCGCAGGGTCTCGGCGGCAATCTCGGGCGGCAGCGCCGCGTCGTAAGCTGAGAGGCGCTCGGCGCATTGGCGCAGAAGATCACGGTGGCGCGCGCGCGCCGGCAAAAGCGCGGCCGGATCGCCCGCCGCCTCGCGGGCGAAGGCGGCGATGCGGCGCGTCAGTTCGTCCAGTCCTTTGCCGGTGCGCGCAGAGAGCGAGAGATCGGAGTTAGCCGGCAAAGTCGAAGGAAGATCGGCTTTGGTCGCCACGCGTAACACCGGCGTGCTCCCGGCTTCGATCACCGTCTCCTCGGGCGCGGCGGGGTCGATCAGATGCAGCACGAGATCGGCCGCGTCGATGCGCGCGCGCGCGCGGGACACCCCGATCGCCTCGATCTCGTCTTCCGTTTCGCGCAGGCCCGCCGTGTCGGACAGAAGGATCGGCAGCCCTTCCATATCGAGCCTCGTTTCGATCACGTCCCGCGTCGTGCCGGGAATGGCGGAGACGATGGCGACCTCGCGCGCGGCGAGCGCGTTGAGAAGGCTGGACTTGCCGGCATTGGGTGCGCCGGCGATCGCGACGCGGAACCCATCGCGAAGGATTTCGGCCCGGTGCGCGCCGGCCAGATGCTCCTCGATCTCGGCTCCGAGGTTGGCCACCGCTTCGCTCGTGCCGGCGGACACGCTCTCATCGACATCGCCTTCGTCGGAAAAGTCGAACGAGGCTTCCAGCAGCGCGCGGATGCGCGAGAGCTGGCGCATCCAGCGCTCATAAAGCGCACGCGCCTCGCCACCCGCCTGGGCCATGGCTTGGAGGCGCTGCCCTTCCGTTTCGGCCGCCAGAAGATCGGCCAGCCCTTCGGCTTCCGTCAGGTCGATCCGCCCATGGGTGAAGGCGCGGCGGGTGAATTCGCCGGCTTCCGCCAGACGCAGGCCGGGCAGGGCAAGGAGCGCGCTGGTCAGCGCCGCCACAACGGCCCGCCCACCATGGAGATGGAACTCGGCCAGATCCTCACCGGTCGCACTGGCGGGACCGGGAAAGAACAGGACGAGCGCGCGGTCGATCTCCGTTCCGTCGCCCGCGCGCAGGCGGCGCAGGCTGGCGCGGCGCGGCTCGGGCAGACCACCTGCCAGCGCTTCCAGCGCGTCAGCCGCTGCCGGCCCGCTGACGCGGACCACGGCAATGCCCGCCGGCAGCGAGCCGGAGGAAAGAGCGAGGATCGTGTCGTCGGGCACAGAAGCGGTCATGGCGTTCCCAGCAATGGTGGCGCTCGACCCTTCGCCGGGGCCCAGCGCGGGCCGCATCGACCCTCGTTTCGTTGGCACATTCGGCACGGGCCGCGTCAAGCGCCAAATCGGTTTGCGAGGCTCGGGCCGGCGGAAGGGTCGCGAGCGGGCGGCCATTTCCCGAACTCCGATAGATCAAGATATATCTTTTTCGCTTGCGTGAGCCGTGAACTGAATGTATCTAAAGATATATCTTAATCCACCGGAGATCAGAAAATGAGACAGGAATACGAAACACGCTGCCGTCACGGCCACCACCATGGCGGCGGGCTGGGGGCTTTGTTCGCCATGGGTCGCAACCCGTTCGGACGGGGCGGGGGTCGGGGCCACCGGCATGGTGGCCCTGGCGGCGGCATGGGAGATGGCGAGGGCGACGGGCGGATCGGCCGCTTTCTGCTGCAGGGCGATCTTCGCCTTCTCGTGCTGGCGCTGATCGAGAAGGAGCCGCGCCATGGCTACGAGATCATTCGCCATGTCGAGGAGATGACGCAGGGCTTCTACGCCCCGTCGCCCGGCATCGTCTATCCGACGCTCAGCTATCTCGAAGAAGCCGGCTATATCCTCTCCGAAAGCGAAGGCAACAAGAAGCGCTATGCCGTCACCGACGAGGGCCGCGCCTATCTCGCCAGCCACCGCGAAACGGCGGACGGCATTCTGGGTCGACTGACCGAGTTGGCCGAGCGCCTGAAGCAGCGGCGCGAGCACCATGCCTCACGCGGCGAGAAGCACGGGCCGGAGCTGCCCCGCAGCGTCGAGGCCGCGCTTCTGAACCTGCGCGAGGTCGCGGCCCGTGCGCTGACAGCGGACGAGAAGCGCTCCAGCGAGATCACCCGGCTTCTTCTGCAAGTGGCCGACGATCTGGAGCGCGGATCAGGCGGCTCGGCCAACGTCTGAGACGGCACCACTCTCGCGCCCCGCCGAGGAGGCGGGGAGGGCGAAGACGCTTTTTCAAGATGATGTCTCAAGGCCGCCGGGTCCGCTCGGCGGCCCTTTGCGTTTATGGGTGCCCTCGTCGCATCGGGTCCGTGTGCCACTGAGAGCGTCTCGCAAAAGCTTGGCATAGCGAATGGTCGATGGTGTTGCGCTCGGGGGCGAGGAGTCAAACGCAGTCGATGCGAGGGCGCATCGTCGAGCCTTCGCGACGGTCCTTGCGGACGGGCGAGCCGCGTGGCTCACTCTAGGAACCCCGGCGAAAAGCTCCGGCGAGTGGACCCGGCGAGGTCTTGTGAGGCCTTCCCATGGATGCCACACCCGATGCCTCGCTTGGAGCGGCTCGTCGGCAGATACTGGCCACGCGAACGAAGGTCGGCGGCGATGGCACGGCCTCTTGCCTGGCGGCTTCGGAGCGGCTTCAAAGGGCGCATCCAGCGGAGACGCCCCATGCCCGTCACGATCTATCACAACCCCGCCTGCGGCACCTCGCGAAACGTTCTCGCCATGATCCGGCAATCGGGCGAGACGCCGGAGATGATCGAGTATCTGAAAACGCCGCCGTCGCGCGAGCGCCTGGCCGAACTCTTGGAGCTCATGGAGATCGGCCCCCGCGCCTTGCTGCGCGAAAAGGGTACGCCCTTCGCCGAGCTGGGTCTCGGCGATCCCGCGCTGTCCGACGAGGCTTTGATCGATGCGATGCTGGCTCATCCCATCCTCATCAATCGCCCGATCGTGGTGACGCAAAAAGGCGCGAAGCTCTGCCGGCCTTCGGAAGAGGTGCTGGACTTGCTGGAGCATCCCTTGAGCGCCTTCACCAAGGAAGACGGGACTGTGGTGTCCCGCGCCTGACGCTCAGCCGCGCACGCCGATGACGCGCGCGTCGGTGGCGGCCTTCAGATCGTTCGGCGTCGTCTCGAACACATGGAAGGGCGTGCCGGCGGCGGCCCAGATCGCGTCGAAGGCCAGCAAATCCTCGTCCATGAAGACAGGGAGCGGCGAGGTCGCGCCGAGCGGCGCGACGCCGCCGATGGCGAATCCTGTGTGCTCGCGCACGAAATCGGCGTCCGGCCGCTCCAAGGCCTCGCCGATCGCGCCGGCCACCGCCGTCTGATCGACCCGGTTGGTGCCCGACACGAGCAGGAGATAGGCCTGTCCCGTCACTGCGCCCCGGAACACCAGACTTTTGACGATCTGCCCGACCTCGGCCGAGACGGCCTTCGCCGCTTCCTCGGCGGTGCGGGCGATCACCTCGGTCTTCACCACGCGAAAGGGCAGCGCCTTGGCGAGCGCGGCGATCTCGACCCGGCGCACGGCATCGGGCAGGTCGGCAAGGTCGGTCATGTCTGTCTCCCGCAAAGGCGTCGGCTTCTTCCATAAAGTCCGCGTCGGGCGGGCGGCAAGGCGGACGGGCCCATGAAAAAGGCCGCCGGCGCATCGCACCGGCGGCCTTTCGAGCCTTCACGTCCGAGAACGCCGACGCGCTCCCGGAAAGGCTTACGTGTTCATGGAGTCGAAGAAATCGGCATTGCTCTTCGTCTGCTTGAGCTTGTCGATGAGGAATTCCATCGCGTCCGTCGTGCCCATGGGCGAGAGAATGCGGCGGAGCACGAAAATCTTCTGCAGGTCCTGGCGCGGCACGAGGAGGTCTTCCTTGCGCGTGCCGGACTTGAGAATGTCCATGGCCGGGAAGATGCGCTTGTCCGCCACCTTGCGGTCCAGGACGATTTCCGAGTTGCCGGTGCCCTTGAACTCTTCGAAGATGACTTCGTCCATGCGCGAGCCGGTGTCGATCAGCGCGGTCGCGATGATGGTCAGCGAGCCGCCTTCCTCGATATTGCGCGCCGCGCCGAAGAAGCGCTTGGGCCGCTGGAGGGCGTTGGCGTCCACACCGCCCGTCAGCACCTTGCCCGACGACGGAACCACCGTGTTGTAGGCGCGGCCGAGACGGGTGATGGAGTCGAGAAGGATCACGACATCGCGCCCATGCTCGACCAGACGCTTGGCCTTTTCGATCACCATTTCGGCGACCTGAACGTGACGGCTCGCCGGTTCGTCGAAGGTGGAGGAGACGACCTCGCCCTTCACCGAGCGCTGCATGTCGGTGACTTCCTCGGGCCGCTCGTCGATGAGCAGCACGATGAGGTAGCACTCGGGATGGTTGGCCGTGATCGAATGGGCGATGTTCTGGAGTAGAACGGTCTTACCCGTGCGCGGCGGGGCGACGATCAGCGCGCGCTGGCCCTTGCCGAGCGGGGCGACGAGATCGATGACCCGGGCGGAGATGTCCTTCTTCGTCGGGTCGGGATTTTCCATCTTGAACCGCTCGTTGGGGTAGAGCGGGGTCAGATTGTCGAAATGGCTCTTGTGCTTGATCTTCTCGGGGTCGTCGAAATTGATCGTCGTGACCTTGAGAAGCGCGAAATAGCGCTCGCCGTCCTTCGGCCCCCGGATCGTCCCTTCCACCGTGTCGCCCGTCTTCAAGGAGAAGCGGCGCAGCTGCGAGGGAGAGATGTAGATGTCGTCGGGGCCGGGCAGGTAGTTCGCGTCGGGCGAGCGCAGGAAGCCGAAACCGTCCTGCAGCACTTCCACGACGCCTTCGCCGATGATCTCGATCTCCTGCGCGGCGAGGCGCTTGAGAATGGCGAAGAGCAGTTCCTGCTTGCGCAGGGTGGACGCGCTTTCGACCTCGTTCTCTTCGGCGAAGGCGACGAGTTCGGCGGGCGTCTTGTCTTTCAGATCCTGGAGTTTGATCTCAGGCATGGGCGGGCTCCACCCCATCGGCCGGGCCTTGCAAGCCGTCTGCCATGGGGACAGTCATCAGGGGAGGATACTCGGGCCGGGATGATACGAATGCGTATGGTTCGGCGTCGAATGGGCGGGGCGCAGCTATGCAGCCGCACCGCGCCGTAAGGCGGGATACGGCAAAGCTTATAGCCATTCCGTCGCAGCTTCGCAAGATGGCCCGAACGAGGCCAGGAACGAAACAGGCGGGCCTCCCCCAGGGAAGACCCGCCTGCTTTTCACTAATGCTGACGATCAGGAAATCGATTTAGAAGAACAGGAAGATCACGCCGGCCAGCGCGAAGCCGATCAGGCCGATCAGGGTTTCCAGCACTGTCCAGGTCTTGAACGTGGTCTTCACGTCCATCTCGAAGAAGCGGCCGACCAGCCAGAAGCCGGAATCGTTGACATGGCTGAGGACGACCGAGCCGGACGCCAGCGCCAGAACCGTGGCGCAAAGCTGCACCTCGGAATAGCCTGCCGCCGCCACCGCCGGCTGCACGAGGCCCGCCGCCGTGATGAGGGCCACCGTCGCCGAGCCCTGCGCCACGCGCAGCGCGGCGGCGATCACGAAGCCGGCGACGAAGATCGGCATGCCCAATCCGTCCAGCGTGGTGGCGAGCGCATCGCCGATGCCGCTGGCACGCAGGATGCCACCGAACATGCCGCCTGCGCCGGTGATCAGCGTGATGGCGCAGATGGGTCCGAGCGAGGAGTCCAGAATGCCTTCCACCATCTTGGCCGTGCGACCGCGCCGGATGCCGAGCACATAGCTCGCCACCAGAACCGCGATGAGCAACGCGACGGGCGTTGCGCCGAAAGCGCGGCCGATCTGATACCAGGTGGCGTTCGGATCGACCCAGCCCTGCGCGCGGGAGAAGTCGAGGCCGGTGTTCACGAAGATGATGGCGAGCGGCAGGAGAAGGATGCCGATCACCGTGGAGGGCTTGGGCGGGTTCGGGTCCTGCTCCACCTGCTTGCCGCCCGACAGGATGTCGGGCACGGGCAGGACGATGCGCTTGCCGATGAACGAGCCGAAGATCTGGCCGCCGATCAGCCAGGCCGGAATGGCGACGAGAATGCCGAGCAGGATCAGAAGCCCGACATCGGCCTTCAGAAGCTCGGAGGCCGCGACCGGGCCGGGATGGGGCGGCACGAAGACATGCATGGCCGAGAAGGCCGCCGCCACCGGAATGCCGTAGAGGAGGAGCCCGCCGCCGAGCCGGCGCGCGACCGTGAAGACGATGGGCAGCATGACCACGAGCCCGGCGTCGAAGAAGATCGGAAAGCCGAACAGCAGCGAGGCGAAGCCGAGAGCGAAGGGCGCGCGCTTCTCGCCGAAGCGATGGATCAGCGCGTCCGCCAGCGACTGCGCGCCGCCCGAGACTTCCAGAAGCCGGCCCAGCATGGCGCCGAAGCCGATCAAGAGTGCGACGCCGCCGAGCGTCTGCCCGAAGGCTTCGGTGAGCACCGGCACGATCTTGGCCGGTGGAATGCCGGCGACGAGGCCGGTCACGAGGCTGACCATGGTCAGCGCCAGAAAGGCATGGATGCGGAACTGGATGATGAGAAGCAGGAGAAGCAGAACCGCAACCGCCGCGATGACGAGAAGCGGCCCGGTCCCCCAGACATGGGCGAGCGCCGTGGAATTCATTTCTATGCACCTGTGGGGCGGGGAGGGGGCGCCGCCCCGCGTGGGGCGGGCGCGGAGGATCGGCGCGTCAGAGCGCGCGCAGCATCTCGGGGCGCAGGAGTTCGAGCTGGCGCAGGGCCTCGCTCACGACCCCGTCCGGGTCCTGTTCGACGGAAACCTTGATCCCGTCCTCGTCGGCTTCCAGCGGCTCGAAATCGGCATATTGCGAGGCGAGGAGGGACGGGGGCATGTAATGGCCCTTGCGCAGAGCGAGCCGGTCCCCGATCACACCCTCGGGCGCATCGAGTTCCACGAAGCGCACCCGCGCCTCGGCCCCGCGCAGAATGTCGCGATAGCGCCGCTTCAGCGCCGAGCAGGTGATGACGGTGCTTTCGCCCATCCCCGCCTCGTCCGAAATCCAGTCCCGGATCGAGGCGAGCCAGGGGGCGCGGTCCTCGTCGTTCAGGGGGATGCCGGCGGACATCTTGTCGATATTGGCCTTCGGGTGGAACTCGTCCGCCTCGGCGAACTTCCAGCCCAGACGCTGCGACAGAAGCTTGGCCGTGGTGGTCTTGCCCGTCCCCGAAGGCCCCATCACGACGAGGCACAGGGCGGGTTTGGAAGCGTTCGAGGGCACGGGCTTTCTCCGGAGCACGAGATGAGAAGGCGGACATAGGATCGTCCGCTCCATCGGTGCTAAATCACTCCCGGGCCGAGAAAAGCAAGTTGAACGTGTGGCCGGATGCTGGCGCGCCGGGGTTTGGGACCTGGGCCGGGCGCACGTCGCAAAGCGTTGTCGCATCGGATGGGGAAGCGCTTGCCCAGGCCGAGCCCGGGCTCAAGGCGCTGCGACGAAGCGTGTCGCGGCTGATCCCCTGACCCGCGTCCGCGGCCCGCCGTAAGGGCGGGCCGATGGCGATCCTTCGATCAGAAGGGCTTGACGATCACCAGAATGACGATGGCGATGAGGAGCAGCGTCGGCACCTCGTTCATGAGGCGCCAGTGGCGGCTGGTCTTGGTCATCTCGTCCCGCTCCAGCTTCTTGCGCGCGGCCGAGAAATAGCCGTGCAGCCCGCTCATCAGAACCACCAGCGTGAGTTTGGCGTGCAGCCAGCCGCCCTGGAAGTGATAGACCTCGATCGCCAGCCAAAGGCCGGACACCCAAGTCACCACCATGGCGGGGTTGACGATGGCGCGCATCAGGCGGCGCTCCATCACCTTGAAGGTCTCGGCTTGGGGGCTGCCGACGCCCGCCTCGGTGTGGTAGACGAACAGGCGCGGCAGGTAGAACATGCCGACCATCCACGAGATGACGGCGACCACGTGCAGGGCCTTGACCCAGAGCATGGCGTCCACCGGCACGATTGCGAAGAGCAGCGCGGCCAGAACGGCCCCCACCCCCAGCGATACGAGAACCGAGCGATCTTTCGCAGGCGCGGCTGTGGCCATGATGCGTCTCCCTTCGCCAGCCGAAGCGGGATCGCCTCGGCATCGGACCATGGGGATCGAAGCCTGACGGACCGGATGCGCCGCCCTGAGCTCCAAGCCGATCCCAGGTCCGGCTTTCGAACGGCTCTAATCGAGAACCACGCCGCGCGGCAAGGCGACCGCCCGCGATCCAAGACCGCAGGCCCGCTCGCAAGAGCGGTCTTCGGCTTCCCTCACCAACATCGGAGATCATCCATGAATCCCCATGACGCTTTCATCGTGCTGACCGGCGGCCCCGGCGGCGGCAAGACGAGCTTGATCGAAGCCATGGCCCAAGAGGGCTTCCGCACCGCGCCCGAGAGCGGGCGGGCCGTGATCCGTCAGGAAATGGCGCGCGGCGGCTCGGCTCTCCCTTGGGGCGACCGCGCGGCCTATGCGAAGGCCATGGCGGCGCGGGACGAAGCCGCCCACGCGGCCGCGTGCAGGGCAGGCGGCGTCACGATCTTCGACCGGGGCCTGCCGGACGTGCTCGGCTATCTCGCGCTCTGCGGCCTGCCCGTGCCGGATGATCTCGCCCGAGCCGCGCGTCGCCTGCGCTACACGAACCCGGTCTTCCTCGCGCCCTTCTGGCCGGAGATCTATGCCGGCGACGCCGAGCGGCGGCAGGACGCAGCGGAGGCCGCCGAGACCGCCCGAGTCATGCGCTGGACTTACCAAGGGCTCGGCTACGAGGTCACGGACCTGCCGCTCGCGCCGGTGCCTAAGCGCGTTCGTTTCCTGCGGGAGCGGATGAGGCTCTAGGAAGCCCGCTGACGCACGAGGCGCATGAGATGCTCCACATGGGTGATCGGAGCGTCCGGCGTGATCCCATGGCCCAGATTGAAGACAAGAGGGCCATCGCCCAGTTGATCGAGGATGGCGTTGACGCCGTCCTCCAGCGCCCGGCCGCCGGCGATCAGCCGCAGCGGGTCGAGATTGCCCTGCACGGCGCCGCCCTTTTGAAGCCGGCGCGCCTGTTCGAAGGGCACGCCCCAGTCGAGGCCGAGCGCATCGACGCCGGTCTTCTCGCGGTAGGTGTCGAGGAAAGCACCGGCCCCCTTGGGAAAGCCGATGATCCGGGCTCCCGGTACCATGGCGCGCAGGCGCTGCACGAGATAGCGCACCGGGGCGACGGCAAAGCGCTCGAAGCTTGCCTCGTCCAGAACGCCCGACCAGCTGTCGAAAATCTGCACGCAGTCCGCACCGGCCTGGAGCTGGCGGGCGAGATAGTCGGCGCTCATCTCGGCCAGCAGCAGGAGAAGCTCGTCCATCGCCTCGGGGTGCTCGTAGCCGAACAAGCGCGCGGGGGCCTGCGTCGGCGTGCCATGGCCGGCGATCATATAGGTCGCGACCGTCCAGGGCGCGCCGCAAAAGCCGATCAGCGCCGTCTCTTCGGGCAGCGCGGCGCGAATGCGCGCGACCGTCGCGATCACCGGGGCGAGATGCGTGTCGGCATGGCTGGGGTCGAGACCCGCGATCTCATGGGGCGCGATCGGGTCCATCATCGGTCCCTCTCCCTGAACGAAGCGCACGTTGCGCTTCAGGGCGTCGGGGATCACCAGAATGTCCGAAAAGAGAATCGAGGCGTCGAAGCCGAAGCGGCGGATCGGCTGAAGCGTCACTTCGGTTGCGAGTTCGGGATTGTAGCAGAGATCGAGAAAGCTGCCCGCCTTCGCCCGGACCTCGCGATATTCCGGAAGATAGCGACCGGCCTGCCTCATGAGCCAGACCGGGGGAGGGAAGACGGTCTCGCCGGCGAGGACGCGCAGAAGCTTTCGCTGTTCCATGAGGAGCTTTCCAGAAGGCTCGTCGCGAAGGCCGTCGAGCCTTGGCGCTGTGGGGTCGTGGTTCAGCCCCGGACATGGCGGGGAACGGGCGCTTCGTCCAGCCCCGCCCGAAGGGCAGGGGCTTCCTCGCTTCGCTTTTTCCGATGCGAAAGGCGGGCGGGATCGCAGATCCCCAGCCCGCTCTTCCAACAAAGAAAGTCTTATAGAAAAGGATTCTGATTCTATGAGTCGGTGGATACTGGTAATTCACAGAGCCCCGCAAACGGCGCGGTTTTGCGCCTTGGCCCAGGCGTTTGCGCAGGGTCGGATTCCCTCAAGGATTCCAACGCTTGGAGGTGGCGGGCCGGGAGTTTCCCCCCGTTTTTCACAAGCCCCGTTCCACAAGGCGTTAGCGGCCTTCCTCTGTGGATGAAACAGGGGTTTTCCCGACCCCCTCTGTGGGCTCGTTTCGCTTACCCAAGCTTGTCCCCGGTTGCTCACAGTGGGGCGAGAATCCCGGTCATATCGGGCCCGTGACCTTGCTCCGAAAGCCGATCGGAGTCCGTCTCGTCATGATGAACGATTCTTAACCACAATGGATCCCCGGCGCGTCATCTCCGCGTCACGGTGACGGAGCGATGACGGGGCCGGTAGAACAGCTCTTGTTCTCGGGCGTGTTCCGACTCTAGGAAGCGTCCAGATTTCAACGGGAAACGAGCCGCATGGGCAAGCCGATCGTCCTGGCCTCGGGCAGCGTGCACCGACGCGAGCTTCTGCAAAATGCCGGGATCGACTTTGCCGTCGATCCCTCGACGCTGGACGAGCGCGCGCTGGAAGCGCCGCTGACCGAAAGCGGCGCCACGCCCGAGGACGTCGCTCTGATCCTCGCCGAGGCCAAGGCGGCCGATGTCTCGGAGCGCCATCCCGGCGCGCTGGTGATCGGCGCGGACCAGACCCTGTCGCTCGGCGACGAACGCTTCCACAAGCCTGCCGACATGGAAGGCGCGCGCCGCGCGCTCCTGAAACTGTCCGGGCGCACCCATGTCCTGTCGAGCGCGGTGGCGCTGGTGCAGGACGGCGAAACGCTCTGGCGCCATGTCGATCAGGCGCGCATCACCCTGCGCGACCTCTCGCCCGCCTTTATCGGCCGCTATCTGGCCGAGGTCGGCGATGCCGCCCTCTCCAGCGTCGGCTCCTATCAGGTGGAGCGCCAGGGCATTCAGCTGATGGAGCGCATCGAGGGCGACTTCTTCACCATCATCGGCCTGCCCGTTCTGCCTCTCGTGGCCGAGCTGCGCCGCCGGGGGCTGGTCGATGGTTGAACCCAAAGCCTTCGTCACGGGTTGGCCGATTCATCATTCGCGCTCGCCGCTGATCCATGGCACATGGCTGCGCGAGCTGGGGCTTGCCGGCTCCTATGAGCGCATCGCGGTGGAGCCCGCCGCCTTTCCGGCCTTCCTCGCTAACCTCAGCGAAGCCGGCTTCATCGGCGGCAATGTCACCATCCCGCACAAGGAAGCCGCCTTTGCGGGCGTGGCCCGCCGCGACGGTGCGGCCGAGGCGATCGGCGCGGTCAACACGGTCTGGTTCGAGGGGGGCCAACTCGTCGGCGGCAACACGGACGCCTATGGCTTTGCCGCCAATCTGGACGAGCGCCTGCCCGGCTGGCGGGACGCCGAGGAGGCGCTGGTGCTCGGCGCGGGCGGCGCGGCGCGCGCCGTGGTTCATGCGCTGGCCGAGGCCGGCATCGGGCGCATTCGCATCGTCAACCGCACGCCCGAGCGAGCCGAGGCGCTGGCGGGCAGTTTCGCGCGGCCCGGCCTGGAGGTCGAAGGCGGCGCTGGAGCCGAGCGCGAGGCGGCGTGGCTGGCGGGCGCCGATCTTGTGGTCAACACGCGGCCTTGGGGCGCGGGCGAAGCCGAGCCGGACCTCTCGGCTCTTGCACAAGCCGCGCTGGTGACCGACATTGTCTATGTGCCGCTCGAAACCCCGATCCTCAGGGCGGCGCGGCAGCGCGGGCATCGGACAGCCGATGGCCTTGGCATGCTGCTGCATCAGGCGGTACCGGGGTTCGAGCGGTGGTTCGGCCGGCGGCCGAGCGTGTCGGAAGAACTGCGTCAGGCGCTTCTCGCCGATATCGAGGCCGCACGCTGAACCGGGCATGGCCCGACGCCGGATTTTCGTAACGATGCGGGCGCGTTTTCGCCCCGCTTCGACGCTTCGAAAGCCTGCGTCCATCTTTGGGGGCGATGCTCACGAGTTCCAGCGCGTTGGGGAGGGTCCACATTATGGACAATCGTAGTACCGCCTTTGCCGACCAGGGCGACATCTCCGACATCGAGACCGAAATCTCGGATGCGGAAGCGGCCATCGAGAGCCTGTTCGAAGCCTATGCGGCCGGGTTCGACGATTTCGACGCCGAGGCGATCCTCGCCTGTTTCCAGTTTCCGGTGACGATCTGGCAGTCCGGGCGTGGCAATGTCTTCAACGACGAGGAAGAGCTGGCCGAGAATGTCGATGCGCTGCTCGCCGTGTTCGAGCGCGAGGAGATCGTCCAGTCGCGCTTCGACATCGTCGAAGCGGCCGGCGACGACGGCGCGGCCTTCGCGGTGCTCGACTGGCGGCAGGAGCGTGACGACGGCGAGGCGGCGCTGGAATTTCGCTGCCGCTACGCTTTGGTGCGCGACGAGACCGGCACGGCTTGGCGGATCGCGCTCGCCGTGACGGAGTGATGTCAGCTTGATCCTCCTCGGGCTGACCGGCTCCATCGGCATGGGCAAGAGCACCACGGCGGCGATGTTCGCCGCGCGCGGCTGCCCCGTTCATTCCGCCGACGAGACGGTGCATCGCCTCTATGCCGGACGCGCCGCCCCGCTGGTGGAGGCGCGCTTTCCCGGCACCGCGCCCGGCGGCACGGTGGACCGTATCCGTTTGTCGTCGGCCGTTCTGAACGATGCAGCCGCGCTGCGCGATCTGGAGGCGATCGTGCACCCCTTGGTGCGCGAGGAAGAAGCGCGCTTCGTGGAGGAGGCGCGGGCATCGGGCGCATCCGTCGCTGTCCTTGACATTCCCCTCCTGTTCGAAACGGGCGGCGAGGCGCGGGTGGACCTGGTCGTGGTGGTGAGCGCCCCGGCCGAGATCCAGCGCGCGCGGGTTCTGGCCCGGCCCGGCATGAGCGAGGCGCGCTTCGAGGCGATCCTCGCCAAGCAGATGCCGGACACCGAGAAGCGCCGACGCGCCGATTTCGTGATCGACACCGGCAAGGGTATGGCCGAGGCCGAAGCCGAGGTGGATGCGATCCTCGCCCAGTTGCGGGAGACGGCCAAAGACCCCCTTGCGCCGGCGCGCCGATCGGCCGAGATGAAGGGGCAGGACAGACGGTCGGAACCTCTCTGACCATCTGGCCGGGGCGGCCCGGCAGGTCTTGTCCGCCCCGCTTCTGGCCAGCCCTGTCGATGCCGCCGGCATCGGCTGCGTTTGCTCCCCAGCGGGCCTAAAAGATCCCTCGCCGGCCCCTTCGTCGGCGCGTTGCCAGATAGCCTTCAAGGAACCTCCATGCGCGAGATCGTCTTCGACACGGAAACCACCGGCCTCGACTTCGAGCAGGACCGCGTCATCGAAATCGGCGGCATCGAACTTTGGAACCACATTCCGACGGGCCGTGAGTTTCACAAGTTCATTCGCCCGGACGCTCGCAAGGTCGATCCCGCCGCCTTCGACATTCACGGCATTTCCGACGATTTTCTGAAGGACAAGCCGGTCTTCGCCGAGATCGTGGACGAGTTCGCCGAGTTCTTCGAGGGCGCGGCGCTGATCGCGCATAACGCGGCCTTCGACATTCGCTTCCTCAATGCCGAACTGGCCCGTGTCGGCCGCCCCGCCATTCCGCCCGGCCTCGTGATCGACACGCTGCCCATGGCGCGGCGCAAGTTTCCGATGGCCCCCGCGACGCTGGATGCGCTTTGCTCGCGCTTTTCCATCGACACGACCAAGCGCGACAAGCACGGCGCTCTCGTCGACTCCGAGCTTCTGGCGCAGGTCTATATCGAGCTGATCGGCGGCCGGCAGTCGGCGCTGCGGCTCGACATGGACAATGACGGGCTGAACGACCGGGGCGTGGAGATCGTCCACTGTGCCGCCAAGCGCCCGGTGCCCCTGCCGCCGCGCCTGTCGGCGGCCGAAGACGAGGCCCATCGCCGCTTCATTGCCTCGCTCGGCGAGGGCGCGGCGTGGACCGCGCATCTGCCGCCCGTCGTGGAGGGCTGAGGCGAAAGGGCTCGAGGCGCGGTTTCTAGAGTTCGTCCGCTTCCACGCGGTTTCGCCCCGCCAGCTTGGCGCCGTAGAGAAGCGCGTCGGCGCAGGACAGAAGGCTCTGCGCCGAGATGCTGGGGCCACCGATCGCGGTGACGACGCCGAGACTCGCCGTGACGATCCCCGCTTCCGGCGACAGGTCGTGGGGAATGGCGAGCGCGGCGATGGCCGTTCGGATCGCCTCGGCGATGTCGCGGGCCTCCTCCGGCGGCGTGCAAGGCAGGATGCAGACGAATTCCTCGCCACCATAGCGCGCCGCCAGATCGACCGGCTTTCGCATCGCGGCGTCGATCGCCTGGGCGACCTGGCGCAGGCAGTCGTCCCCCGCGATATGGCCGTGATAATCGTTGAAGGCCTTGAAGTGATCGACGTCGAGCAGGATCAGCGAAAGCGGCTCGCCCGACTGCGCGTGGCGCTGAACCTCCTTCGCCAGGACCATATCGAAATGGCGGCGATTGGAAATCTCGGTCAGCCCGTCCGTGATGCTGAGCCGGTAGATTTCCTGGTGCAGGGCTTCCATCCGCGCTTCGGTCATCTTGCGCTCGGAAATGTCGCGCACGATGGCGCAATTATACTCCCGACCGCCGAAGCGGACATAATGCGCCGTGATCTCGATCGGAACGGCCTGGCCCGACTTGTTGGTGTTGGTGCTCTCGATCTTGATGACGCCGACCCGCTTCAGCTCCTCCCAATGGCGATACCAATAGGCCTCGTCCACATCGGGATCGACATCGCAGACCCGCAGCTGCGAGAACTCTTCCGCGCTATAGCCGAGAAGCCGTGTCGCCGCCTCGTTGACGAAGACGTAGCGCCCATCGGGATCGGCCCAGATCACCATGTCGGCCAAGGCATTGATCGAATAAAGCGCGAGCGCCGAGCGTTCGGCCGAGGCGTCCAGGCGGGCGGCCCCGTCGTCAGCCAAGCCGGTGCGATCGCCTTGGCGATCGGGGGACTCCATCATCACAACGTTCAGACGGGACAATCGACCCTCTCCGCCCATGGGTTAGATTGATCTTCACTAGGTGGCTACGCAAGGGAAGGGAAGCGGAATCCCGACTTTTTCGACACGTGAAACGTGTATGAAAAAGGCGCCGCCGGTGGTGTCACCGGGGCGCCTTTCCAATCGGGTCAAGCGATGGCGATCAGACCGTCTGGACCTGCGAGCGGGCGCGCTCTTCGGCCATGCGCTGCGTGAAGAGCGCGGCGAAGTCGATCGGGTCGATCATCAGCGGCGGGAAGCCGGCATTGCGCGTGACATCGGCGATGATCTGGCGCGCGAAGGGGAAGAGAAGACGCGGGCACTCGATGAAGAGAACCGGCAGCATGTGCTCCTGCGGGAAGCCAGCCAGACGGAACACGCCGCCATACTGAAGTTCCACGTGAAACAATGTCTCGGCGCCTTCGCCGGCCTGGGCGTTCAGCGTGAGCTTGACGTCATACTCGTTGTCGCCGTCCTGCACGGGGACCGCGCCGACATTGACGCCGATATTGATGCCGGGGGCGCGGGGCTGCGCGCGTAGGACGCCGGGTGCCTGCGGGCTCTCGAAGGACAGGTCCTTGATGTACTGCGCCAGGATGTTGAGGCTCGGGGCCTCCTGCTGCGGCTCGGCGCCGTTGACGCCGTTCTGATGGGTCTCGGACATGAGGTCCTTGCGGAGTTGACTGGAGAAGAAACGCCGTTGACTCCGGCGCAGCGGATGGGGGCTGCGCTACCACGGCGCCGGGTGCGAAAACAAGAAGGGGCGGTGATCCGCCCCTTTCCGCTTCGTCTCGAACAGCGGGAGCCGGGTCCGCTCAGTGCAGCGTCGGCTTGTCGTCGGGCTTGCCGTCCGGTCCGTTGGGGCGGCGGAAGGGCGCGTCGCGCTCCAGCTGAATCCAGGGGCTGGAGCCGTCGGCGCGGCGGGCGAACTCGCCATCCGTCAGGTCCACCACATGCGGGCGCACGGGCGGGCGGGCGCCATAGCCCGGCGCGGTGGTGACGGTGATGCGCCGGCGCAGGGCGCGCCAGACGAGATCGCGCACCGGCGGCAGGAAGAGCGCGAGGCCCACGATGTCGGACAGGAAGCCGGGGATGATCAGAAGGATGCCGGCCAGCGTGATCATCGCGCCATGCACGATCTCGCGCTCGGGCAGGCGGCCGGCCCGCGCTTCGGCCTGCGCGGCGCGCAGCGTCGAAAGCGTCTGGCGCTTCAGAAGGCCAGCGCCCACCACCACGGACAGGATCACCAGAAGCAGGGTCCAGCCGATGCCGATATGGCTGCCGACCCAGATGAAGGTGCCGATCTCCAGAAGCGGCAAGGCCAGTAGGATGACCGGAACAAGGATCAGCGGCATGGCGGGTCGAACTCTCCTCCTCGAAAAGCGGGTGCCGTTTGCCGGGATCATTCCCGAGCTTCGGCGGCCCGCTGGACAGGAGAACACATAAGACGCGTTTTCGTGAATTTGAATGCACGGCCCGGTGTCTCTATATGCTGAGTCGATCAAGTCTTCTTGCAGGGTAGATCCGGCTTCATGGGTTTCGGGACGATCTTTTTCATCGTGGTGGCGGCCGTGGTGCTGTATCAGCTCCGCAGCGTGCTCGGCCGTCGTACGGGCCATGAGCGCCCGCCCTACGACCCTTACTCCCGCACCAACGACAATGCCGTGGGGCGGCCCGAGGGCAATGTCGTGACGCTTCCCTCGCGCCGCGTCCCGGCCGAAGAGCCGGCCAATCGCTACGAGGCGATCGACAAGGCTGCGCCGATCGGCACGCCGGCCAATGAAGGTCTGCGCCGGATTCAGGACGCCGATTCCACGTTCGACATCGAGCAGTTCCTCAACGGCGCGCGCACGGCCTATGAAATGGTCGTGACGGGCTTTGCCGATGGCGACCGCAAGCTTCTGAAGAACCTTCTTTCGCCCGAGGTCTATCAAGGCTTCGAAACCTCGATCAACGAGCGTGAGGCGAAGGGCGAGCGGGTGCAGTCCTCGTTCGTGGGCATCGACAACGCCACCGTGGTCGCGGCCGAGCTGAAGGGCCGCGAGGCCTTCGTGACGCTGCGCATCGTCTCTCAGCTCATCTCCGCCACGCTCGGCCCCAAGGGCGAGGTGGTGGACGGCGACCCCGAGACGGTGGCCGAGGTGCGCGACGTCTGGACCTTTGCCCGCGACACGCGCTCGCGCGATCCGAACTGGAAGCTGGTGGAAACCGAATCCGAGGAGTAGACCCCTCGGCAGTTCAAGGTTTCGACGCCATGTCTCCTCCCGATCTGCCGCCCTGGCGGCTCCTGTCCTTCGAGGCGATGCCCGACTGGCCGGCTGTCGATCCGACGCCGGCCTTTCTGGCGTTTTCACGCTCCGCTCCCGCGCTTCTCTCCGCAGAGGCCGGCGCGCGGGGGGAGCCGTTTCGTGCGGCGGCCGAGGCGGCCTTGCGCGATCCCGCCCGAACCCCTGACGAGGCCCGGCGCTTCTTCGAGCGCTTCTTCCGCCCGGCGCGCTCTACGGACGATGCGCCGGGTTTCCTGACCGGCTATTACGAGCCCGAGCTTCCCGCCTCGCGCATGCGCTCGCCGGCCTTTCCCGTTCCGCTCTACCGCGCCCCGCCTGATCTCGTGCGCTTGCCCCCATCCGAGCCGCTGCCCGAAGGGCTGGACGATGCGCAGGGCTTCGCGCGGCTGGATGCCTCTGGCCGCCTCGTGCCCTATCCCGACCGCGCGGCGATCGAGGATGGCTGGCTGTCGGCGCAGGGGTTGGAACTCGTCTGGCTGGCCGACCCCGTGGACGCCTTCTTCGTTCATGTGCAGGGCTCGGCCCGGCTGCGGCTGCAGGACGGCTCCACCCTGCGCGTCGGCTACGCCGCCAAGAACGGGCACCGCTTCACGGCGATCGGCCGCGTGCTGGTGGCTGAGGGCGAATTGCCGCTGGAAGAGGCCGATATGGCCGGCATCCGCCGCTGGCTCGCCGCGCACCCGGAGCGCGCGCCGGCCCTGATGCGCCGCAACCGCTCGTTCATCTTCTTTCGCGAGATCGAGGGCGCGGACCCCGAGGCCGGGCCAATCGGAGGGCAGGGCGTGTCGCTGACCCCCATGGCCTCGCTCGCGGTGGATGCCGGGCTCACCGCCTATGGCACGCCGATCCTGGTGGATGCGCCCGAGCTGATCGCGGAAGGCGTGCCCTTTCGCCGGCTCGTCATCGCGCAGGACACGGGCTCGGCCATCATCGGCGCGGGGCGCGGCGATCTCTTCACGGGCTCGGGCGAGACGGCGGGTACGCTCGCCGGGATGATCCGCCATTCCGCGCGCTGGACCGTCTTTCTGCCTCTTAGCCTTGGCGAAGCGCCATGAAGAAGCGCCGCTCCCGCTCCCTGTCGCAGGAGGAGGCCCGGCTCTGGGTCTCCATCGCGCGCACCGCAACGCCGCTCAAAGGCAAGGGCCTGCCCGACCTGCCGGAGGAGGAGATCGCGCCACCTCCCCCTCCGCCGCCCGTGCATCCTAAGCCACCCACCACCAAAACCCGCGTGCGCGCCGATATGGATCTGCCGCAGGCCTGGAGCGCGCCGCCCAGTGCCGCATCCGGCCCCGCGCCCTCGGCTCCCTCGCGCCTGCCACCACTGCATCCGATCGAGCGGCCCGTCCGGCGCAAGATTGGCAAGGGCCGCATCGCGCTGGACGATCGCATCGACCTGCATGGGCAGACCGAGGCGACGGCCCACGGCATTCTCCTGTTCTTTCTTCGGCAGGCGCAGGTCAGGGGGCTGCGGCATGTGCTCGTCATCACAGGGCGCGGCGCGTCCTTCGGCTCCACCGGCACGTTGAAACGCGCCATGCCGCACTGGTTCGCGACCGGTGAATTCCGCTCGCTCGTGGCCGGCTACGAGCCCGCCGAGCGCGGCCATGGCGGCGAGGGGGCCTTCTATGTCCGGGTGCGCCGGAAATGACCCCTTTCGGTGAAAAGCTGCGGGAGCTGCGCCGCGAGCGCGGCATCACGCAGGGCCAGATGGCGGCGGCGCTGAACGTCTCCTCCGCCTATCTCTCGGCGCTGGAACATGGCCGGCGCGGTCGCCCGAGCTGGGATCTTCTCCAGCGCATCATCGGCTATCTCAACGTCATCTGGGACGATGCCGAAGAGCTTCAGCGCCTCGCCGCCCTGTCGCATCCCAAGGTGACGGTGGAGACGGGCGGGCTCAGCCCCGAGGCGACGACGCTCGCCAACCGGCTGGCCGAGACGATCGGCACGCTCGCACCCGAAGATATTTCCGCGCTTCTGGCGCATCTGGAAGAGGCCGCCGCGCGCGCAGAAATCTTGCGGCGGGCGCGGCGTCAGCGCCGTTGAAAGGCTGATCGGCAAACCGTGGTGATATGTGCGGCGGGCTCTCTCCGCTGTCGACCTCGCCTGACCGAGGGGCGGAATCTCGAGTTGCTCAGCGATGCTGGGGGAAAGCCACGCACTCCCCGCAAACCCGATCCGGGTCGGACGACCTGTCGCAGCCTATCACGATCTCGCGATGCAACCGGGTTCGACGAGGCTCCGTTAGCTCCCTCATGATGTTCGAGGCCGCGCCGACCCGTGGCGGCCGGACTTCCGTCGGGACAATTCCATGCGCAATCTTCTTGGCCCATCCAGCCTTCGCGCGCGCCTGCGCCTTGCACCGGCGCTCGTCACCCTTGCTCTCGCGCTGGCCGGTCCGGCTGCGGCGCAAGGCTCGGGCGGGGAGGGGCAAAGCGGAAAGGGTGAGGCCGAGAAAGCGTCTGGCGTCGAGCTGCCGCTGATCGGCCGAGTCGAACTGCCCGGCTTCATGGCCGGCTGGTTCGGCGGTGAGGAGGAGAAGCAGAAGGGCGGCGGGCAGGCCGAGCGCGAGGGCGGTGACCAGAAGGGCGAGCCGCCCGCCGTGATCGTCCAGCGCGTCGAAACGCGTGCCGTGGGCGACACGTTCGAGTTCATCGGCACGATCCAGCCGATCGAGAAGGTGGCCGTGCGCGCCCGCGTCGAGGGCTATATCCAGGATGTCGCCTTCAATGGCGGACAGCAGGTGAAGCGCGGCGATCTCCTGTTTCAGATCGAGCCCGCGCAATACGAGGCGGCCGTGCGCGCAGCCGAAGCGCAGCTTTCCGGCGCGCAGGCGACGCGCAATCAGGCCCAGCGCAATTTCGACCGGCAGAACGAACTGGCGCGTTCGGGCGTCACCGCTCGCGCCACGCTGGAAGACGCGACCGCCAATCTGGAAAATGCCGAAGCCCAGCTTCTCCAGGCGCAGGCTTCGCTGACGCAGGCCCAGCTGAATCTGTCCTACACGCGCATCGAGGCCGCGATCGACGGCGAAATGTCCGCGCCGCTCATCACGCGCGGCAATTACGTCTCCGCGACCAGCGGCGATCTCGCGGTTCTCACCCAGATGAACCCGATCTGGGGCGTCTTCCCGATCGGCGAGGATCAGCTCGTCACCTGGCAGCGCGTCGGGCCGCAGCAGGCCGATGAAACGCCTGTGGCGAGCGCCCGGCCCAATGGGCAAGCGAGTGGCGAGGACCAAGGCGACGCGGCAGCGGGCGGGGAGGACATGGTCGCCTCGTCCGAAATGACCTCCTCCACGGGCGGCGAGGGCGCAGCGCCCATCGCCACGGCCGCCGGCACGGGCGCGGCCGGTGCGCCGCCTTTGCCGGACGGCGCGCAAACGGTGAGTGCCACCGCCAATGCGTCCGACCGGGCGGTCGCGACGGACTACCGCCTTCAGCTTCGCCTGCCGAACGGCGCGCTCTACGAGCCGCCCGGCCGCTTCGATTTCGTCGGCAACAGCGTCAACCAGACGACGGGAACGGTGGAAGCGCGCATCCGCTTTCCCAATCAGGGCGAGTTCCTGCTGGCCAACCAGAACGTGACGCTGGTGGCGAGCGAGCGCAACCCGCCGACGCTGCCCGTCGTGCCGCAGGCCGCGATCCAGTTCTCGCGAGAGGGACGCGCGGTGCTCGTCGTGACCCCGGACAATGGCGTCGAGCGCCGCCCGATCGAGGTCGGCCGCACGATCGACAATATGAGCGCCGTGACCAAAGGCCTGAACGGCGGCGAGACGCTGATCCTGCGCGGCTCGGCCAAGGTCAAGGAGGGTACCAAGGTGCGCCCCGTGACGCAGCAACAGGCCGAGGCGGAAGCGCAGGCCCGCCGCCAGACGCGCCAGCCGTCCGAGGGCGGCCAAGGCACGGAAGGCGAGGGCGCGGGAGGTAACGGCGCTGCGGCCGGTGGCGGCAGCGGGACCGAGGGCGGTGCGTCGTCGGGTTCGTCCGCTTCGGGCTCGTCCGCCCGATGATCTCCGATCTCTTCATCCGCCGCCCGCGCCTTGCCGGCGTCATCTCCATCGTCGTGGTTCTGGCGGGTCTCCTGGCGATCCTTGTCCTGCCCGTTTCGCAATATCCCGAGATCACGCCGCCGACGGTGAGCGTGTCCGCCAACTATCCCGGCGCCGATTCCACCGTGCTGGCGCAGGCCGTGGGCGATCCGCTGGAACGCGCCATCAACGGTGTCGAGGACATGATCTACATGTCTTCGACCTCGACGGATTCGGGCACCTATTCGCTCTCCATCACCTTCGCCATCGGCACCGACCCCGACATCGCGCAGGTCAACGTGTCGAACCGCGTGCAGCTCGCCACCGCGCAGCTTCCCGAAGCGGTGACGCGCCAAGGCGTCACGGTGCGCTCGCGCTCGCCCAACTTCCTGATGGCGGTCGCCTTCTTCTCCGAAGGCGGGCAGATTTCGACTATCGATATCGGCGCCTATCTCTCGTCCGACGTGGTGACCTCGCTTCAGCGCGTGGAGGGCGTCGGCGACGCCAATGTGCTGGGCAATGCCGATTATTCCATGCGTGTCTGGACCGATCCGGCCCGCATGGCCGCGCTTTCCATCGCCCCGTCCGACATCACGGCGGCCATTGCAGCCGAGAACCTGCCGGCCTCCACCGGCCAGATCGGCGGCGCGCCCGCGCCGGACGGTCAGGCCCTCGTCTACACGATCACCTCGCAAGGCCAGTTGAACACGCCCGAGCAGTTCGAGAACATCGTGGTGCGCGCCGAGCCCTCCGGGGCCATTGTGCGGCTGAAGGATGTGGCGCGGGTCGAGCTTGGCTCGGAGAGCTACGCGGTCAACACCTATGTCCGCGACAATCCGGGCAAGACGATCCAGATCAATCAGGCGCCCGGCGCCAACGCGCTCCAGACCGTCACCGCCATCCGCGCCGAGCTAGACCGGCTCCAGTCCTCCTTCCCGCAAGGGCTGCAATACGAGATCATCTACGATTCCACGCAATTCGTGGATGCGACGATCCATGAGATCGTGCTGACGCTCGCCATCACCGCCGTGATCATCGTGGTGGTGGTCTTCGTCTTCCTGCAGGACTGGCGCTCGACGCTCATTCCCGCGCTCGCGATCCCCGTGTCGCTGATCGGCACCTTCGCCGTTCTCTTGGCAATCGGCTTCACGATCAATGTCATCACGCTTCTGGCGCTGATCCTCGCCATCGGCCTCGTGGTGGACGACGCCATTCTGGTGGTCGAAAACGTCCAGCGCGTCATGACCGAGCGAAAGATCGACCGCGTGGAGGCGACGCGTCTCGCCATGCGCGAGATCACCGGGCCGATCGTTTCGACGACCCTTGTGCTGCTCGCCGTGTTCCTGCCGACCACCTTCCTGCCCGGCCTGTCCGGCCAGCTCTATCGCCAGTTCGGCATCGCGCTGTCGGTCTCGATGGTGCTGTCCTCCATCGTGGCGCTGACCCTGACGCCCGCGCTCACCGCCGCCATGTTGCGCCCGCCCAGCGCCGCCTGGGGTCCGCTGCGCTGGTTCAATGTCGGTCTCGACAAGACGCGCAATGCCTATGCGCGCTCGGTCGGCTTTCTGGTGCGCCGCGTGCTTTTGGCGCTCGGCGTGCTCGCGCTCGGCTTCGCCATCGCCTTCGTCTCCTTCGTCAACCTGCCCTCGACGCTCCTACCGGACGAGGATCAGGGCGCGATCCTGTTCGACGTGTCGCTGCCCGACGGCGCTTCGCTGCAGCGCACGACCGAGGCCATGCTGGAGATCGGGGACATTCTTTCGCAGACGGAGGGCGTGAACGCCTATGTGCTGAATGCCGGCTATTCGCTGCTCCAGTCCTCGCAGCGCTCCTCCGGCGGTCTCGGCATCGTTACGCTCAAGCCTTGGGGCGAGCGGCGCGATCTCTTCGCCATTCTGGCGGAACTCAATGGGCGCTTCGCCGCCATTCCCGGTGTGCAGGTGGCGGCCTTCCCGCCGCCGCCGATCCCCGGCCTCGGCTCGGTCGGCGGCTTCACCTTCGAGCTTCTGGCACAGCAGGGGCAGGACCCCGCCGAGGTGGCGCAGGTCGCCAGCGCCTTCGTGGCGGCGGCCAACGAGCGGCCCGAGATCGAGACCGCCCGCACGACGTTCTCGGCCGACGTGCCGCGCCTCTACATGAAAATCGACCGCGACCGCGCGCAAACGCTCGGCCTCAGCGTCTCCGACATCTACAACACGGTCGGTGGCGCCATGGGCGAAACCTATGTGAACCAGTTCATCTATCAGGGGCAGATCTTCCAGGTCCGCCTTCAGGCCGAAGCCGACGCGCGCACCAAGACGGCCGATATCGGCCAGCTCTACGCCAAGAACTCAGGTGGTGAGATGGTGCCGCTGCGCTCGCTCGTCTCGGTGGACACGACCTTCGGCCCCTATTCCGTGCCGCGCTTCAACCTCTTCACCGCCCCGCAGATCACCGGTCAGCCGGCTGCGGGCTATTCTTCGGGCGCGGCGCTGACCGCCCTCGAAGAGGTGGCGCGCGAGACCCTGCCGGCGGGATACAGCTATCAGTTCTCAGGCACGTCCTATCAAGAGCGGCAGGCGGGCTCGGTCACCTATCTCGCCTTCGGTTTGGCCTTCGTCTTCGCCTATCTCTTCCTGGTGGCGCAGTATGAAAGCTGGCTCCAGCCGCTGACCGTCATGCTCTCCATCGCCATCGCGGCGGCGGGCGCGGCGGGGGCGCTGGCCCTGTTCGGCCAGACCTCCAACATCTATTCGCAGATCGGCATGGTGATGCTCATCGGCCTGGCCGCCAAGAATGCCATTCTGATCGTGGAGTTCGCCAAGGAGCGGCGCGAGCTGGACGGGATGGAAATCACTGAAGCCGCGATCACCGGCGCGCGCCAGCGCTTCCGCGCGGTCCTGATGACGGCACTGGCCTTCATCCTCGGCCTCGTGCCGCTGGTGACGGCGAGCGGCGCGGGCGCGGCCTCGCGCAACGCGATCGGCATCGCCTCGATCGGCGGCATGTTGGCCGCGACCATGATCGGCATCTTCATCGTGCCGGCTCTCTTCGCTCTGTTCGAGCGGCTGGGCGAAGGGCGGGGCGGCAAGTTCTGGGGACGGGAGAAGAACCGCGCCAAGGACCGGCGTGATCCGAACGAGCGTCTGCCCTGGCATTTCGGGGCGCGCGGCAAGGATAAGGAAAAGGCTAGGAGCGAAGGCGGCACGGCGGTTCCGGCCGAATGACGGAGCGAGGGCCGCCTCAACGCACCCCCATGCCCGCCATGCCCGCCATCCCACTCCTGCCCCTTCCACGTCTGCCGGGTTCGCGCCCGGCGCGCACGCTCGAAACGCGGCGGCTTCTGGACGACATCACGCCGCTCGCCCCCGGCCGCGGCCGACCCGCGCCTCGCCATGGGCCGGATCGCACCGCACCCATAGAGCCGCGCAGCATCGCCGTGGTCGGCAATGCGCCGGAGGCGGGGCGGATCGGCGCGGCTGTGGACCGGGCGGACTGGGTGATCCGCTTTAACAATGCACAGGGCTTCGGCGGCGCGACGGGGCGCCGGCTCACCCATCTCGTTCTCGTGAATTTCGGCGGGCAGACGCGCGAGTGGCTGGAGGATATGAGCTTCCACCGCCGCGCCGCGGTTCGGCACGCTCAAGGCTTCCTTCTGCCGATTGATCCCGGAATCGAGGAGCGCCGCCGCCCGACGCCCTTGGCCGAGAAGCGGGCGGGAGGCGAGCATGACTGGACGCCCGAACTCTGCGCGCGGCTGAGCCTGCGCGGCGCGCCGGTCTGGCTCTTCAACGATCCGCTGTTCTTCGCCGCCCGCGCGGCTTTAAGCTGCGAGGGCGGGCGCGGGGATGGGGTGCCGAGTTCGGGCTTTCTGGCGCTCTACTGGCTGTTGAGTCGCCTGCGGCGCGTGAGGTGGACCATCGATGTCTATGGCTTCGGCTTCGCCGGCTGGGACGGGCATGACTGGGCAGCCGAGCGGCGCTGGGTGGAGCGGCACGAGCGGGAAGGCCGGCTGCGCCTGCATCCGCTGCGGTCGGCCTGACTATTGCGGGAAGATGGCGCGCAGGTCGTCCAGCTTCTCGTTCACGAGCCAGCCGTAATAGTTTTCTTCGGGCATCCGCGCGGGCTGGCCGCTCGCCTGCCGCCGGATATTTTCCGCCTTCAGCCGTCGCGCTCGGGTGATCGGGTCGCCGACATTGTAGAGCGTCGCGGTGATGCCGGGGTTCTTGGAAATGTCGAAGCCGGCGATCTCGCGATACTTGTCGATCGAGGAGCGGATCACCGCCGCCATGTAGTGAAGCGACTTGTCGGGGTCCATGATCGCGGCATAGACCTCGCCCGCCCGGTTCATCTCGATGTCGGGATAGCCAGAGACGCGATGCACGATATCGGACACGGCCAGCGCCGTCATCGGGTTGATCTGGCCGAGGCCGAAGGTCTGCCCGGCATAATAGGGCTGGAAGAAGACCGCGCCGAAGCGATTGTCGGGGTAGGAGCGCCCGTCCACTGTCTTGCCCCGGAAGCTCTGCTCGAAGACCTGCTCGCGGCAGCTCCACAGCGCCTCGTCGCCCTTGGCGCGCTGGCAGCGGTTGAACTCGGGCCGCGCCACGAAGCTTTCCACCGACTCCCCCTTGTAGGAAAAGTCGATGCCGGAGTTCAGATAGGACATGGCCTTGACGTAATAGGTCTGAATCCGGTCCAGCGCGTCCACATTGAACGTGTGCTCGCCGACCAGCGCGCCGGCGATATGGATCGGGTCGATCCCATAAAGTTTAGCGGCCGAGCGGATCTTGTTCTGAAGGTCGCGATTGGTCGCGAGAAGGTCGTGGATCTTCTGATATTTGGACGCGAAATTGCCGCCCGTCGCGGCCGTGCGCGTATAGGAGAAGCTCGGAATGGCGGGCTGCGTGGCGTTGCGATTGCCCGGCGGAACCGTGACGACGGACTGCGCCTGAGCGGGGTGAGCCAGCAGGAAGCCCGCCAGAAGCGCGGCGAGAAAACGGGACATGGATCGACCTTCGATCGGACAGGCCTGCCTATCCGCATGGTTTGCGGCGAGCGTGAGGCGACCGGGCTGTCTTAGATCAAGACGTCGCCGCTCGAAACATTACCCAGCTCTTTTAACGCCAAGCGTGTCACACGTGAAACACTCAGGCATAGCGCGTCGGCACGGCGGTCAGCGATTTCACCGTCTCCATGGAGATGAAGGCCGACATGTCGGCAAGGCTCACCTTGGCGACGAGGCGCTTGTAGATCGTATCGTAATGCTCGACATTGGGCAGCACGATCTTCAGGATGTAATCGACGCTGCCGGTCAGCCGGTGCACCTCGACGATCTCCGGGATCGCGCCGACGGCGGCGTGGAACTCCTCCAGCCAGCCTTTCTCATGCCGCGCCGTCTTCACCAGAACGAAGATCGTGGTTGGCAGGTTGATGCGTTTGCGATCCACCAGTGCGACGCGGCGCGCGATGTAGCCTTCGTCCTTCAAGCGCTGGATGCGGCGCGAACAGGCTGAGGGCGACAGGGCGAGACGCTCGGCCAGATCGGCCACCGAACGGTCGGCATCGTCCTGAAGCAGGGTGAGGAGTTGGTGGTCGCGATCGTCCAGCATGGGGCAGGGATGCACGAAGCGGAGAAGCCGTGCAAGAGCGATGCGCTATCTGCCGAAAATGCGCGTTAAAAGTGCACGAATCCGCGTCGATTGCGGTAAAGTCGCATCCCGGTTTCGCTGGCCTCGCGTCATGCTTCATGACAGGATCGCAATACCTGAGGGGACGGACATATGAAGCGCATCGGGCTGATCGGCGGCATGAGCTGGGAATCCACCGCCACCTATTATCGCCTCCTGAACGAGGCGGTGCGCGCGGCGCGCTCGCCGCTCGCCTCGGCCGACGTGCTGCTCCATTCGCTCGATTTCTCGGCCGTGGTCGCGCTGCAGAAGGCGGGACGCTGGGATCTGGCGGCCGAAATGCTGGCCGACAGCGCGCGCCGTCTGGAGCGCGCGGGTGCGGATTGCGTCCTCATCTGCACCAACACAATGCATCTCGTCTCGGCCGAGGTGCAGGCCGCCGTTTCCATTCCGCTGATCGATATCATCCGTGAGACGGGCGAGACGCTGAAGCAGGCCGGCCATTCGCGCCCGCTGCTTCTGGCCACGCGCTACACGATGGAACACGGCTTCTATGCCGACCGGATGGAAGCGACTGTCGGCTTCCGCCCGATCGTGCCCAATGCCGAAGACCGCACGCTGGTGCACCGCGTCATCTTCGAAGAGCTGTGCGCCGGCCATGTGGACCCCAGCTCGGCCCGCGCCTTCGAGGCGGTGGTGGAGCGCGGACGCGCGGCGGGCGCCGACAGCGTGATCCTCGGCTGCACCGAGATCGGGCTTCTGGTGCGCCCCGACGCGCTCGCCTTGCCGGGCTTCTGCTCCACCGAAATCCACGCGGCAGCGGCGGTGCGCTTCGCCCTCGGCGAAGGTCAGGAAACCGTCATAGAGACGGAGAATGCCAAGCTTCGCGAACGCGTTGCAGCATAGGCTGAAGCGTCACTGACGGCGCGGGGGTCTGTGGCCGCAAGGCCCCGCTTCCTCGCCTTCGGCTGACGGGACGATTCGGCCGATGCCTCGGTCGAACATCTGCCGCATTCGCCTTGGATTGCCCGCCCATGTGCCGCCTACTCGCCTATGCCGGGACGCCGCTGTTTCTGGAAGATCTCCTGATCCGCCCAGAAGGCTCCCTCGTGTCGCAATCCATGGCCGCGCGCGAGGCGCGCACCGTGGTGAACGGAGATGGCTGCGGCCTTGGCTGGTATGGCGAGCGGGCCGAGCCGGGCCTTTATCGCGGTATTCTGCCGGCCTGGTCGGACGCCAATCTCACCTCGCTCTGCCGTCAGATCCGCTCCGGCCTGTTTCTGGCCCATGTGCGGGCGGCGACCAGCGGCGGCGTCTCCACCAGCAATTGCCACCCTTTCGCCCATGGCCAGCAGCTCTTCATGCACAATGGCCAGATCGGCGGCTATGCGGGCTTGCGCCGGCGCGTCGAAGGCATGATTTCCGACGCGCTCTATCCCTCGCGCAAGGGCACCTGCGACTCCGAGGCGATCTTTCTGGCCGCCCTCAGCCGTGGGCTGGAGAGCGATCCCGTCGCGGCGTTTCGCGATACGCTGAGCGAGATCGAGGCAATGCGCGGCGCGGTGTCGGACGAGCCGGTGCGCTTTGCCGCCGTGCATTCGGACGGCGAGCGGCTCTTCGCCTTTCGCTGGGCGAGCGACGACAAGCCGCCTTCGCTCTATGCCCGCAGCGAGGGGGCGAGTCTTCTCGTCGCCTCCGAGCCCTGCGGGCGGGACGCGGCGGGCTGGCGCGCCATTCCGCCCGGCAGCGTGCTGGAAGCGGACCGGACGGGACGCATGTTCCTGCGTTCCTTCGATGTCGATGCCCCCCATCAAGGCGCGATCCGGGCCGCCTGAGCGGCTTGGGTTAGACCCGGTCGACCGACCCGAAGGCGTCTGTTCCCGGTTCCTAGGCCTCAGGCCAGCGCTCGGTTGCGCGTCTCGACCCTGATCCGCGTCACCGCAACGGCGGCCAGAACCAGAAGCGCGGCGTAGAGGCCGAGCGCGCCGGCAAAGCTTGCCGCCATGATCGGGGCGAGCAGCGAGGGCGCGACGAGGCCGCCGAGCCGCGCCATGGCTCCGGCGCTGCCCATGCCGGTGGCGCGCAGTTCGGTCGGGTAAAGCTCGGGCGTGACCACATAGAGCGCGCCCCACGTGCCGAGCAGCGCGAAGCTCATGATCAGCGTCGCGCTCGCCACCAGCGCGTCACTGAGGCCGAGCCCGTAAAGCCCGCAGCCGAGGGCGCTCAGAAGCAGGAAGCCGATCAGCGTCGGCTTGCGGCCCCATCGCTCCACGCCATAGGCCGCCAGCGCATAGCCGGGGATCTGGGCGAGCGCGACCAGCACCAGAAACCAATGCCCGCGCACGAAACCGAAGCCTTGGCCCGCGAGCTGAACGGGAAGCCAGACGAAGACGCCGTAATAGCTCATCGACACGAGAAACCAGACGGCGAGAACCGGCAGGGTGACGCCGCGCAGCGCCGCCGAAAAGATTGAGCCGCCCTGGCCGGGCTTCGGCAGGGTCAGCGTGCCGGCGGGAAGCGTGGTGCCGTTGGCGCTGGCGACCCTGTCCAGAATGGCGCGTGCCTCCGCCTCCCGCCCCTGGCGCAAGAGATACATCGGGGATTCCGGCACCCAGAAGCGGATGAAGAGCCCGATGATGGCCGGCGCGCCGGTGATGAAGAACAGAACGCGCCAAGGCTCGGCCGCGCCGCTCGACTGCACGGCGAGGGCGGCCAGCGCCACCAGCACGGTGCCCGGCGCCCAAGCCCCTTCCAGCATGACCAACCAGCGCCCGCGCTTCTGGGGCGGCAGGAACTCGGCCATCATCGCATAGTCTACCGGCAGCGTGCCGCCGACGCCGAGGCCGGTGAGAAATCGCAGGGCCAGGAGCCAGGTGAAATCGGGCGCGAAGGCCGAGGCGATGCCGAACAGGGCGTCGATCAGGATGGTGAGGATCAGGACGCGCCGCCGCCCGATCCGATCCGCCAGCCGCCCGAAGACGAAGGCCCCGACGAGCATTCCCAGAAAGAACAGCGTCCCGGTTTGCAGCGCTTGCGGCACGGTGAGGCCGAAGCTCGCCGCGATCGAAGCGGCGGTGAAGCCGATCGCCAGAACCTGCATGGCATCGGCCGCCCAGACGAGGCCGAAGGTCAGAAGCAGCTTTCGTTGGAAGCGGCCGGTGCCGACGGCCTCCAGCGCGGTTTCGAAGGGCAAGGCTCGGGGCATGGGCTCGGGACCGGGACAAGAGCGCAAGGCGCGCGGGACGGGGCGCTGATTTGGTTCGCCCTTCGCGGCTGCGTCAAGAGACCGCAGTGCGGGAAAAGCAGCGTGTCCCCGTCGGCCGAAGGTGTGGCTGAGGTCGGGAGGCGGGCTCCATGGAGTGTTCAGCCCACCACGCGCCCAGCGAGTATCGTCGTGATTTCGGGCGGTTAGGCTCGGCGCGCGTTCGGTTTGGGGCCTGCCCGATATGGGTCGCCATTCTCGTCACAACCGGAAACGCGGCGGGCGATGATCCGTCCTTCAAACACAAAAAAGCCGCGCCCTTTCGGACGCGGCCCATGAAAGAGAAGAACAAACGCCGTCAGAGAATGAAGCGCGACAGGTCCACATTGCCGGCAATGCCGTCCAGCGCCTTGCGCACATAGTCGGCATCGACGCGGAAGGTCTCTCCGCCCTTGTCGGGCGCTTCGAAGGAGATGTCGTCCAGCACGCGCTCCATCACCGTCTGCAGACGGCGCGCGCCGATATTCTCGACGGTGCCGTTCAGCGAGACGGCGAGATCGGCGATCGCGTCGATCGCGTCGTCGGTGATGTCGAGCGTCACGTTCTCCGTCGCCATCAGCGCCACATACTGCTTGATGAGCGAGGCTTCGGTTTCCGTCAGGATGCGGCGGAAATCGTCCTTGGTGAGCGCGCGCAGCTCGACGCGGATCGGCAGGCGGCCCTGAAGCTCGGGCAGAAGGTCCGAGGGCTTGGCGACATGGAAGGCGCCGGACGCGATGAAGAGGATGTGGTCGGTCTTCACCGGCCCGTGCTTGGTGGCGACCGTCGTGCCTTCCACGAGGGGCAGGAGGTCGCGCTGCACGCCCTCGCGGCTGACGCCCGCGCCGCCGCCCATGCCGTCCTTGTTGGCGATCTTATCGATCTCGTCCAGGAAGACGATGCCGTTGTTCTCCACCGCCGCGATGGCGTCGGCGACCAGGGCCTCGTTGTCGAGCAGCTTGTCGGATTCCTCCGAAATCAGAAGCTCGTAGCTTTCCTTCACCGTGGTACGGCGCGTCTTGGTGCGCCCGCCCATGGCCTTGCCGAACATTTCGGAGAGGTTGAGGACGCCGATATTGGCGCCGGGCATACCGGGAATGTCCATGCCGCCCATCGGGTTGGACGTGTCGGCCACCTCGATCTCGATCTCCTTGTCGTCCAACTCGCCGGCGCGCAGGCGCTTGCGGAAGCTGTCGCGCGTGGCGGGCGAGGCGGTCTTGCCGACGAGCGCGTCGAGCACGCGGTCCTCGGCCCCGGCATGGGCCTTGGCGCGCACCTCGGCGCGCTTCTTCTCGCGCACGAGGCCGATACCGATCTCCACGAGATCGCGCACGATCTGCTCGACATCGCGGCCGACATAGCCGACCTCGGTGAACTTCGTCGCCTCGACCTTGAGGAAGGGCGCGCCGGCGAGCTTCGCCAGGCGGCGCGAAATCTCCGTCTTGCCGACGCCGGTGGGTCCGATCATCAGAATATTCTTGGGGCTGACCTCCTCGCGCAGCGAGCCCGTCAGCTGCTGCCGGCGCCAGCGATTGCGCAGTGCCACGGCCACCGCGCGCTTGGCCTCGCGCTGCCCGATAATGTGGCGATCCAGCTCGGAAACGATCTCGCGGGGGGAAAAGTCGGTCATGCTTTCAGGGTCTCGTACTGGTCGCCGGAAGGGTCATGGCGGAAGGAAACAGTGCTGCAGATGGGGAGCGCAAGGAGCCTGTGCCAGAGGGCTCCGCGCGGCAAGGCTGACAGCTGACCGCCGTGCCCATCTGACGCGCCAAGACCGGGCAGCATCCTCGGCGGAACCCGAGGTCGCTGCCATCCTTGCCCGGCCAATAAAAGAAAACTGACAGACCCAGCGCTTGTGCACGGCACGATCAGGTCTTTCGACAGGGCACGATCAAGGGGTCGCCAGGCACGAATCGGCGCGTATCCGCCCATGGATTCAACCTCTGCTCATTTTACAGGCGAGCGGATAAAATGAATAGAACGCAATCGATGCGAGTTATCGTATCCCCAAGCTTGGCAAACTTTTCCAACTTCCGAAGCGGAAGATGAGTTTTTTCCGTGACAAATTCCGGCCTATGTTATTTTCCCGGCTCTGGGGGCTGTTCCAACCAATGGTTGTTTGTCATTTAAATTTAATCAACCAAACTGTATGTGCCTGCCCAATTTTATGACCCCACGGGGGTCGAATGGTGGCGAATTTGCGGTTAGATGAATTTGAGAGCCGGTGCGCGCGGCCTCGTCGCCCGGCTTACGCGGTAGTCTGCGGAAGGAATGGCCATGGTTTGTAACTCCTCGTTCTCTCGCCTGTTGATGGTGGACGCGCTGGCGTAATGAAGGATGGGTTCAGCTTGATGCTCGAAGGAGCACCGCGACCATGGACGTTGGAGGGATTGGCGAGCAGTCTTGAAACCATCGCCGTCCAGCATGGATTTACGACGTTCGCTCTCCTTTCGATCCCCTCGTCCGACGATGCGGGGGCGGAGATGCGGCTTGTCCTGTCGAATTGGAGCGAGGAGTTCCGGCGCGGCTTCGAGCGTAATGGCCTCAACCGTTTCACGCCCGTTCTGCGGGCGCTGAAGGGCGGCGTGCTGCCGCTCGTCTGGGACGCCGAAACGCTCTACGGCTATGATCCCGCTGACCCCGACATGCTGCCCCAGGCGCGCTTTCTGGGCGCGACGGGCATGTTGTCGGGCGTCTATTGCCCGGTGCATGGGCTGACGGGCTTCAATGGCGTTCTCTGCTTCTTCGGCGCCGGTCCGCCCATCTCGGAAGAGGTGGCCGACGCGCTGCATCTCGTGGCTTTCAGCGCCTTCGGAATGCTGAGCTGCATCCGCTTCGAAGAGAACCGGCGCAACAATCCGCTGACCGGGCGCGAGCGCGACTGCCTCAAGCTCGCCATGCTCGGCAAGACCTCGTCCGAGATCGGCACCATCCTGAAACTGTCGGAACACACGATCTCGCAATATCTGACCTCCGCGACGCGCAAGCTCGACGCCTCCAACCGCACCCATGCGGTCGCGTTGGCCGCGCAGCTCGGCTATCTTTCGTAAGTCAGCCGCCGCGCTCCCCCTCCTGAGCCGCTCGGGCTTTCCGGGTGGCGGAGCGGCGGCTCGGCGCCTATGTCCTTTGGGATGATAGAAGGCAGACCGACGATGGAGCTTCAGCCGGGCGTGCGCTTCTGGCCGGGCTTCTTCGGGCGCGCGGCGCAGGAAGAACTGGTGGAGACCATCCGCGCCGTCGTTGCAGAGGCCCCGCTGTATCGCCCGGCCATGCCCCGCACAGGAAAGCCCTTCTCGGTGCGCATGACCAATTGCGGGTCGCTCGGCTGGGTGTCGGATCGCGCGGGCTATCGCTACCAGCGGGACCATCCCGAAACCGGCGCGCTCTGGCCCGCCATTCCGCCCGTGCTTCTCCAGCTTTGGGACGAGGTGTCCGCCTCGTCCGCGCCGCCGGAGGCCTGTCTGGTGAACTTCTACGACGGATCCGCCAAGCTTGGTCTGCATCAGGACAAGGACGAGGCGGACCTTGCCGCGCCCGTCGTCTCCGTTTCGCTGGGCGACGAGGCGCTGTTTCGCTTGGGTGGGCTGGAGCGCAGCGACCCGACGCGCTCGTTTCGCTTGAAGTCCGGCGATGTGCTGGTGCTGGGCGGCGCGAGCCGCCTCGCGTTCCATGGGGTGGACCGCGTTTATCCCGGCACCTCGACCTTGTTGCCCAAGGGCGGGCGGATCAATCTCACGCTTCGGCGGGTTCGGCCTGCCTGATAGAGGTATCTCCCCGCCAGAGCGAGGCGACGGGCTCGGTCGCGAGATCGGGCTTGGCGTCGCCGATGAAGACCAATACCGGGCCGGGGCGCGGATTGTCCGGGTCGTAGAAGTCGAGAAGGCCGGGATGACGATGCTGGAAGAAATCCGGCTTGATGCCCCGCTGGCGCAGAAGATGGTCGATCACCACCTGATCGCCATGCACGGCGTTCGGCACCGGCCCGCAGGAGCCCGGCTTCATCCAGCGCTCGGGGTCCGCTCGGAAGGCGTCGTGGACGAAGCCGAGCTGATCGCCCTCCCAGCGCAGCAGCGCGCTCGACAGGCGCGTCTTGTGGAAGTGATCCTCCATGGCACAGAGGCCGGGTTCGCTGAGCGCCGAGGCGTCGCCCGAAAACACCGTGTCGAGGTCGCAGAGAAGCGCCGTGCCCTCCACGAGCCCGGGGCGCAGCGCCTCCATCTTGGACCACCAGATCGGCCATGTCTCGCGCAGAGGCACACGCTCGACGCCTTCGATGGCAAACTCCATGTCGGTGAGGCAGAGGCAGCGCGTGAAGCCCGGCGCGTGACGCCGCGCGCCCGCCCAGAGCCGCTCCACCCAAAGCGGTGTGTAGCGCCCGCCGCCGCGCAGCACCGTGACGAGGGTCGCCATCAGTGCCCACCCGCGATCGTCTGAACCCGGCTTATTCTTCGCATCCCAACCCAGCCTGCTCGTCGCGAGAAGGGCGGACATAGGGCAGGGTCCGGCCCCTTTCGTCTGCGACAAAGCGGCCGGAGCGTTCCACCAAAAAGGCCGGCGCATCGGCCGGCCTTCCGCTCGTGTCTCGAAGGTTCTGGCGAAACCTCAGCCAGCCTTGGGCAGCGGCAGGAACTGGTAGGCCCAGGTCTCGGTCAGGATCGTGTCGCCCTGGCGCAGGAAGAGGCGCAGTTCCACCGGCTCCGTGCCCTCGGCCGCGACGTCGAAGGTCACGCGCCAGGCGGTGCCGACCTTGACCGAATAGGCGTCCACATTGCTGATCGTGCCGCGCGAGGCGGTGACGACGGGCTTCACGTCCTTGTCGAAGCGGCCGAGCTTGGCCACCAGTCCGCCGTCGAAATCGACGACGATCTTGGTGACGCCGGCGGGGCGGGCTTGACCCGCGACACCGCCGCGCCCCAGGCGCGTGGAGACGACCACGCCGACATCGCCGGGGAAGGGCTGCTTGTTGGCCCAGTAGAGATCGTAGTCGAGGCTGATCGCATCGCCCTTCTTCACGGGCTTGGCCGAGAGCCAGTAGGCGGCGATATTGTCGTGGATCTCGTCGTCGGTCGGGATTTCCACGAGCTGCACGGCGCCCGGACCCCAGTCGCCCTTGGGCTGAACCCAGACGCTGGCGCGGCGCTCGTAGAACACGCCGTCATCCTCGTAGTTCTTGAAGTCACGGTCGCGCTGCAGAAGGCCGAAGCCCTTGGGCGAGTCCGAGGTGAAGGTCGAGGTCATGACGTTGTTGGGGTTGTTGAGAGGACGCCAGATGCGCTCGCCCGTGCCCGTCCAGAGCGCCAGACCATCGGAATCGTGGACTTCCGGCCGCCAGTCGATGCGGCGCTGCTTGTCGGTCTCGGAATACCAGTACATCGAGGTCAGCGCCGCGATGCCGAAACGGGCGATGTCGTCGCGCGCGAAATAGCGGGCCTGGATGTCCATGACGATCGGCCCGCCCTTCTTGACGTCCATGCGCAGGACGCCCGCCACGCGCGGCGAGTTCAGAAGGCAGGTGATGACGAGCTGCCCATCCTTCGAGGGCTCCAGGAAGAAGTCGGTGAAGCGCGGGAATTCCTCGGGCGTCGGCATGGCGACATCGATGGCGAGCGCGCGCGCCGACATGCCGAACTGGTTGTCCTCGCCGGACGTGCGGAAATAGGCCGCCCCCAGGAAGGCCAGCCAATCGGCCTCCGAGCCGGGCTCCAGCACGCGGAAGCCGGCGAAGCCGATATCATCGGGCAATTCCTTGGCCGGGCTGTCATCGGGGATCTGGAACAGATTGGGGTCGTAGCGCAGCGTGCGCGCCTCGCCGTTCTCCACCACATGGATGCCCACCGGCAGCTTGAAATAGCGGCCGAGGAAGAAGAAGCGGATCGGCGCCTTGCCGTTGTTCAGCTCCAGCGTATCCTGCGACTTGAACTTGATGCGCCAGTGCTGGTCGAAGTCGATGCGCTCCAGAATATCGGCCGCGCGGGGTACTTCGGGCACATAGGGCTCGGCGGCCATCTGGCGCGCGCGCTCCACCAGGCGGTCGAACGAGAAGGGCTGGGGCGCGTCGAAGGTCAGCCCCTTCTCCTGCGCCAAGGCCAGCTTGGTCTGGCCCGCAAGGCCCAGCGCGGCAAGGCCCATCATCAGGTCACGGCGGGTGAGGTCGATCGTCATGCGCGGTCAGATCCCTTTCGAAGTCGGGCGGCAGTAGGAGCCATCATGCGGTCCTGTCAACTGGACGCCAAGCCTTTCCGCTCTGCAACAGCGAGGCGGCGGGGATATGGCGGGGCTGGCATGGTTGGCGGAGCGAGACCCCGGTGCGGCAGCGAACGCCCTTTTTCGTGCAACCGCCCTGCGGTCGTCGGCGTCTTCCTTCCAAAGACATCAGCGGACCAGACGCCATGACCCCGTTCGAAGTGAGTTGGACGCCCGAACTGTTCGAGCGCGTTCGCGCGCGTGTCGCAGCCTACGAGTTCGCCCCAGCGCCGGAGGGCGAAGGCTGGAGCCTGGGCTGCGATCCCGCTTTCCTGCGCCTGGTCCAGCGGCATTGGCTGGAGGGTTACGAGCGCGAGGCGGCGCTCGCGCGGCTCAACCGCTTCCCGCAAGTCCGGGTCGAAGTAGAGGGCGTCGGGCTGCATGTGGTCCATATCGTGGGCGAGGCGGAGGGGCGGCGGCCGCTCCTGATGAGCCATGGCTGGCCGGGCTCCTTTCGCGAGTTCTGGCGCGTCGCCGAGCCGCTCGCCTATCCCTCGCGCTTCGGCGGCCGGGCGGAGGACGCGTTCGATCTCGTGATCCCCAGCCTGCCGAATTTCGGTTTTTCCGACCATCCGGCCGAGACCGTGGATCAGGCGCGGACGGCCGATCTCTTCGACGCCCTGATGCGCGATGTCCTGGGATACAGGACATACCGCGCCCATGGAGGCGACTGGGGCGCGCTGGTCACCTCGCTTCTGGCGCTGCGCCATCCCGGCTCGCTGGAGGGCATCCATCTCACCATGATGTTTCCCCATCCCGGCGCCGAGCCCGAGAGCGAAGAGGATCGCGCGTGGAAGCGACGGATGGGCGAGATCGAGGCGGAGATGGGGGCCTATCGCCATCTTCAGGGCTCACGGCCGCAGAGCCTGTCATGGCTCGTCGGCAACGATCCGATGCGTCAGGCGAGCTGGATCATCGAGCGCTACCATGACTGGTCGGACCGTCGCTCGCGCCCGTTCGAGGCGATCTTCACGCTGGACGAACTGGTCGACACGGCGATGATCTATCACACGACCGGGGCGTTCCACTCCTCCATCCGCTACTACAGCGCGGCGGCCAAGGCCGGTTTCCGCCAGTTGAAGCCGGGGCAGCGGGTCGAGGTGCCGACCGCCTTTGCCTGTTTCCCCGACCCGCTCCACCCCTGGCCCTCGCGCGCCTTCGTGGAAAAGGGCTTTGCCGTGTCGCGCTGGAGCGAGATGCCGGAAGGCGGCCATTTCACCGCGCTGGAAGCGCCGGATCATCTGGTGGCGGATTTGCGCGCCTGGGCGCGCGGGTAGGGCGCTTCGGATGGCAGAGCGCCCGATCGGTCGCCTGTCAGAGCGTCGGCTGCGCTTCAAGCCAGCGGGCCAGCCTGGAATCGTGATCGTCGGTCGGCGTCTCGGTCTCTACACTACCCGGTTGATGCGCCTCCGGCGTGCGAAAGCGAAGGCCGTAAAGCTCCATGGAGCGCCAGACCACCTCCGCCTCCTGAACCTCGCCCGTGCGATCCACGCGGAAGGCGATCTCGCGGCCGGGAAGAGCGCCGTCTGCGACGCGAATCTGCGCGCCCGTCGCGGACACGTTGCGCACTTGAACGGGAATGATCGCATGGGTCAGGCCGGAGGTCACCGATCCATGAAGGCATACACGCCGCCGCTTGGCCTGTCTCTTCTCCAGCATGTCCGCTCCTTCGGTTTCATGGAAGAGGGTGTTTCCACAACCCCTAAATGAAACATGAGCCGACATCGGGCAAGCTTAACAAATGTTTAGGGTTAATGGCGTTAACCTGCGTTAAGGGCGGCGGACAGGGGGCCCATTCTGCGAGCCGTCAGATGTTGCGCAGCGCCACTTCCTCGACCAGATGATCGCCGCCCTTGCGCAGGATCAGGTCGGCGCGCGGGCGCGTCGGCAGGATGTTCTCGAACAGGTTGCGCTGATTGATCGTGGTCCAGAGCCGGTTGGCCACCTCCAGTGCTTCCTCGTCCGTGATCTTGGAATAGCGGTGGAAGAAGGAGGCTTCCTCGCGGAAGGCCGTTTCGCGCAGGCGCATGAAGCGCGCGACATACCAGCGGTGCAGGTCGTCGATATCGGCGTCGATATAGATCGAATAGTCGAAGAAGTCCGACACGAAGGGGATGAATTTCCCGTCCTTGGGCATGTCGCGGACCTGAAGCACGTTCAGCCCCTCGAAGATGAGGATATCCGGCTGGTCCACCGTCACTTCCTCGCCGGGCACGACATCATAGACGAAATGTGAATAAACGGGCGCCGAGACATGGCGCGCCCCGGCCTTGATGTCGGAGAGAAAGCGCAGGATCGCGCCGACATCGTAGCTCTCGGGAAAGCCCTTGCGCTGCATCAGCCCTTCGGCTTCCAGCACGGCGTTGGGGAACAGGAATCCGTCGGTCGTCACCAGATCGACCTTGGGCGTGCCCGGCCAGCGGGCGAGCAGCTCCTTCAGGATACGCGCCGTGGTGCTCTTGCCGGCCGCGACCGAGCCGGCGATGCCGATGACGAAGGGTGTCTTGGTCTGGTCGGAGCCGCGCAGGAAGCGCCGCCGCTGGCGAAACAGCGTCTGCGAGGATTCCACATGGGCGTAGAGAAGGCGCGACATGGCGAGATAGATGCGCTCGACCTCTTCGAGATCGATCCGATCGCCCAGCGAGCGCAGCCGTCGCACCTCGTCCGCGCTTAGCGTCAGCGCCTCCCGGCCGCGAAAGGTCGCCCATTCGGCCGCGGTGAAGAAGCGATAGGGCGACGAGGCGGGGTTGGGCAAGCGGCTATCCATCGTGCTCAGCTCGCCGCCTGCGGCCGCGAGGCTTTTTCCTGGAGACCCGTCTGGGCCGTGCGTCGCTGAAGCTCGTCCATGACGGACGACAGCGGCAGGCCGCGCAGATGAAGGACGACGAGGAGGTGATAGAGAAGGTCCGCCGCCTCGCCGGTCAGCGCCGCGTCGTCTTCGGTGAGCGCCGCGATCACGGTTTCAACGCCTTCTTCGCCGAGCTTCTGTGCGGCCTTGGAGAGGCCGCGCGCGGCGAGTTTGGCGGTGTAGGAGGTCGGGTCGTCCGACCGGGCACGGGCGGCGACGATGGTTTCGAGATCGGCCAGCGTGAACATCGTCATCTCAACTATCGTCATCTCAGTTCGGGCGAAGAGTTCGGACCGCTGGCGGATCGCGGGGGGCGGTCCACCGGGCGGGGTCAGTGAGTGCGGGGCGCGGCGGGGGCCGCGTCGAGGCGCATGGGAATGCCGGCTTTGGCCATATGCTGCTTGGCCTCAGCGATCGTATAGGTGCCGAAGTGGAAAATCGAGGCCGCCAGCACCGCCGCCGCGCCGCCCTGCAGCACACCGGCGGAGAGATGGTCGAGCGAGCCGACGCCGCCCGACGCGATCACCGGCACGGACACGGCGTCCGACACGGCGCGGGTCAAGCCGATGTCGAAGCCGGCCTTGGTGCCGTCGCGGTCCATGGAGGTGAGCAGGATTTCGCCGGCGCCCAGCGCCACGACGCGGCGCGCGAATTCCACCGCGTCGATGCCGGTCGGCGTGCGGCCGCCATGGGTGAAGATCTCCCAGCGTGGCGCGCCCTCGGGGCTCGCCACGCGCTTGGCGGAGCTATCCCCCACGACGCGCTTGGCGTCGATCGCCACCACGATGCACTGGTTGCCGAACTTGTCGGCGGCCTCCGCCACGAATTCCGGCCGCTTCACCGCCGCCGTGTTGATCGACACCTTGTCCGCGCCCGCCAGAAGCAGCTTGCGGATATCGGCGACCTCGCGCACGCCACCTCCCACCGTCACCGGCATGAAGCAGGCTTCGGCCGTGCGCGCCACGACGTCGAAGATCGTCTCGCGATTGTCGGAGGAGGCGGTGATGTCGAGAAAGCAGAGTTCGTCCGCCCCGGCCGCATCATAGCGGCGCGCGGCTTCCACCGGATCGCCGGCATCCACCAGCCCCTCGAAATTGACGCCCTTGACCACGCGGCCGTCCTTGACGTCGAGACAGGGAATGATGCGGGCCTTGAGCGTCATCGGACGAACCTTATCCAGTCCGGCGAGCCGGCGGGGAGAATGGGCGCGTCCATGCCACGCCGTCGCTGTGCTTATCGCCGCAGGCGCGCTGCTTCGCAAGTCGGGGAAAACAGGCGTTGTCCGACCTGTCTCACGTGAAACAAGATTGGGTCGTCCCGCCGGCTGAAATCAACCTACCAGCGGGCTCCAGCTCATGGGAGCATAGCGATACGGATTGCGGAACGGGCTTGGCTCAGGGATGACCCCTTCCGCAGGTGGTTCGCTGAAAGGGCCGTCAAAGAAGCGAGGCTGGATACATGCTGACGCTATTCTTGAGTGGTCAATTTGTACTGCTGTTCGGCCTCATGCTGACCCTCTACAATGCCGATCATTGCCGCTATGAATATGCTGAAGCAAATAAAGATTCTTCTGAATCTGATGCTTTTTAGATCGACGTAGATAAGTGAGAAGAGACTGACCGGAGCTTGAAACGCTAGCGTCGAAAGGTAACGAGAAAGGCTTATACCATGCTGATACGGCTGCCACTCTGCACCCTCGTTAATTCCCAGGTTGAAGTCTGATGGGGTCAGATAGTCCCAGCAATACCACGTTAAAACAGACAGAGCGGGCAGTAATGTCAGAACTACCAAATAAGCGTCGAGGCGCTTACTGCGAGCCCATAGCGCATAGGCGATGGACTGAATCGCCAGCGGTGGGCCGAAGACCAGAAAAGAATCGGTTAAAGCCAGAATCGCGGTTGAAGGAATAAAAACAAACATCATTAGAATGGCGTTTGACTGTGGCCGATATGGATTTAAATGAATAAAGTCGAAAAGGACGAGATATGTTATATTTTTTATAGAATACAGGATGGTGAATAATATCGATATCCAAAGAAGGCTTCGAACGTAGGTTCTAAACATCCGCTCTCGCTTGGGGCCGCTCGATAGGGCCATCTCAGATGGGTTCGCCAAAGACGTTCTCACGATTGTTCCGCCGGCATTATCAGGAACAAGCTCGGTCCTCGACGTCAATGGTTCGACGTCGAAACGCACTATTGTTTGGCACACTGACGATTTAAGGACCCGATGATGGGAACAGGGCCTCGAAGGGATCGTTGCCTTTCCGACCGCTGACCGACCCGTCGGCTCCCACCTCTGAGGACATCATGAAAAAGACCATCGCCGTCATGGCGCTTTCCACCCTGTTCGCCCTGCCCATCGCCGCGCAGGCGCAGCAGGCCGCTGCGCCGGCCACCGGCACGCCGACGATGATGAAGGCCGCGACCACGCAGGCCGAGTTCGTGACCATGGCCGTCTCGTCCAACATGTTCGAAATCCAGTCGAGCCGCTTGGCACTCGAAAAATCCGAGAATGCCGAGGTGAAGCGCTTCGCGCAGCATATGATCGACGACCACACCAAGGCGGGGGCTGATCTCCAAGCGGCGCTGGCCGCTGGCCCGAAGAGCGACATGCCCAATCGCCTCGACCCCAAGCATGAGCGCATGTTGGAAGAGCTTCGTGCCGCCTCCGGCACGCAGTTCAATGCGCTCTACATGCAACAGCAGCAGGCCGCGCATGAAGAAGCGATCGGCCTGTTCCAGGGCTATTCGATGAATGGCGAAGCCGGCCCGGTGAAGGAGTTCGCCGCCAAGACGCTGCCGACGCTGGAAATGCACCAGCAGATGCTCGGCAAGGTCAAAGCCTCGTAATCAAAGCGAGGGTTCGGGCGAGGGCAGGGGCCTTGGTGGCACCTGCCCTTTCCTATGCCGGCGAGCCTCGTGTTCGCCAGTCTTGGCCGGTCAGCGCGCGAGCCGCGCTAAGGCCGTCACCGGGTCGATCCGTCCATCATAAAGCGCGCGACCGCTGATCGCGCCTTCCAGGGCGGCCGCCTCCGGGCTCGCCAGCCGCTCGATATCGTCCATCGAGGCCAAGCCGCCCGATGCGATCACCGGAATGCTGACCGCGCCGGCGAGTTCGATAGTGGAGTCCCAGTTGATGCCGGCCAGGATGCCGTCCCGGTCGATATCGGTGTAGATGATGGCCGAGACGCCCGCGTCCTCGAAGCGCCGCGCGAGATCGATCGCCGTCAGGGTCGAGGATTCCGCCCAGCCTTCCACCGCGACATAGCCGCCCTTGGCGTCGATGCCGACCGCGACGCGCCCGGGAAAACGCTTGGCGGCTTCGCGCACCAGCTCGGGATCGCGCACCGCGACCGTGCCGAGGATGACGCGCGACAGGCCCTTGTCCAGCCAGCGCTCGATATCCTCCATGCGACGGATGCCGCCGCCGAGCTGCACCTTCATGTCGGTCCCGACCGCACTCAGAATTGCGTCCACCGCCCCGGCATTCACCGCGCGCCCTTCGAAGGCGCCGTTGAGATCGACGACGTGAAGATGCGTGAAGCCCTGCGCGCGGAAGGCTTCGGCCTGCGCGGCCGGATCGGCGTTATAGACCGTCGCCTCTTCCATCAGCCCGAGCTTCAGGCGCACGCATTCGCCATCCTTCAGGTCGATGGCGGGAAAGAGAATGGGCATCAGGGCTTCCACTTCAGGAAGTTGGCGATCAGAGCCAGACCCAGCGTCTGGCTCTTTTCGGGGTGGAACTGCGTGCCGGCCTTGTTGCCATTGGCGACCATCGCCGTGACCGGGCCGCCGTAATCGACGGTCGCGATCACCTGGGTCTCGTCGCGCGGCACGAGATGGTAGGAGTGGACGAAATAGGCGTGCAGCCCGCCTTCGCCGGTCGCAATGCCCTCTAGAAGCGGATGCGGGTGGCGAAGCTCGATCGTGTTCCAGCCGATCTGCGGCACTTTCAGCTTGGCATCGCTTGGCACGATCGGTTCGACATCCCCGGAAATCCACCCGAAGCCTTGCGTGATCGTCTTTTCCAGCCCGCGCTCTGCCATGAGCTGCATCCCGACGCAGATGCCGAGGAAGGGCCGCCCTTGCGTTTCCACGGCATGGAGCAGCGCGTCTTCCATGCCCGGAACCGCATGCAGGCCCGCGCGGCAATCGGCATAGGCACCGACGCCCGGCAGCACCACGCGGTCGGCCCGGCGCACGACCTCCGGGTCGTCCGTCAGGCGAATGTCCATGTCGAGCCCGGCCTCGCGCGCGGCGCGCTCGAAAGCCTTGGTGGCCGAGCGCAGATTGCCCGAGCCATAGTCGATGATCGCAAGTGTCGGCATCAGCTTCAGTCCGAAAGGGGGGAGGGCGCTGGCCCGAAGGGGCGGCTTTCGTCAGAATTCTGGGGCGCGGCGGGTGACGTGTCGTGGGTTCGAATCTCGCTCCCTCCGCCAGCTTTCATGCCCGCATAATAGCGGATTTCGGCCTCGGCCCGGTCGCTCGCCATCAGGGCCGCCGTCTCGCGCCAGCCCTGCCGCCGGAGCTTCCAGGCCTTGAGGCTCGGACCTTCCAGCGCGACCAGAAGTCCGATCAGAAGCGGCAGCGCGGCGGCCGCCAGTCCGAAACCCTTCGTGCCCGCCTGCCAGCCGAACAGGACATCCAGCGCGAAGACCGCGATGGCGGCCAGAAACAGGCGGTGCCAAAGCAGCCAGAGCGCGGGCACGAGCAGCGCGACCAGCGAAAACCCGTCGCGCACGAACAACGCCTTCTCGCTGGCCTCCACACTACCCGGCGGCTCGAAGACGCGAAACCGCTTCATGACCGCTCGTCCGTCACGCCAGAATGCCCTTGGTGGAGGGCACGAGATCGGCCTGCCTCGGGTCGATCTGCAAGGCGTCGCCCAAGACCCGCGCCACCGCCTTGAAGCAGGTTTCGGCGATATGGTGCGAGTTCTCGCCGTAGAGCGTCTCGATATGCAGGGTCAGCCCAGCATTCATCGCGAAGGCCTGAAAGAACTCGCGCACCAGCTGCGTGTCGAACGTGCCGATCTTCTCGGTTGGGAAGCGCGTGCGGAACACGAGGAACGGCCGGCCCGACACGTCCACCGCCGCGCGCGTCAAGGTCTCGTCCATCGCCAGATCCAGCGAGGCATAGCGCCGGATGCCGCGCCGCTCGCCCATCGCCTGCCGGATCGCCTGACCCAGCGCGATGCCGACATCCTCCACCGTGTGGTGGTCGTCCACATGCAGATCGCCCTTGGCCTCGACCCGGATGTCCATCAAGGAATGGCGCGCCAGATGATCCAGCATATGATCGAAGAAGCCGACGCCCGTCTGCACGGTTGCCCGGCCCTGCCCGTCGAGATCCACGTGAACGCGGATCTGCGTCTCCTTCGTCGCCCGATCCACCGCCCCGTCGCGCCGACCCGCCGTCACGCCCATGTTCCTGACCCTTCGTCTTAAACTCACGGGCTTCATACAGGCGCAAGGTCCTGTGCGCCAAGGGGCGTGATGGTGGATGTGAAAGGCGGGGCTGCCGCCCCGAGCCCCGCTCGGGAAGGACTTCCCGAACCCTTCCTGTCTTTTGGGACCTTTTCCGAGATCGGGGAGGGCCAGCGGCCCTCCCCGATCTCGGACACGATCCAAACGAACGAGGGGTGCAGGGGAAATCATTTCCCCTGCCGGGGTACAGGGGCAGCGCCCCTGCTCTTCGCCATCCGCCATCGCGCCCCCTTGGCGCACCGGCCTTGCGCATCCCATATGGGGCCGGAGTTCGAGACAAAGGGCATGAGACCATGATGGAGCGGCACGATCCCGCGCAGATGTATTCCACGACGATCGTGACCGTTCGCAAGAACGGCAAGGTCGTGGTGGCGGGCGACGGGCAGGTTTCGCTGGGCAACACGGTGATGAAGGGCAACGCGAAGAAGGTGCGCCGGCTCGGCAAGAACGGGCAGGTGATCGCGGGCTTCGCGGGCGCGACGGCCGATGCGTTCACGCTTCTGGAGCGGCTGGAAGCCAAGCTGGAGCAGTACCCGGACCAGCTGACGCGCGCCTGTGTCGAGCTGGCGAAGGACTGGCGCACGGACCGCTATCTGCGCCGGCTGGAGGCGATGATGATCGTCGCCGACAAGAGCGTGACGCTGACGCTGACGGGCAATGGTGATGTGCTGGAGCCGGAAAACGGCGTGATGGCGATCGGCTCGGGCGGCAATTATGCGCTCGCGGCGGCGCGGGCGCTGGCCGACACGGATTTCGGCGCGGAAGAGGTCGCGCGCCGCGCGATGAAGATCGCGGGCGAAATCTGCATCTACACCAATGGCAATGTGGTGCTGGAAAGCCTCGACGCGGACGCGTGAGGCGTAAAGCGCAAGTTCGAAACGCTACCTCATGGATCAGGCCGGCTGGAACGTCGATTTCCGCCAGTCTTGTCGATCAAGCGGCCGACCGGCGCCACCCGGCGGCCAGCAGGCCCGCACCGATCATGAGCGATCCGCCGACGCGATTGACCGTCCGCTGGACGCTCGGCCGGCGGATCGTCTGGCGGGCCATGGAGGCGAGGGTGCCGTAGAGCGCGGCGTTGATCGTGGCCAGAACCAGGAACGTCACCTCGAAGATGATCATCTGCGTGAGGAGCGGCCGCGTCGTGTCGAGAAACTGCGGCAGGAAGGCGACGAAGAATATGATGCTCTTGGGGTTCAGCGCCGTTACGACATAGGTGTGCAGGAAGATGCGCAGGGGCTTCTCGTTCGGCACTTCGGCGGCGTCGTTCACGACTCCGGTCGAGACTGGCGCGCGCCAGAGCTTGATGCCCAGATAGATTAGATAGGCCGCGCCGATCCATTTGAGCGCGGTGAAGACAGCGGCCGAAGCGGCCAGAAGCGCGCCGAGCCCCAGCATGGACGCGGTCATGGCGGTGAAGTCGCCGAGCGCTACGCCGGCGACCGTCGAGGTCGCGGCCTTGCGGCCATGGCCGAGGGCATAGGAAATCACCAGAAGGATGGTCGGTCCGGGGATGGCGAGAAGAACCGCCGACGCGGCGACGAAGGCCAGCCAATGCTCGAGAGACATGCGATTTCTCCGGTTGGACGCCGAAGCCATCCATCGATTCGAAGATTTGGCAAGAGTGTTGCCGGCTACGATTTGGCTGACGAGATGGAGCCCGGTGAGGCCGGTCTACAAGGGGAAAGGATCGGCGAACGCCTCGGGTACGACCGAGGGGGTCCGCGTAAGACCTGAGACGAGCCGAGGCTGGCTCGATCGCACGAACCGACCGCGTGTCTCGCCCCAGCGTGGCCCAGCCCACGGGCTGTCTCGCGCCGACCGGATGGGCCTCGACGGTGCTCGGGAGTCTATGAGCCAGCTTCAGGTTCCAGCCTGCCATAACCCAACCCTCACCCTTTCCCGCCGCGCCCCCGGCGCTAAGTCGGCCTTGCCAGCGCCGGGCGGATGAATTCGCAGGCCGGCCCGGAACAAGGAGTTTCCCCATGGAGTATCGGCGGTTCGGACAATCGGGTCTCAAAGTGCCCGTTCTCAGCCTGGGAACGGCGACCTTCGGCGGCTCGAACGAGTTCTTCCAGCGCTGGGGCGCGACCGATGTGGCCGATGCCTCGCGCATGGTCGATCTCTGCCTCGATCATGGCGTCAACTTCTTCGACACGGCCGACATCTATTCGGGGGGCGTGTCGGAGGAGGTGCTGGGGCAGGCGCTGAAGGGCAAGCGCGAGCGCGTGCTGATCTCGTCCAAGGGGACGTTCCGCAACGGGGAGGGCCCGAACGAGGTCGGCTCCTCGCGCCACCATCTGGTGCGCGCCTGCGAGGCCAGCCTGAAGCGGCTGGAGACCGACCATATCGACGTTTACTTCATGCACGGGTTCGACGCCTCGACCCCGGTGGACGAGACCTTGCGTGCGCTGGACGATCTGATCACGGCCGGCAAGATTTCCTATATCGGCGCGTCCAACTTCTCCGGCTGGCATCTGATGAAGTCGCTGGCGACCTCCGAGAAATACGGGCTCGCGCGCTATGTCGCCTATCAGGGCTATTACTCGCTGATCGGGCGCGACTATGAATGGGAGCTGATGCCGCTGGGGCTCGACCAGGGCGTCGGCCTCATGGTCTGGAGTCCGCTCGGCTGGGGCCGCCTCACCGGCAAGATCCGGCGCGGGCAGGAGAACAAGGGCGGGCGCATCGCCTCGGGCGGCGCGGTCGGCGGGCCGCCGGTCTCGGACGACTACGTCTATGATGTCGTGGACGCGCTGGACGCGGTGGCCGCCGAGACGGGCAAAAGCGTGTCGCAGGTCGCGCTGAACTGGCTGCTGCAACGGCCGGGCGTGTGCAACATCGTGGTCGGTGCGCGCAACGAGGAGCAGCTTCGCCAAAATCTCGGCGCGGTCGGCTGGAGCCTGACCCCGGGCCAGATCGAGCGGCTGGACAAGGCCTCGCACCGCGAACCCGTCTATCCCTATTGGCACCAGAAGGATTTCGACGAGCGCAACCCCAAGCCGACGCGCTGGTAAGCCCTTGCGCGCCGCCCCGCCTTTCGCCCGCGCCGTCGTCGTCGGGGCCTCCGGCGGCGTCGGCGGCGCTCTGGCCTTGGCGCTCGCCGAAAGCGGGGCCGAGGTCGAGGCCTTCTCGCGCTCCGGCCGCGCGCCGGGTCATCCTGCGATCCGCGCTGGCACGCTCGATCTTCTGGACGAAGCTTCGATCGCGGCGGCGGCTGCGCGTGTGAAGGCGGGCGGCGCGCCCGATCTCGTGATCGTGGCGACCGGGCTTCTGCATGGCGAGGGCGTGCAGCCGGAAAAGACCTGGCGGCAGATCGAGCCGGACGCCTTCGCGCGCCTCTTCGCGGTGAACGCGACCGGGCCGGCGCTGGTGGCCAAGCACATTCTGCCGCTTCTGCCGCGCGAGGGGCGGGCGGTCTTCGCCGCGCTCTCGGCCCGCGTCGGCTCGATCTCCGACAACAGGCTCGGCGGCTGGGTCGGCTACCGCGCGTCCAAGGCCGCGCTGAACATGATCGTGCAGACGCTGAGCCTGGAGTTGAAGCGCACCCATCCCGCCGCCTTCTGCGTCGCGCTGCATCCCGGCACGGTGGAAACCGCGCTGAGCGATCCGTTCTCGCGCAACGCCGTGCGCGTGACGCCCGAGGCGGCGGCCGGCAACCTGCTGCGGGTCCTCTCTACTCTTGCGCCGGACGACAGCGGCGGCTGCTTTGCCTGGGACGGGCAGCGCATTCCCGCGTGAACGGTTTCATCAGGTGGTGTTCGAGCCGTCCGAAAAGACGCGGCCCCGATCCCACCGCAAGGGAGTGGGGCGCCTCTACAACGGGCTGAACAAGGGGGTGGAGCCCCTCGCGCCAGCGGCCCACGTATCGGCCGACATCGGGAAACCCGAACGGTCTTCGGCCCATCCGGCGAACCGCGTGGGGCCATGCTGGGCGCGGGCATTGGTGCTAGAGGCTGTTATGAACCATAGACCAGTCTTGTGTCGGGCGAGCGAAGAACAGGCCGCCCGAGGGCGAGCCCTGCTGCGCTTGCGCAGCATGGGTCTCGCCCGTCCAACGGACAGGGAAGATCGGTCAAGACTGGTGGTCTTGGCCGCTCTGGCCGACGCTGCGGATGACTTCGCTCACCCGACCCTTCGGGCTGCCCGCCTCGAACCGCCGGAGGGCGTCGTCGGTCTTGCCGGTAGCGCCGCTACCGGCTGCGCCCGCCTTCTACCCGGCGGATCGCGGTGGGCAGCACAAAACTGGTCTATGGTCCATAACAGCCTCTAGAAAGCCGGCTCGGACGGACGGGCACGAGGTCCCCTGATGCTCACCACATTGGCTGTCGCCAACTATCGGTCCTTGCGCGATCTGGTGATCCCGCTCGGGCGGCTGACGCTGGTGACGGGCGCCAATGGCAGCGGCAAGACCAGCCTCTACCGCGCGCTGCGGCTGCTGGCCGAGACCGCGCAGGGGCGGCTGATCGCGACGCTGGCGCAGGAGGGCGGCTTCACCTCCACGCTCTGGGCCGGGCCGGAGACGATCAGCCGGACTATGCGCCAGGGCCGCGTTCCCATTCAGGGCGGCCCGCGCTCGAAGCCGATCAGCCTGGCGCTGGGCTTTGCGAGCGATGCCTATGGCTATGCGATCGATCTCGGAATGCCGAGCCCGGAAAACCCGTTTCCGCTCGACCCTGTCATCAAGGGGGAGGCGATGTGGACGGGCGAGCGCCTGTCGCGCAGCTCGCTCTTTGCCGAGCGCCGTAATGCCCTGGTGCGGCTGCGCATGTCCGACAGCGGCGTCTGGCGCGAGGCGATGGATGCGCTGTCGCCCTTCGATTCCATGGTGACGCATTGCGCCGATCCGGCCGACGGGTTCGAGCTTCTCTCCATGCGCGAGCGGATGCGCGACTGGCGCTTCTACGACGCGCTGCGCACCGACCCGGACGCGCCGGCCCGCCGCCCCGGCATCCACACCTATACGCCGGTTCTGGCGAGCGACGGAGCGGATCTCGCCGCAGCCCTCGCCACCATTCGGGTGATCGGCGACGCGCGGACGCTGGACGAGACGATCGAGGCGGCCTTTCCGGGATCGCGCCTCCTGGACGATCCGGCTGGCCTCCGGCTTCGCCAGCACGGGCTCCTGCGTCCGCTCGGGCCTACGGAACTCTCCGATGGCACGCTGCGCTTTCTCCTGCTCGTCGCCGCGCTTCTCTCGCCCCGCCCGCCCGAGCTGATGGTGCTGAACGAGCCGGAGGCGAGCCTCCACCCGTCGCTGATGCCCCCGCTGGCGCATCTCCTGAAGACCGCCGCGCGGCAGACGCAGATCGTGCTCGTCAGCCACAGCGCGGCACTGATCGCGGCGTTGCGCGAGGCCGGCGGCTGCGAGGAGGTGCGGCTGGAAAAAAGCTTCGGCGAAACGGCCGCCCCGGACTGCGAAGGCCCTGCCTGGACCTGGCCCAAGCGATAGGGGCAAGGGGGAGGCTGGCCACTTCATCCTGCCTTCGAGACATCGAACCGGCTACCGTCTGTCCTTGTCGCCCCGCAGAACCATGGCTCGCTCCGGCCGCAAAGGAGCGAACAGTTTTGGAAGAGGGTCGATGCGGCCGGCGCCGCATTCCAACAGGACGCAGCGCCGCTCGCCGCTTGAATGTCTGAAACCTTCGCTGAGCATCCCAGACCGGCTCTGCGACATGGTGACTGACGGCAAAGAGCATATCGGCCGTTAGGAAGGACTTGATCTGTTTCCAGCTAAGAGCCCACAGACAGGCTCAGTGGCCCAAAAGGCCATGGCACCGAACGGAACAGGGATGCAGGACCTGACCCCAGACATTTGGGCTCTTCTCGGCCACACGCAGGCTTTGATAGGCATCTACGATCCCTCGGGGCGGCTGGTTTACGCGAACGACGCCTTTTGCACCGCCTTCTTCATCGAGCCCGGCGAGACTCCCCTTTGGTGCGACCTCATGCGCCGGAACTATCATGCGGGCCGGGGCGTGCGGATTTCCCATCCCTGTTTCGAGGACTGGTTGCAGTCCACCCTGTCGCGCCGCGGCAAGGTGGCAAGCCTCAGCGCGGAAACCGATCTGCTGGACGGTCGCTGGCTCTGGATCGTGGAATCCACCATGCCGGACGGCTTTATGCTGTTCGTGGGAACCGACATCACGCGCCAGCGCTGCTCGCAACGTGAACTGCGCCAGGAGCGCGACATCGCCGTTCGGTTTTCGCAGACCGACCCGCTGACCAGCATTTCCAACCGGCGGCATATCATGGATGTGCTGGAGACGGTTCTGACCACCGACGTCCCACTTTCCCGCCCTCTCGGCAGCCTCTGCATTCTCGATATCGACCTCTTCAAAACGGTAAACGATCGCTTCGGCCATGTGACGGGCGACAGTGTTCTGGTGGATGTCGCCAGGACCCTGCGCGCGGGGCTTCGCACCTGCGACGCGCTCGGGCGGCTGGGCGGCGAGGAGTTCATGGTGATCCTGCCGGGCGTCGGCGCAGAAGCGGCACAGCCCATCTTGAACCGGCTGCTCTCTCTCATCAGTCACTCCTGCAAGATCGCGCAGGACCCCGACTATGTGCTCACCTGCTCCGCCGGCGCGACGGAGCTTCAGCCGGGAGAGCGATCGGACACGGCCTATTCGCGCGCCGACCGGGCGCTCTACGACGCCAAACGCGGCGGGCGCAATCGCCTGATGCTGGCATCGTGAGGCCTTGCCGGAGGTCTGGGGCAGCATCAGGACAGGCCGACCGCGCGAGGCAGGGCAAACCGTCCGTGGTCCTGTTGGATAACGCGCAAGCCTGACGTTTCGCAGGCCCGGCCATGCCGCCGATATGGGCGACGTTCGGCGCTTGGCGCGCTGATATACCATTCGCGCGCATTGTACGGGCGAGCCGCCCATCAGCTTTCCGCCATCGTCAGGAGGCGAGCGCAAAGCCGCACGGGCCCATCAAAGACGCGGCGGCGGAGGGAAAACGAGGGATCCTCTTGCGAGGACATGAAAAGCCCCTTCGGCTGTCGCCCCGGCTAACGAGGGCTGCGATCTCCTCCCGCCATATGCGATCAGAAGCCGCGACACTTCGATCTGAGCGCCGAACGGCGCGAAACCTCGGCAATTGCTCAACTCTCTGTCCCTATCCTCCCGCGACGCTTCATGATCAAACCCGCGTCGGGACGGGAGCGGACAGTCTCCGGTCGTCATCTCTCTTGGAAGACCATGGTCAAGCCGCTTACCCACCGCCCGTCCTCCACGCCGCCCGAACCGGCCATTCGCCATGCCGCCTGGCGCGAGACGCTGCGCGCGCTCTATGTCGGCGACGAGCCCAAAGCCGTGCGCTTCCAATGGGCGGTCGGGATCGTGGATATCGCCATCATCGTCTTCTTCATCTTCGCCCCGGTGCTGGAGCAGGAGCCGAGCTTTCTCTGGATCGACTATTCCGTCGCCGCGCTTCTGATCCTCGATCTCGGCACGCGGGCGCTGGCCGCGCGCTCCTTCCGGCACTGGATCGCCCGGCCGACGGTCTGGGTGGATTTCATCGTCCTGGCGACGCTGCTTGCCCCGCTCTGGCTCGCCAATCTCGGCTTCCTGCGCATCCTGCGTCTTTGGACGCTCTCGCAGAAGGATCTCTTCTGGCGCTCGCTGCGCCGGCGCGGCTACCCGGAATGGGAGGATGTCGGGCGGGCGGCGATCAATCTTCTGACCTGCCTCTTCCTGATCACCGGCTTCATCTACACCGCCTTCGCACGCGAGGGATCGGGCATGGAGGGCTATGTCGACGCGCTCTACTTCACCGTGGCGACGGTGACGACGACGGGCTTCGGCGACATCACCCTGCCGGGCACGGCCGGCAAGCTGACCTCGATCGTCACCATGATCGTCGGCATCTCGCTCTTCGTGCGCTTGGCGCAGGCCCTGTTCAAACCCTACAAGGTCTTCTTCCCGTGCCCCCAATGCGCCCTGCAACGGCACGAGCCCGATGCGGTGCATTGCAAGGCCTGCGGCCACATGCTCGCGATTCCCGACGAGGGAGCGCAGTAAGCGCCCCCTGTTTCACGTGAAACGTCAAACCGGTCTGAAACGTCAGACACCCCGGCCGGAGCGCAGCCCGTTGAGCAAAACCAAAGTGCTCGACAGGCCCATGGCGGTGGCGGCCCAGACGGGCGAGAGCAGAAGGCCGAAGGCGGGATACAGTGCGCCGGCGGCGACCGGGATCAGCAGCACATTGTAGCCGAAGGCCCAGCCGAGATTCTGGCGGATGTTGCCGAGCACGGAGCGCGACAGGGCGATGGCGCGGGGCACGTTGCCGGGCGAGGGAGCGACGAGCACGACGTCGGCCGCCTCGATGGCGACATCGGTGCCCGAGCCGATGGCCATGCCGATCTCGGCGGCGGCGAGCGCGGGCGCGTCGTTGATCCCATCGCCGACGAACAGAACCGGCCCGTGATCGCGCTGAAGCCGCCGGATGGCCTCGACCTTGCCCTCGGGCAGAACCTCGGCCACGGTCTCGTCGATGCCAAGCCTGCGCGCGACGGCCTCGGCCGTGCGCCGATCATCGCCGCTGACGAGCGCCGTGCGCAGGCCCTCGCGCTTCAGCGCGGCGACGGCCTCGGCCGCGTCCTCTCGAATCGGGTCGCTGACGGCCAGAAGCGCGGCGAGCTGGCCGTCCAGCGCCAGGAAGAGCGGTGTTGCGCCGCCTTGTGCCAGCGCCGTTGATTCCGCATCGAACGGGGCGGGGTCGAGCCCAAGCCGCTCCATGAAGCGCCGCGCGCCGATCTCGACGCGCCGCCCCTCCACCTCGGCGCGCAGGCCGAAGCCGGGCAGAGCCTCCGCGCTTCTGACGGGTGCGAGCGCGAGGCCACGAGCCTTGGCAGCCTCCACCAGCGCATGAGCGATCGGATGCTCCGAGCGCGCCTCGGCGGAGGCGGCCAGACGCAGCGCCTCGTCCGTGTCGAATCCGGGTGCGGCTTGGATCTCGCCCAGCGCGGGGCGGCCTATGGTCAGCGTCCCCGTCTTGTCGAAGGCGACGATGCGCGCGCCGCCGAGCGCCTGCAAGGCTTCGCCGCGCCGGAACAGAATGCCCTGCCGCGCCGCGCGCCCGGTGCCCACGAGAATCGAGGTTGGCGTGGCCAGACCCATGGCACAGGGGCAGGCGATGATCAGAACCGCGACGGCGGCGCTCAACGCATGGGGCAGGGCGGGCGCGGGGCCGAGCGCCAGCCAGAGCGCGAAGGTGGCGAGCGCGGCGGCGATCACGGCCGGCACGAACCAGAGCGTCACCCGGTCCACCAGCGCCTGGATCGGCAGCTTGCCGCCCTGCGCCTCTTCCACCATGCGCAGGATGCCCGACAGAACCGTGTCTCCGCCGACCTTCTCGACGCGCAGGGTCAGCGCGCCCGCGCCGTTCACCGTGCCGCCCGTCAGCGCCGCGCCCGGCTCCTTGCGCACCGGGGCGGGCTCGCCGGTCAGCATGGCCTCGTCCACGAAGCTCGCGCCCTCCTCGACACGACCGTCGGCCGGCACGCGCTCGCCGGGGCGGATGGCGACGAGATCGCCGGGGCGAAGGGTGGATATGGGAACGCGCTGGGTCTGGCCTCCAGAGTCGATCCGCTCGGCCTCGGCCGGCTGAAGCTTGGCGAGCGCGCGGATCGCCTGACCCGTCTGCCCTCTGGCGCGCGCTTCCATCCAGCGGCCGATGAGCACCAGCGCGACGATGGTGCTTGCCGCCTCGTAATAGACATGCACGGCCTCGGCCGGCAGGAGCGCGGGCGCGAAGGTGGCGACCAGCGAATAGAGATAGGCCGCGAGCGTGCCGATCGCGACCAGCGAGTTCATGTCGGGCGCGCCCTTGAGGAGGAGCGGCAGGCCGATGCGATAAAAGCGCAGGCCGGGGCCGAAGAGCACGAGCGTCGCCAGCGCGGCCTGGATGCGCCAGCTCGTCTCCATGCCGATCGCGCCCTTTATGGTGTGATGCAGGGCGGGCACGAGATGGCCGCCCATCTCGACAACGAAGAGCGGCGCGGCGAGCGCCAGCGCCAGAAGCGCGCGATGCTTGAGGCCATCAGTCTCGGCCTCGGCGCGGGCCGCACGCTCGTCCCGCCTCGCTTGCGGTGGCGTGTCGCTGTCCAGACGTGCGTCGTAGCCGGCCTCTTCCACGGCGGCGACGAGATCGGCCGGCGCGAGCGCGGGAGACGCCGTGACATGCGCCTGCCCCGTCGCCAGATTGACGGAGGCCTCGGTCACGTCAGGCAGGGCGCGGAGCGCGCGCTCGACGCGGCCGACGCAGGAGGCGCAGCTCATGCCCTCGACGGAGAGTGTCAGGCGGCGCGGCGGCACGTCATAGCCGGCATCCTCGATCGCCCGGACGGCGGCGGCGGCATCGGCCTCGCCGGCAAAGTGGATGGCCGCCTCGCCGGTCGCCAGATTGACCGAGGCCTCGGTGACATCGGGCACGGCGCGAAGCGCGCGCTCGACGCGGCCGACGCAGGAGGCGCAACTCATTCCCTCGACCGGCAGGGTGAGACTGGAGGATATCAAACGGGCAGGAAGGGTCTCGTTCATGGCTGGGCGTCCGACATTGTCGCGATCGCACGCTCTCGAAAAGCGCTGCCTTCCTCAAATGGAAGCCTCCCGCGCGGGAAGGTCAAGGCCGGGCCTTGTCGAAAACAGACCGGCCTTGCCAAGCCCGTCCGCGCAGCCCCATGTCAGGGGAAATTCCCGCCCCTATCGACAGGCCTCAAGGAGACGGATCATGAAACTGCGGATCGACGATATGACCTGCGAGGGCTGCGCCCGCGCGGTGACCCGCACCATCCAGCGCCTCGACCCCGGCGCACAGGTACAGGTGGACCGTCCGGGCGGCACGGCGGATGTGACGACGCAGGCGGAAGGCGAAGCGCTGGTGAGCGCGCTGGCGAAGGCCGGCTATCCCGCGCAGATTCTGGCGGCGTAGCACGCTCGGCGAAGGCTGGGTTTGGGCGCTGAGGCGACAGACTTAAAGGCAATGAATGGTCTCCATTCGCACCGTTGCAAATGATCCGGCCTTTGCGTTGGAGTATGAGATCATACGCGCAATGTCGGAAGCGTAGAGTGGCCAGCCCAGCCGGATGGTATCGGCTGGCCGCTTGGCTGCCTTTTTGCGCTGATGGCAGGCGTCGGCCGCGCTGCAAGCTGGATAAGAGGGGGCCTCTATCGCCGGCCTCTCCCGGCGCTGTTTCGAGCCGCGTCCCGGCAGGCTTATGCGGCGGTTGCTTTGGAGTGATGGATCGCGGGCCGACCCAGGATGGCTCTTTCAAGATCAGTCGCCCGCACCCCCACGTCATCGCAGCGCTACGCAGAGGCCCGAGCGGCGTTCAGCGCAGGGCGGTGTTTGCCCGCGCGCCCTGCCCTCAAAACCCCTCGACCACCCGCAGGCCCCCGCGAAAGCGCCGGGCGTTTTCGACATAGGTCTCGGCCGAGCGCTTGAGGCCTTTGAGCGTCGCCTCGTCCAGAAGGCGCACGGCCTTGGCCGGGGCGCCGATGATGAGCGAGCCTTCGGGGAACTCCTTGCCTTCCGTCACCAGCGCGCCCGCGCCGACGAGGCAGTTGGGGCCGACGCGCGCGCCGTTCAGCACCGTCGCGCCCATGCCGATCAGCGTGTTGTCGCCGATGGTGCAGCCATGGACGATGGCGTGATGGCCGATCGTGCAGTCCGCGCCGATCGTGAGCGGAAAGCCGGGATCGACATGGAGCATCGCGCCTTCCTGAATGTTCGTGCGCGCGCCGACCGTGATCGTGCCTTTGTCGCCGCGCAGCACCGCGCCGAACCAGATGCCGACATCCTCGCCCAGCGCGACGTCCCCGATCACATGCGCATCGGGCGCGATGAAGAGGCGGTCGGGCGCGGGGAGGCGGGGCGTGAGATCGTCGAGGGCATAGACGGGCATGGAAACCTCCCTTTAGAGCGCCTAACAATACCTCGCGGGGTCGGCTTGTCGGGTCTTTTCGTCAGCCGCTTTGTCCCGAATGCTCGCCGATGCTGACCTAGCATCGACTGCGCTTCGCTCCGCGCGGACTGACGAAAATCCCTCCACCAGCCTCCGCCCGGAGGTTTTGTTAGGCACTCTTAGTCAGACGCTGGGGCTCAGCAACTCGCAGGCGGCGAGCGACAGGGCGACGACGCCGTTGCGGATGGCGCGCTCGTCCGGCTGATAGTCCGAATTGTGAAGCTCGTCCCGGCGGCCCGGCGTCATGGAGCCGATGCCGAGCTGAAAGGCGGGCACCTTCTCTCCGATCAGCGCGAAATCCTCCGCGCCGAGCGAGGGGCTGGCCTCCAGAAGCGCCTCGCGGCCGAAATGATTCTCCACCGCGCGCATCGTGGCGCGCATCACGCGCTCGTCGCTCACGAGCGGCGGCGTGCCGCGTTCCCAGTCGAGGCGGCATTCGAGCCGCAGCGAGGTGGAGACGCCCTCGCAATGACGCCGGATCGCCGCTTCCATGGCCGTGCGGTCGGCGTCCAGATGGGTGCGCACCGTGCCGCGCAGGCGCACCGCGTCGGGAATGATGTTGGGCGCGAGCCCGCCCTCGATGACGCCGATGGTGAGGACGATCGGGCGCATCGGGTTCATCTCGCGCGAGACGATGGTCTGGAGTTGCAGGACCAGCGTCGCGGCGCCCACGATCGGATCGGCGGTCAGATGCGGGCGCGCGGCGTGGCCGGAGCGGCCCGAGACGGTGATGGTGAACTCGTCCGACGAGCCGCCCGCAACGCCCGGCACGAAGGAGAAGCTGCCGACCGGCTCGCCGGGGTAATTGTGGAAGCCGAGCGCCAGATCGACGCCCTCCAGCGCGCCGTCCCGCATCATCTTCGCCGCGCCGCTATCCGACACTTCCTCGGCCGGCTGAAACATCAGCTCGATGCGCCCCGAGAGATCGGGCGCGATGCGCTGGAGCACTTCGGCGACGCCGATCAGCGTCGCGGTGTGGAGATCGTGTCCGCAGGCATGCATCTTGCCGGGAATGGTCGAGGCATAGGGCAGGCCGGTCTGTTCCTGGATCGGCAGCGCGTCCATGTCGGCGCGCAGGAGCACGGTCGGGCCAGGGCGGCCGGTGTCGATCGTCGCCATGACACCCGTGCCGCCGACCTTGGTGCGATGGGGCACGCCGATGCGCGCGAGCTCGCGCGCCACCACGCCGCTGGTGCGCACTTCCTCGTGGGCGAGTTCGGGATGGGCGTGCAGGTCGCGGCGGATGTCGATGAGGGCGGGTTCGATCTCGCCGGCGATCGCTTCGATCCGGGGTCCGATATGATTGCTGGTCATCGGCGTCTCTTCAGTCCTGTTCGTGCCCGCCTATGGGCTCGCATCCCCGCCGGGCCATGACGGCACCGCGCCGGGTCTCCTTCTCTCTTGTCCCGCGTTTCGCGCGCGCTTTCCAGTGCGAAGCGGCAGAAGGAAGGAAGCCATATCACGAGAAAAGGAGATGACATTGACGTTTACGGAAGAGTAGTCTGTTCGCGCTTGCCCCGCCTCATGTCTTTGGGAGAAGACGAGAGACGGAACGGGGCATGGGAGGAGGCGGATATGAACAAGCCATGGCTGGCGCGTTATCCCGAGGGTATGCCGGCGGAGCTCGGCCCCGTGCCCTACGAGACGCTGGCCGATCTCCTGAACGAGGCGTTCCGCAATTTCGCCGGGCGTCCCGCCTTCCGCCTCATGGGTGTCGATCTCACCTATTCGGACCTCGACCGCGCCTCCACGCGCTTTGCGGCCTATCTTCAGGGCCTCGGCCTTCAGCCCGGCGATCGCATCTCGCTGATGATGCCCAATATCTTCCAGTATCCCGTGGCCGTCGCGGGCGCGCTGCGGGCGGGTCTGGTCGTGGTCAACACCAACCCGCTCTATACCCCGCGCGAACTGGCCCATCAGCTGAACGATTCGGGCGCTCGGGCGATCGTCGTGCTCGAAAACATGGCCCATACGCTGGAGCAGTGCCGCGCCGAGGTGCCCGCGCTGGAGCATGTGGTGGTGACTTCAGTCGGCGACATGCTGCCGGGGCTGAAGGGGCATCTCGTCAATTTCGTGCTGCGCTACGTCAAGCGCGCCGTGCCGGCCTATCGCCTGCCGGGCGCGGTTCGCTGGCGCCAAGCGTTGAGCCAGGGCGCGGGCGGGCGCTTCATGCCCATCCGGCGCACGGCCGAGGAGCCGGCGATCCTGCAATATACCGGCGGCACGACGGGTGTCGCCAAGGGCGCGGTGCTGACCAACCGCAACATCGTCTCCAACGTGCTCCAGTCCGAACTCTGGAACCGGCCGGCGACGCGCCTCGTGCCGGCGAGCGATCAGGTGGTGACCGTCTGCGCGCTGCCGATCTACCATATTTTCGGCTTCACCGTGAACATGATGCTGTCGCTGCGCCAGGGCGGCTGCAATCTCCTGATCCCCAATCCACGTGATATTCCCGCTGTCATCAAGACGCTCAAAAGCGGGCCGTTTCATCTCTTTCCCGCCGTCAACACGCTGTTCGGCGCGATCGCCCGGCACAAGGACGCCGCCAGCGTCGATTGGAGCCATATGGTCATGTCGCTCGGCGGTGGCATGGCCGTGCAGAGGGCGACGGCGGAAAAATGGCTGGCACTGACGGGCAAGACGATCTGCGAGGGCTATGGCCTGTCGGAAACCTCTCCCTCGGCCGCCTGCAACATCGTGACCAGTCGGGACTATACGGGCACGATCGGCTATCCGCTGCCGTCCACCGAGTTCTCCATCCTGTCGGACGACGAGACGCATCTGCTGCCGGGCGAGGCCGGCGAGATCGCCATTCGCGGGCCGCAGGTCATGATCGGCTACTGGAACCGCCCGGAGGACACGCGCCGCGCCTTCGCACCCGGCGGGTGGTTCAAGTCCGGCGACATCGGCATCATGGACGAGACGGGCGCAATCCGCATCGTGGATCGCAAGAAGGACATGATCAACGTTTCGGGCTTCAACGTCTATCCCAACGAGATCGAGGATGTGGTGACGCGGATGCCGGGCGTGGCGGAGGCGGCCGTGGTCGGCGTGCCCGACGAGAATTCGGGCGAGGCGGTGAAGCTCTTTCTCGTGCGCTCCGACGAAGGCTTGAGCGCGGAGGCGGTGAAGCAATATTGCCGCGAGAACCTGACCGGTTACAAGCGCCCGCGCGAGATCGAGTTCCGCGACGAACTGCCCAAGAGCGGCGTCGGCAAGGTGCTGCGCCGGGCGCTGCGCGACTGACATTTTCTGCGCAGGCCGGCGGCGGACGGGGCTGACGACGCACCTAGGACTTTCTTTCATCCATTGGATAAGGTTTGTATGCAGGCGCCGAAGCGGCTATCGCGGAATGGGCCTTGCGCGCCGGTTCGGCGGAGAGCCGCCCGAAGCGACCCGCCACACGAGGACCTGCCATGAGCGAGCCAGCCGACACGCCCGCGCCCGAGCGCAAGCGCGGCTCCGGCGTGAAAATGGTCTATGACCTCCTGCGCGACGAGATCCTCGACCTCGTCCTGCCGCCGGGGAGCCCGATCGACGAGGTGCAACTGGCCGAGCGCTTCGGCATGTCGCGCACGCCGATCCGCGAGGCCCTGGTGCGCCTCTCGGGCGAGGGGCTGGTGCACACGCTGCCCAACCGCTCGGCCGTCGTCGCTCATATCGACTTTCTGAACCTGCATACGTTCTTCGACGCTCTGGTGCTGATGTACCGCGTCACCACGCGGCTGGCCGCCGAGCATCATCGGCCCGAAGACCTGGAGCCGATCCGCGCGCGCCAGGCCGAGTTCGCCCGCGCGGTGGCCGATCAGGACGCGCTCGCCATGATCGCCACCAACGCCGCTTTCCATTCCGCGATCGCGGAAGCGGGGCGAAATCCCTATTTCCTCGGCCTGTTCAACCGCATTCTGGACGAGGGGCGGCGCATCCTGCGCATCTACTACAATTCCTACGAGGACCGCCTGCCGCAGCAATTCGTGGACGAGCACGAGGAGATCATCCTCAAGATCGCCGCGCGCGATCAGGAGGGCGCCGACCGCCTCGCCCGCATCCACGCCGAGCAGATCGTGCGCCAAGTGCAGACGCTGTTTTCGCGCGGCGGCCAGCTCGACATCGCGCTTTGAATCTCTGCCTTCCGTTTTGGATGCCACAAAGGCCGTCTCGTTTCGCGAGGCGGCCTTTTTGCTTTCGGGGACTGCGCAACCCATCAAAATCTTGTCGACAAATAAAATGCAATACGCGATAGTCACGCCAGAACGGCGGGAACGATGGCTTGAAGCTCACCGCTGGGGTCCCACGAGGAGTTTACAGGTGAAGGCTCAGATCTTTTCCGGCGTCATTCCCGCCCTGATGACGCCCTGCAAGGCCGACCGCACGCCCGACTACGATGCGCTGGTGCGCAAGGGTCAGGAGCTGATCGCGGCCGGCATGTCGGCCGTGGTCTATTGCGGCTCGATGGGCGACTGGCCGCTCCTGACCGACGAGCAGCGCATGGAAGGCGTCGCGCGCCTGACCGCCGCCGGCATTCCGGTGATCGTCGGCACCGGCGCGGTCAACACCGCCTCGGCCGTCGCCCATGCCGCTCATGCGCAGAAGGTCGGCGCCAAGGGCCTCATGGTGATCCCGCGCGTTCTCTCGCGCGGCTCGGTGATCCCGGCCCAGCGCGCGCATTTCAAGGCCATCCTCGCGGCCGCGCCGGATCTGCCGGCGGTCATCTACAACAGCCCCTATTATGGCTTTGCGACCCGCGCCGATCTCTTCTTCGCCTTGCGCGCCGAGCATTCCAATCTCGTCGGCTTCAAGGAGTTCGGCGGCCCGGCCGACATGCGCTACGCCGCCGAGACGATCACCAGCCGCGACGATGGCGTCTCGCTGATGATCGGCGTCGACACGGCTGTGACCCATGGCTTCATCAATTGCGGCGCAACGGGCGCGATCACCGGCATCGGCAATGTGCTGCCGAAGGAAGTCATCCAGCTCTGCACCCTCGCCCAGAAGGCGGCCACCGGCGACGCGCTCGCCCGCCGGCAGGCCAAGGAGCTGGAAGAGGCGCTCGCCGTCCTCTCCTCCTTCGACGAAGGCCCGGACCTGGTTCTCTACTTCAAGCACATGATGGTGCTGAAGGGCTTTGCCGAATACACGCTCCACTTCAATGAGAGCGACGAACTCAGCGAAAGCCAGCGCGGCTATGTCGAAGCGCAGCTGAAGCTCTTCGACACCTGGTATGCCGACTGGTCGAAGCGCGAAGGCCTCGCGGCCTGATCGTCGCTGCACCGTGAATTCGAAAGGGCGGGTCTCGCAGGAGGCCCGCCCTTTTTTGTGTTTCGCTTGCGTTTGCCTCAGAGCGCCACGGCGTCGAGCCCTTCGGCTTCGAGCCGGTCGAGCTGGGCGCGTTCGCTGGATGAGAGCGTGATGCCGTCCCGCTCCGACACCACCCGCGCGGCGAAGCGGCGCTGCGAGGGCAGGCGCGCGCCCTGGCCGACAATCGCCTCGAACAGCGTTTCGGCCCGCGCGAAGGGATCGCCCTCGCGGCCCGCCGCGAAACGCTCGGGCGAGAAGGCGAGGATCAGCTCGCCATGGCTGGGGGAAAGATTGGTGGAGCCGAGCTGGCGCAGCGATTCGAGGCTGGTCAGATCGCCGATCATGATGCCGGCCAGAAGCTCGATCATGGTGGAGATGGCCGAGCCCTTGTGTCCGCCGAAGGTCAGCATCGCGCCGGCGAGCGCCGCTTCGGGGTCGCGCGTCGGCTGGCCGGCGGCGTCGAGCGCCCAGCCCTCGGGCAGCGTTTCGCCGGCGCGCCGCTTCAGCTCGATCTCGCCGCGCGCCGCCACCGAGGTTGCGAAATCGAAGACATAGGGCTCGGCGTCCCGGCGCGGCCAGCCAAAGGCGAGGGGATTGGTGCCGAGCAGCGGCTCCTTGCCGCCCGTCGGCGCGACGGTCGCGTAGCTCGGGCAGAGCGCCAGCGCGGCGAGCCCATGCGCCGCGACCGCCTCCACCTCTGGCCAGAGCGCGGAGAAATGCGTGCAATCGTTGATCACCAGCGCGGCCATTCCGAGCGTTCGCGCGCGCTCGGCCAGATGCGGCAGGCCAAGTTCGAAGGCCGGGTTGGCAAAGCCGCCCTTGGCGTTGACCCGAAGGATCGCCGAGCCATCGTCGGGCATGAGCTCGGGCACGGCGTCCGCCTGCACCTTGCCGGCCTTCACCGTGCGCAGCGCGCCCTCGATCCGGTAGATGCCGTGCGACTTGCAGGCGTCGCGCTCGCCGGCCACGATGACGCGCGACAGCGCGCCGGCCTGTACAGTGTTCAAGCCGCCCTTGCGGAAGATCGCCTCGACGCGGGTGAGAAGCGCGGGGACGGACAGGGCGTCTAGGCTTGCGGTCATGGGCCGATCCTTGGCGTCTGAGGCCGGACATCGCCGGCAGTGAATCTTGCATACAGAAAGAATATCGAAAACGGGAGCTTTGGCGCGCTGTGCACTGCACAAGAACCCGCCCTGCCGATTTCCTTCGCAAGTGCAAAAAATTCGAGCAGGGAGGGGGTCTTGCACACTTGTTGTATTTTCTGTTTGATGTCCCCATTCGGGGGCCGGCGATCCGCAGCGCCTGAGGCCGACACAACAAGGGGACAGCGCATGAAGACCAAGGCCATCGTACTCAGCCTCTTGGCTGCCACTGCCTTCGCTGGCGCGGCCAAGGCCGACAAGCTGGACGACATCATCGGTTCGGGCACGCTGCGCTGCGCGGTGGTTCTCGACTTCCCGCCCATGGGCTCGCGCGACGCGGCCAACAACCCGGTCGGCTTCGACGTCGATTACTGCAACGATCTGGCAAAAGCCCTCGGCGTCACCGCCGAGATCGTCGAGACCCCGTTCCCCGAGCGCATTCCCGCGCTGATGTCGGGCCGCGTCGATGTCGGCGTCGCCTCGACCTCCGACACGCTGGAGCGTGCCAAGACGGTCGGCATGACCATTCCCTATTTCGCCTTCGAGATGGCCGTGACCGCCAACGACAAGTCGGGCGTCAAGTCCTTCGAGGACATGAAGGGCAAGACCGTCGGCGCGACCGCCGGCACCTACGAGGCCATCGCGCTGGAGAAGCAGGTGAAGGCGTGGGGCACGGGCACGTTCCGCCCCTATCAGACGCAGGCCGACGTCTTCCTAGCGCTGAGCCAGGGCCAGCTCGACGCGACCGTTTCCACCTCCACAGTGGCGCAGGCCAATGTGAAGACCGGCAATTTTCCCGGCATCTCGGTGGTCGGCAAGGCGCCCTTCGACATCGACTATGTCGCGCTCTTCACCAACCGCGAAGAATACGGCATGATCAACTACCTGAACCTCTTCATCAATCAGCAGGTTCGCACCGGCCGCTACAAGGAACTCTACGAGAAGTGGGTCGGCGGCGAGGCTCCGAGCCTGACCGTGCCCGGCGTTTACCGCTAAGCTCTTGCCTCTGCCCGGCGGCGCGTGGGGGCCTCCCCCTCGCGCCGCCGGCTTTTTCCCGAGGGCGCGACGGCCATGTTCAACTATTCGTTTCGATGGAATCAGGCCCTCAAGGCCCTGCCGCAGATGCTGGACGGCGCGCTCGTCACGCTTCAGGTGGCGCTCCTGTCCATGGCGATCGGCCTCGCCTTCGCCATTCTGCTGACCCTGTTTCGCCGCTCCGACAGCCGCATCCTCAAGGGCTTCGCGACGACCTGGGTGGAAGTGGCGCGCAACACGCCCGCGCTCTTCCAGATCTACATGGCGCATTTCGGCCTCGGGGCCTTCGGCATCCATCTCAGCCCCTATCTCTCGCTGCTCGCCGGCATCGCCTTCAACAATGCCGGCTATCTCGCCGAGAATTTCCGGGGCGCGCTGAAGGCGATCCCCGAGACGCAGGCCCGCGCCGGGCGCTCGCTGGGCATGAGTTCGCTTCAGGCCTTCCGCTTCATCGTCCTGCCGCAGATGCTGCGCATCGCCTTCCTGCCGATCACCAATCAGATGGTCTGGGCCATTCTCATGACCTCGCTCGGCGTCACCGTCGGCATGAACACCGATCTCGCCGGCATCACGCAGGAGCTGAACGCGCGCTCCTTCCGCACCTTCGAGTTCTTCGCCATCGCCGCCGTCATCTATTACGTCATCGCCAAGGCCGTGACGCTCGCCGCGCGCCTCGTCGCCTGGCGCCTGTTCCGGTCCTGAGGGTCGCGCCATGTTCGATACGGCTCTGACCCTCAACGACCTCCTTTTTCTCGCCCAAGGCGCGGGCATGACGCTGGCCGTCACCGGCGTCGCCGTCACGGCGGGCACGCTGCTCGGCATCCTGTTCGGCGTCCTGCGCTTTCAGCTGGGAGCCATCTGGTTCGCGCCGCTGACCTTCGTCCTCGACATCTTCCGCTCCGTGCCGCTCCTGATCCAGCTCGTGCTGGCCAATGCTTTCCAGTCCATCGCCAAGCTCGGCTGGCCGCCCTTCACGACCTCCTGCGTCGTGCTCTCGCTCTATGCGGCGGCCTATTGCACTGAGATCGTGCGCGGGGCCATGGCAGCCGTGCCGCCCACCACGCGCCGCGCGGCGCGCTCGCTGGGCATGACCTGGGGGCAGGACCTTCGCTATATCGTCGCGCCGCTGGCCACCCGTGTCGCGCTGCCCTCCTGGATCGGGCTGACGCTCGGCGTCATGAAGGATTCGGCGCTGGTGCTCTGGCTCGGCCTGATCGAGCTTCTGCGCGCCTCGCAGATCCTCGTCACCCGCCTTCAGGAACCGCTGTTCATCCTCATGATCTGCGGCCTCATCTACTTCCTCCTGAGCTTCCCGGTCGCTCGGCTCGGGGCCTATCTCGAAAGGCGCTGGTCTCCCCATGATTGAGATCCGGAACGTGCGCAAATCCTTCGGCCCGCTGGAAGTGCTGAAGGGCATCGACCTCACCGTCGCCAAGGGCGAGGTGCTGACCATCATCGGCGGCTCGGGTTCGGGCAAGTCGACGCTTCTCACCTGCATCAACGGGCTGGAGCCGATCGATTCCGGCTCCATCCATATCGACGGCACCGAGGTTCACGCCAGGAGCACCAATCTCGACAAGCTGCGCCAGAAGGTCGGTATCGTGTTTCAGCAGTGGAACGCCTTCCCGCATCTGACCGTCATCGAGAACGTCATGCTCGCGCCGCGCAAGGTTCTGGGCCTCTCCAAGGCCGAGGCCGAGGCCATTGCGGTCAAGCAGCTCGGCCATGTGGGTCTGGGCGACAAGCTCAAGGTCTATCCCGGCCGTCTCTCGGGCGGCCAGCAGCAGCGCATGGCGATCGCCCGCGCCCTCGCCATGAGCCCGGAATATATGCTGTTCGACGAGGTGACCTCGGCGCTCGACCCGATGCTGGTCGGCGAGGTGCTCGATACGCTGCGGATGCTCGCCTCCGAAGGCATGACCATGATCTGCGTCACGCACGAGATGAAGTTCGCGCGCGAAGTGTCGGACCGAGTCGCCTTCTTCCACAAGGGCGTCATGGCCGAAATCGCGCCGCCCGAAGAGCTGTTCGGCGCACCGAAGAACCCGGAAACGCAGACCTTCCTGGCGGCGACGCACTGACATGAGCCAGCCTTCTTCCGCCCAGCCGGACGTCGCGGTCATCGGTGCGGGCGTCATCGGCCTGTCGATCGCGCTGGCGCTTCAAGCGCGGGGCCTCAGCGTCACGGTTCTCGACCGCGAGGGGCCGGCGGCCGGCGCTTCGGCCGGCAATGCAGGTGCCTTCGCCTTCACCGACATTCTGCCGCTCGCCTCGCCCGGCATCCTCAAGAAGGCCCCGCGCTGGCTGCTTGACCCGCTCGGGCCGCTCAGCGTGCCGCCGCGCTATGCGCTGGAGATCACACCCTGGATGCTGCGCTTCTGGCGCGCCTGCCAGCCGGACCGCGTGGAGGCCGCAACCGCGGCGCAGACCGCGCTGATGGATTTCTCCAAGGCCGAGCTGGAGCCCTTTCTGGAGGCGACGGGCACACTTGGGATGCTGCGCAAGGAGGGCAATCTCCAGGTCTATGAATCCCGAGCCGAACTGGATGCCTCGCAGCCCGGCTGGGACGCGCGGGCCAAGCACGGCATCGAATTCCGGCATATGAAGGCCGCCGAGATGGCGGCGATCCAACCCGGCCTGTCACCGCGCTTCACGCATGGCACGTTCACGCCCGGCTGGTTCTCCATCGCCGATCCCAAGGACTACGTGCTGGCGCTGGCCGAACGGTTTCGGGCGGGCGGCGGCGTGATCGAGCGCGCGAGCGTTTCGGCGGTGAAACCCGACGCGGCTGGCGTCGCGATCGAGACCGAAGGCGGCACGAAGCGCGCCGGCCATGTGGTGGTCGCGGCCGGGGCCTTCTCGCATCGCATCGCGCAGACGCTCGGCGAGCGCATCCCGCTGGAAACCGAGCGCGGCTACAACACGACGCTGCCGGCGGGCGCGTTCGACCTGCGCACGCAAATCACCTTCGGCGGCCATGGCTTTGTCGTGACGCGCCTGTCCTCCGGCGTGCGCGTCGGCGGCGCGGTGGAACTCGGCGGTCTATCGCTACCGCCGAACTTCAAGCGCTCCGAGGCCATGCTCGCCAAGGCCAAGCAGTTCCTGCCCGGCTTGCGGACGGAGGGCGGACAGCAATGGATGGGCTTCCGCCCGTCGCTGCCGGACTCGCTGCCCGCCATCGGGCCGGCGCGCGCTTCGCGGCACGTTACCTACGCCTTCGGCCACGGCCATCTTGGCCTTACCCAGTCGGCCGGCACGGCGCGGCTGGTGGCCGATCTCGTCTCGGGGCGTCCGTCCGTCATCGATCCGACACCCTTTTCGCCGCAACGCTTCTGATCCGCGCGCGGCGCGCCCGACACATTATCGATTGAGGTCCGGCCCATGGCCAACCATACGTTTTCCTGTCTCGACGGTCACACCTGCGGCAATCCCGTCCGCCTCGTGTCGGGCGGCGGTCCGCTTCTCAAGGGCGAGACCATGCTGGAGAAGCGCGCGCATTTCCTGGCCGAGTTCGACTGGATCCGCACCGGGCTGATGTTCGAGCCGCGCGGCCACGACATGATGTCGGGCTCGATCCTTTATCCGCCGACGCGGCCCGATTGCGACGTCGCCGTGCTCTTCATCGAGACGTCCGGCTGCCTGCCCATGTGCGGCCACGGCACGATCGGCACGATCACCATGGCGATCGAGAACGGGCTGATCCAGCCGCGCGAACCCGGCAAGCTCTCCATCGACGCGCCCGCCGGCAAGGTGGATATCACCTACCGACAGGAAGGCCGCTTCGTGGAGGAGGTGCGCCTCACCAACGTGCCGGGCTTCCTTTATGCCGAAGGGCTCACGGCCGAGGTCGAGGGGCTGGGCGAGATCGTGGTGGATGTCGCCTATGGCGGCAATTTCTACGCCATCGTCGAGCCGCAGAAGAACTTCCGGGACATGGCCGATTTTACGGCCGGCGAGCTGGTCGGCTTCTCGCCCAAGCTCCGCGCAGCGCTCAATGCCAAGTATGAGTTCGTCCATCCCGAGCACCCGGAGATTCAGGGCCTCAGCCATATCCAGTGGACGGGCGTGCCGACGGTCGAGGGCGCGCACGCGCGCAACGCCGTGTTCTACGGCGAAAAGGCGATCGACCGCTCACCGTGCGGCACCGGCACCTCGGCGCGCATGGCGCAACTGGCGGCCAAGGGCAAGCTCCAAGTCGGCGACGAGTTCGTCCACGAATCCATCATCGGCTCGCTGTTCAAGGGCCGGGTCGAGGCGGCGGTGACGGTCGCCAACCGCCCGGCCATCATCCCCTCCATCGCTGGCTGGGCGCGCCAGACGGGCATCAACACGATCTTCATCGACGATCGCGATCCGTTCGCGCATGGCTTCGTGGTGAAATGAGCGGCGCGGCCCTCGCCATCCTCGACGGCCGGGCGGACGGCCCGGTCCTGGCGCTCTCCGAGCCTTTGAGCTTCTGGGGCGGGGTGGACCCGGCGACGGGCCGCATCATCGACGTCCATCATCCCGCCCATGGCGCCTCAGTGTCTGGCGCGGTCCTGATGATGCCGACCAGCCGGGGCTCCTGCACCGGCTCCGGCGTGCTTCTCGATCTCGTGCTGGAAGGGCGCGCCCCGGCGGCGCTGGTGTTCTCCGGGTCGGAGGACGTGCTGACGCTGGGCGCGCTGGTGGCGGGCGAACTGTTCGGCCGATCGCTACCGGTGTTCCGCCTGTCCGAGGCCAATTTCGCGGCTCTCGCGAAAGCCTCGTGCGCGCGGCTCGGACCGGAGGGCATCGAGGCCGAGGGGCTTCGCCTTGCGGTCGAGCCTTTGTCCGCCGCGGACCTCACCCTCAGCGACCATGACCGATCCTGCTTGGCGGGCGAGCGGGGCGAGGCGGCGCGGCAGGCCATGCGCATTCTCTGCGCGGTGGCGCGCCAGCAGGGGGCCGAGGCGCTCACGAATGTCTCGCGCGCCCATATCGACGGCTGCATCTATGCCAGCCCCGCCAACCTGACCTTTGCCGAAAAGATGGAAGCGCTTGGCGCGCGCGTTGCCATCCCCACCACGATGAACGCCATTTCGGTGGACCGCGAGAACTGGCAGCGGCAGGGCGTGCCCGATGCCTTCGGCTTGCCCGCCGCGCGCCTCGCCGACGCCTATGTGCGCATGGGGGCTAGAGCGAGCTTCACCTGCGCGCCCTATCTGCTGCCCGATGCGCCGGAGGAGGGCGAGGCCATCGGCTGGTCGGAATCCAACGCCGTGATCTATGCCAACTCGGTGCTCGGCGCGCGCACGGCCAAGCACCCGGACTTTCTCGATCTCTGCATCGCGCTGACCGGCCGCGCGCCACTCTCAGGGGTCTACCTCCGCGAGCATCGCCGCGCCCGCCGGGTTCTCCATGTGGACGCGCCGGATGGGGCGGGCGGGGCATTCTGGCCCGTGGTCGGCTATCTCGCGGGGCTCGCCTCGCCCGACCGCATTCCCCTCCTGACGGGCCTTGCATCTCTTGCGCCGACGCCGGACGATCTGAAGGCGCTTTGCGCCGCCTTCGGCACGACATCCGCCGCGCCCATGCTGCATGTGGAAGGCGTGACGCCCGAGGCCGAGGGTGCCGCGCTGCCCGAAGCCGATCACCTCACCATCACCCGCGCCGATCTGGCGACAGCCTGGGAGCGCCTGAATGGCGGCCCGGCCACAATCGATCTCGTCGCGCTCGGCAGCCCTCATGCTTCGATCAATGAGTGCCGCACCTTGGCCGAAGCGCTGGACGGGCGGCAGCGCGCGGACGGTGTGTCGGTGATCGTCACGGCCGGGCGCGACACGATCGCGGCCGCCCGCGCCGACGGCACGCTGGCGCGGCTCGCGTCGAGCGGCGTCGAGGTCCTGCCCGATCTCTGCTGGTGCTCGATTTCGCGGCCGGTCTTTCCCGAGCGGGCGAAAGTGGTGCTGACGGATTCCGGCAAATACGCCCATTACGGGCCGGGCCTGTCGGGCTGCACCGTCCGACTCGGCACGTTGCAAGACTGCGTCGAAGCCGCGCTGACCGGCCGCGCCCTGCCGCGCCTGCCGGCTTGGTTGAATTGAGGGGAGCGAAGCGATGCGCAGCATCAAGACGGTTCACGTCATCTCGGCCCATGCCGAAGGAGAGGTCGGCGACGTGATCGTCGGCGGCGTCGCGCCTCCGCCGGGCGACACGCTCTGGGCGCAGAGCCGCTTCATCGCCAGCGACAACAGCTTGCGCAATTTCGTGCTGAACGAGCCGCGCGGCGGCGTCTTCCGCCATGTGAACTTGCTCGTTCCCCCGAAGAACCCTGAGGCGGATGCCGCCTTCATCATCATGGAGCCGGAGGACACGCCGCCCATGTCGGGCTCCAACTCGATCTGCGTGGCGACCGTGCTGCTCGACGGCGGCATCATTCCCATGACCGAGCCCGAAACGCGCCTGTTGCTGGAAGCGCCGGGCGGGCTCGTCCCCGTGCGCGCCGAGTGCCGGGACGGCAAGGCGCAGCGCATCTTCGTGGAAAACCTGCCGAGCTTCGCCGACAAGCTGGACGCTTCGCTCGACGTGCCGGGCTTGGGTACGCTCCGCGTCGATACCGCCTATGGCGGCGACAGTTTCGTGATCGTGGATGCCGAGGCCCTGGGTTTCAAGCTGGTGCCCGAGGAAGCGCACGAGATCGCGCGGCTCGGCGTGCGCATCACAAAGGCCGCCGACGAACAGCTCGGCTTCCACCACCCGGAGAACCCGGACTGGCGGCATTTCTCCTTCTGCCTCTTTGCCGGGCGCGTGGAGCGGACGGCGGAGGGCCTGCGCGCGGGCGCGGCGGTCGCCATCCGACCCGGCAAGGTGGATCGCTCGCCCACCGGCACCGCGCTCTCGGCCCGCATGGCCGTGCTCCACGCGCGGGGAGAAATGACGGAAGCGGATAGCCTCACCGCCGTGTCGCTGATCGGCTCGACCTTCACGGGCCGCATTCTGGGTCCGGCACAGGTGGGCGGCCGACCCGCCATCCGGCCGGAGATTTCCGGGCGCGGCTGGATCACGGGCATCCACCAGCACATGCTCGACCCCGCCGACCCCTGGCCGGAAGGCTATCGCCTGACGGATACGTGGGGCGCGCGCTAGGCGCTTCGCCGCCCCGACTCATCCCGCGCGCCGAGGATCGCGGGCAGACTGGTTTCCACCCAGTCCACCAGATCGCGAACGCGCCGGGCGGCCTGACGGCCCAGATCCGTCAGCGAATATTCGACATGCGGGGGCACCGTGTCGAAGGACGTGCGGCGCACCAGGCCGTCGCCTTCCAGCGCCTTTAGGGTCTGGGCCAGCATCCGCTCGCTCACGCCGTCGATCCGGCGGCGCAGCGTGCTGAAGCGGAACGTGCCTTCTTCCAGAACGATCAGAATCAGAACGCCCCATTGGCTGGTGAGATGACGGAGCACCGCGCGGGACGGGCAGGCGGCGGCCAGGACATCGCCGCGCCTGATCCTGTCGGACAGGGTGGAGCCGGCCTCGGAGGAAATTTCCATACGAACCTTTTTGTGCGTACTTATCTTTCGTAAGCATCCTGTTTAGGTCTTGGCGATCGATCCAGCAAGGAGATTGATCGTGAGCATTGCCATCACCGGCGCCACCGGCGCGCTCGGACGCCTCGTCCTTCAAGACCTCGCCGCCCGCCGCCCGAACGAGACGGTGCTCGCCCTCGCGCGCTCGCCCGAGAAGCTGACCGAGGCCGGCATCGAGGCGCGGCGCTTCGACTACAGCGACCCGTCGACGCTGGCCCCGGCGCTGGCGGGCGTGTCCACGCTGCTGCTGATATCCTCCAGCGAGGTTGGCCAGCGCGAGGCGCAGCATCGCGCGGTGATCGCGGCGGCCAAGGCGGCCGGTGTCGGCCATATCGTCTATACGAGCCTGCTCCATGCCGACCGCTCGGCCCTGTCGCTGGCGGCCGAGCATCTGGCGACGGAAGCGGCGCTGCGGGATTCCGGCATCCACCACACGATCCTACGCAATGGCTGGTACACCGAAAACTACATGGCCTCCGTGCCCCCGGCGCTGGCCCATGGCGCCTTCATCGGCAGCGCAGGCGAGGGGCGCATTTCCTCGGCGGCGCGGCGGGATTATGCCGAGGCGGCAGCCGTGGTGCTGACCGAAAGCGGCCACCAAGGGCAGGTCTATGAACTCGCCGGCGACGAAGCCTATACGCTCAGCGACCTCACGGCCGAGCTGTCCCGCCAGTCGGGGCGCAGCATTCCCTATATCGACATGCCGGAGGCCAATTATGCCGGCGCCCTGACCGGCGCGGGGCTGCCTGCCGCGATGGCAGAGGCTTTCGCGAGCTACGACGCCAAGGCGGCAGAGGGTGCGCTGTTCGATGACGGGCGCGTCTTGTCGCGCCTCATCGGCCGCCCGACCACGCCGCTCTCCGCCAGCGTGGCGGAAGCGTTGCGGCAGGCTGCGTGATATCAGGCGTGGCGCGAGGCGACATCCTCGCGCCGCGCCCGCCGCGAAGGGTTTCACGTGAAACAATGGGGCGACGGATCGCCGCAGGCGTGGGTGCTCCGTTCTCCGGCTTCGATCCAGCGGTGCTCATATCGCCTCTTTGGTAAGGTTGGCGAAGTTTTAGCTCCGCCACGTCCTATCTGCATGGCAGGCTTGCAATTTTCGGGGTCGTCAAGGCGGCGACGCCATGGTGTCGCTGAGAGACGCGAACCCTATCAGGCGGCATTTCATGGACCTTTCCGTTCCCTCCTCCGTGCGGGAGGGCGGCGCGGCGGCTTCTCCCGCGCCGCGCGCGGGCCTGACGCTCGCCGCCCTTTCGCTCGGCTCCTTCACCATCGGCTGCGGCGAGTTCGGCATCATGGGCCTTCTGCCCAACATGGCCAACGATCTCCAAGTCACCATCCCGCAGGCCGGACTTCTCGTGACGGGCTATGCGCTCGGCGTCGTCTTCGGCGCGCCGCTGCTGGCTGTTCTTACCTCGCGCTGGGAGCGGCGGCGGGCGCTGATTCTCCTGTCGATGGTCTTCGTGATCGGCAATCTCGCCTGCGCGCTCAGCCCGACCTATGGCCTGCTCATGGCTGCGCGCGTCTTCACGGCGCTGGCGCATGGCACGTTCTTCGGCATCGGCGCGGTGCTGGCCACCGAGATCGCCCGGCCGGGGCGCGAGGCGCAGGCCATCGCCATGATGTTCGTCGGCATGACGCTCGCCAATGTCTTCGGCGTGCCGCTGGGCACCTTTATCGGCCAGGAATATGGCTGGCGCGCGCCCTTCTTCATCGTGACGGCGCTGGCTCTTCTCACCTCGCTGGCGCTCTTTCTCTTCGCCCCGCAAAGCCATCCGCGCTCCGGTGTGCGCTTCAAGGACGAGTTGCGCGCGCTCGGCCGGGGGCCAGTGCTCATGGCCATGAGCCTTAGCGTGCTCGCCTCCAGCGCGCTCTTCACGCTCTACACCTATATCTCGCCGCTTCTCTCGGAGGTGACGGGCATCGCGCCCGAGCGCGTGCCCTATCTCCTCCTGATCTTCGGCGTCGGCATGACCTTCGGCAACGTCATTGGCGCGCGGCTGGGCGACTGGAAGCTGATGCCTGCCATTATCGGCATGTTCGCCGCCATGAGCCTCGTTCTCGTCGCCATGCATTTCTGGGCGGCCGACACGGTGCCCATGCTGACGCTGCTTCTGATCTGGGGCGCGCTGGTCTTCGGGCTGGCCTCGCCCATCCAGATGCGGATCGTGGCGACGGCAAAGGGCGCGCGCAATCTCGCCTCCACCGTGAACCAGAGCGCCTTCAACCTCGGCAACGCGTTCGGCGCCTGGATCGGGGCCATGCTGATCGCCTACGGCATTTCCTACGCCATGCTGCCGGTGGCCTCGGCCATTCTGGCCGGCCTCGCGTGCCTCATCGCGATCATCAGCCACCGCGCCGACAAGCGCGGGACCATGGAGGCTTGAGGCGTCTTCCGTTGGCCGGCTGAGGGATCAGCCGGTCTCGGGCGGGAGCGAAGGAGCGGCGGCTCTCGTTGCGCTGGGGTCATCCCTCGAACGGAGAGACCCGGCATGGCCGTCCAAATACCGCTTGGCGAGGAAGCGCGCGCGCCCGAACGGGTGCTGGCGAACGACGTGCGCGAGGTGCGCCCCGACCTCGCCTATCTCAGAACCATCCTCGTCAACGTCGCCTTTGTCGGCCTGCCCGAGGCGGGCGACCGAGCCTGGGTGCTGATCGATTGCGGCATCATCGGCACCAAGGGGCAGATCAAGGAGGCCGCCGCCGCGCGCTTCGGGGAAGGGGCGCGGCCCGCCGCCATCCTTCAGACCCACGGGCATTTCGACCATATCGGCGCGCTCGAGGATCTCGCCGCCGAATGGGACGCGCCGGTCTTCGCCCATCCGCTCGAAGCGCCGTTCCTGACCGGGCGCGAAAGCTATCCACCGCCGGATACGAGCGCCGATGGCGGGATCATGCCGAAGCTCGCGCCGCTCTTCCCGCGCTCGCCGGTCGATATCTCCCGCCACCTTCGTTTGTTGCCGGATGATGGCAGCGTACCTCCTCTGCCGGGCTGGCGCTGGCTCCACACGCCGGGTCACACACCCGGCCATGTCTCGCTCTTCCGCGACGAGGACCGGACGCTGATCGCGGGCGATGCCGTGATCTCGACGGGGCAGGAATCGGCCTATGAGGTGGCGGTGCAGGCGCTCGAGATGCACGGGCCGCCGCGCTACTTCACGCCGGACTGGACGGCCGCGCGGGACTCGGTGCGCAAGATCGCGGCGCTGCGGCCGGAGCTGATCGTCACCGGCCATGGGCGGGCCCTGGCAGGCGCTGCGATGCGCGAGGCGCTGGACCAACTGGCCGATCGGTTCGACGCGATCGCGCCGCCCGAGGCGCGGCGAACGGCCCTTTGACGCCTGACGCGCGCATGAAAAAAGGGCCGCCCTGACGGACGGCCCTTCGGGATCGAGGCAGCGGGCGGAATCGCCCGTCCAAGGCCAAGACTTGGACTTAGCCAGCGCGGAGCGGCGAGATGGAGATTTCGACGCGGCGGTTCTGGGCGCGGCCTGCTTCCGTCTGGTTGGAGGCGACCGGGCGCGACATGCCGTAGCCCTGCACGTTCAGGCGGCGCGGGTTGACGCCCTGGCTCTGGAGGAACTGCGCGACCGAGCCGGCGCGGCGCTGCGACAGGGCGAAATTGTAGCTCTGGTTGCCGACATTGTCCGTGTTGCCGGCCACATCCACGATCGACTGATCATACTTGTTGAGCACGATCGCGACCGACTGAAGCGTCGGGTAGAACTGCGAGCGCACCTGATCCTGGTTCGTGTCGAAGGTGATGTTGGAGGGCATATTCAGGATGATCTGGTCGCCATTGCGCGTGACCGAGACGCCGGTGCCCTGGAGCTGGGCGCGCAGGTCCGCCTCCTGGCGGTCCATATAGGCGCCGATGCCGCCGCCGCCGATGGCGCCGATGCCGGCCCCGATCAGCGCGGCGCGGCCGGGATCGGTGCCTGTCGCGCGGCCGACGAGATAGCCGCCGAGCGCGCCGGCGCCCGCGCCAATGCCCAGACCCCCGGCCGTGTTGGAGAGCTTCTGCTCGCCGGTATAGGGATCGGTGGTGCAGCCGGCGAGGAGGGAGCCGGCGGCGAGCACGAGGAGAAGCTTCTTCATGGAAATTCCAGCCTTCCGATGGTCGGGGCCATTCTACGGGCGCCCGTCAGGATCGTTCGGAATGCGCTAGAAAACAGTCTGGGCTTGATTGGGGCTGACGCTCCGGTTTTTCCACAGGCGTGGCCGAAGCGTCACAGGCTCCATCAAGCGAGTTTTGCCCGAGGGGATGGGGGCGAAACGGGCGCGGAAACCTTCGGCCCGGAGAAGATCACGGCATTGCCGGCGAGCGTCAGCGCGAGGCCGATCAGGCTCGTCAGCGTCCAGTGATAGGACTCGAAGACGCTGGAGAGCGTCAGCGCGACGATCGGAAACAAGACGGTGGCATAGGCCGCCCGCGCCGAGCCGATGCGCGCGACCAGCATGAGATAGGTCGTGAAGCCGATCACGGAACCGATCACGGCGAGATAGGCCAGCGCCGCGACATAGCGGCTGTCAGGCGGGGCGATGAGCGGGGTGCCCGTCAGAGCCACGAGGGCAAGCAGAATCAGCGCGCCATAGGTCATGCCCCAGGCATTGGCGGTGACCGGGGCAAGGCCTGCCGCGCTGTTTCGCCGCGACGCCATATTGCCGAAGGAGAAGAACAGCGTGCCGATCGCGGCGAGGCCGACGCCCTTCAGCGTCTCGGCATCGAAGCTCACGAAAATGTCCGGCCCGAACAGAACGAGAAGGCCGGATGCGCCGAGACCCGCCGCGAGCAGCGCACGGGGCGTGATCGGGTCACCGAAGAAGAGCCGCGCGTTCACGGCGTTATAGACCGTCGCCAGCGAGAAGATCACCGAGATCAGCCCCGAGGGCAGGTAAGCCGCCGCCTTGTAGAAGCAGAGGAAGTTGCAGCTGAAGAGGCAAAGCGCCTGGAGAAGGACGAAGGGCTGATCGCGCCGCTTGGGGATCGTCAGCCTGCGCATGGCGGCCAGGACGGCCAGAAGGATGAGCCCGGCCAGCGCGAAGCGATAGAAGACGGAGACCGGCACGGGCACCGGCCCGACCTGAAAGGCGATGGCGATCCAGGTCGTGCCCCAGATCAGGACGGTGGAGAGAAAAAGCGCGGCGTTCATGGTGCGTCTCCGGTCGCAAAGAATGGGAGCGTCCCAAGGAGCCGCGTGGTTCGCAGGGCGGGTTGACGGGTGCGGGGGGCGCCTGCCACGCGGCGAGACTGGCCGCCCGCGTCATCAGGCTGGAACCGGTTCCGCACGCAGCCCATGCCTGCCCGTTCGTGTAGGACGGCACGGCCCCGCTCGGCCCCGGCTCAACCTCGCCGCCGCTCGTCCCCCCTTGTCCGTTCACACGCGGGCGATCGTTCGGCGCTTTCATTCGCCATCTCCTTTACGCGCTCCGCACTCGACGCTCTTGCCGTTTCTTGCGGTGGAACGAGCTTGCGAAAACCCGCTGCTCGCGCGCAAGATCGGCGCTAAAGCCCCTTCAGGAGGGGATCGCCCGGACACCTTCCATGTCGCTCTCCGCCCCGCCTTCCGTGTTCGACGCGCTTTCGGCCTCGCCCAGCGCCCGCGCGACGCATCGGCTCGATCTGGGCTCGGGGCGGTCGGCTGCGATCTGGACCAATGCGCGCGACCGCGTGCACTATGAGCGGCCGCAGGGACATACGATCAGCCTCTATCTGAGGGGCGGCGAGGGGACGCGCCGTCTCGGCCGTCAGATGGCAAGTGGTCGGCCAGGCGCGGTCTGCGTCCTGCCGCAGGGCCATTCCTCGGAATGGGAGATTTCCGACACGTTCGAATTCGTCCATCTCTATCTGCCGGACGCGGAGGCGCGCCGCTACTTTGCCGAAGCGTTCGAGCGCGATGCGCGGCTGATGGTTCTGCCGGAGGCGACCTTTTCCGAACAGCCGCGTCTGGCACTGGCCATGGAGCGTCTGGCAGGCGCGGTCCGCTCTGGCGAATCTCTGGCGGCCGAGGAAGCGATGGGCGAAGCGCTGGGCCTCTGCCTGTCGGCCGGTGTGGGGGCGCGACCGTGTTTGAAAGGCGGCCTCGCACCGCATCTCCGCCGGCGCGTGGCGGATCATGTCGAGGCGGGGCTGGAGGATGCGCTGCGACTGGACGATCTGGCCGACGCGGCCGGGCTCAGCGCCTTCCACTTCCAGCGCATGTTCCGCGAAAGCTTCGGCGTTTCACCCCATTCCTATGTTCGCCGGCGGCGGGTGGAACGGGCGCGGCACCTCCTTGCGGGCGCGGGCGCGATCGCCGACATCGCCTTCGCCTGCGGCTTCACCAGCCAGAGCCACCTGACGCGTGTCTTCAAGGCCGAGACGGGCTTGACGCCCGCCTGTTATCGCGCGGCAGCCAAAGCCTGATGAACAGAATGATCAGTCGAAGATCGGGACATGAGGCGCGGCATCGCGCGGGAGCGCGCCGTTGAGGCGCGGATCGTCGGCGATCTCCAGGCTTTGGCCGATGGGGACGAAGCCGCTGCGCTGGTAGAAGGCGAGGGCGCGGGGGTGGTCGATCGTGTTCGTGTGCAGCCAGAGACGCTGCACGGGCCGGGCAAAGGCGGTCTCGATCGCGTGGTTCATCAGCGCGCGCGCCGCGCCCGTTCCCTGCTGGCTCTCGGAGACACCGAAATATTTGATCTCGCAGCTCTCCGGCTCGGAAAAGTCGAGTTCCAGAAGCCCCTCGTCCTCGCCCGCCACACGCCAGGAGAAGATCGCTGTCGCCGTGTTCTGGAGCACGGCATCGAGTTCGGCTTGGCTCATATAGAGGCGCGAGAACCAGAGATGCGGGGCGCCGACCTTGCGGTAAAGGGCGAGATAGGTGTCGGTATCGGGCTGCGTCCAGGGGACGATTTCGCCTATCAGCGCTTCGGGTGCGGGCCGCAAGGGCGGCCGCTGCCGCATCTCGAGCGAGGTCGCGATGGCGGCGATCTTGCCGCGTCCGATCTCGTGAAACCGTTCCATGCCTGTGGCGCTCCCTCGACTGCGGCTCGATGAGCGCAGGTCGCACAGGCTGACAGCGCCGACAAGCCCAAAGCGGGTCAGATGAACAGGAAGGCCAGAACCAGATAGATCGCCTGAAGCGCAACCACGAACACGGCACTCAGCAGAAAGGCTTCGCCCCAACTGTCCGACACGAGGAAGATGGCCGGCAGTCCGACGGCGAGCGCCAGAAGGAAGCGGCGAAGAAACAGGCTGACATGCCAAGGCGAGCGCTCCAGCGGCTCGCCCTCGGCCAGGGGGTCGCGCGGCCGCGCCTCACCCTGCTTCGCTTGGGATCCGAGTTTCGGCGTCGAGGCGGCCGATCCGAGGACATGGGGTCTATCGTCCAGACGGGGTGACATGCTCTTCGGCTCGCTTCACGAGAAAGAAAGACGGATTGGAACGCAGCGCCACGGAATCATAGCGATCGGTCCTTTGCTAATCGTAAGTGTAACTTGCAGAAATGAAGCCGCGCCTTCAAGTTGAAAGTCCAAAAGGTCGCAGGCCGCCGGCTCGGCGATCGGCATGCGAAACAGGCGGCGTATGAGCGTGAAGGGCGAAAGGAGCGCTCAGCTTTCCGAAAAGGACGCGAGCAGCGTCACGACGTCCGCTTGTCGCTTGGTTCCGGTTTTGATGAAAACGGATTTGACCTGCGTGCGGACGGTTTCGTAGCCGACGCCGATGCGCCGGGCCGCCGCTTTCAGGCCACGCCCTTCCTGCAGGACGATCACGAGCCGAAGCTCCGCCATGGTCAACTGGTAACGGTCGCCGAACGCGCGCAGCTTTCGAGCAAATCCCTCATCGATTTGAAACGTTTCAAAGGTCTTTCGATGTTCAACCTTGCGACGGGTGAAGGCAACCCTCTGTTCATCGTTGGGGGCGGCATCCATTATGGCGTCCTTACATATGTAACTATCGGAAAAGAACTATAACATGTTGTGCACGCCGGAGGTGAATGCGTCGTCACCCAATCGGGTGAAATGTTGTTCATGGTTGAGCTTTGAGTTTTCTCTACGTTCCGGAATTCAACCATAGGCTTATGATTAGCGTTAGTTCGGCCTGTCGTTGTGTTCCCGTCTTGGCGAAAACAGCCTTGAGTTGGCTACGCGCGGTCTCGTAGCCGATACCCAACGCCTTGGCCGCTACGGGAAGAGGAGCGCCATCCCGCAAAGCTTCCGCCAAACGCAGTTCGGAGGGCGTCAGGTGGAAGTGCGCCCCGAACGAGGAGAGATCAGGAGCACAATTTCGTGATGTGGCCCGGAAGGTCAAAACGGCCGTCTCCGCCGAAGAAAACCTTAGGAGTGCTTTCCGGCCACGGGTTGCCGCTACGAAAACCTGATAGGGAAACTGATTGTTTGGTCTGCGGATCGTCAAGCTGGTGTCGGGTGAGGCCAAGCCATGGAGCGGCATCGTGACCCGATGAACAGCCTGGCGAAACGCGATGGCGTCTTTCGGGTCCGTCGGCTCGATATGGCCCTGACGGGACCTCAATCCATCCTCGCGGCGCAGCACCTCCTCGGCCAGCGCATTGGCATCGCGGAGCTTCATCGCGCGGTCGAGCGTGAGCACCGCCACCCTTTGGATTTCCAGAGCTCGATGAGCCAGCGCGAGTTCCGCTTGCGCCTCGCCGAGGCGCTCGGCTGTGCGAATGGCCGAGAGTACGCTGCGCGACAGGCGGTGGAAACGCCGCTGCTCATCCAAACCATAGGCTCGCGAGCGCTGGCCCCGGTTCAACCAAAGGGTTAGGGGCGTATCATCCTTCAAAAGGATTTCCCCCATCGTATAGTAGAAGTTCTGCGGGCGGCACCAATCGACGAAGAACTCCGTTTCGGCGATGTCGAAGTCTCGCGAGATTTCCTTCAGATTGGCTTCGGTGAGGGCACGGCCGGGTGTGAAGAGCGAACCATTGGCATGGAATGGGTTCAAGGCGTGGTAGTGCTCGTTGTAGCGTTCGAGCATACCCGCACCATAGCCCTGGAAGGGAATGACCTCTGTTACGACCGGGGCTGATCGCGTAGCGCCGGAATTATAATGAAGATAAAGCGCGCCGGCGTGTGATCCGAACTGCTCGATCAAAGCCGTCAGAACCTCGTCCCAGAGTTCGGGCCTCCCGGACGCCTCCACGATCAGATCGTGAAGATCGTCCTCCCTGTCGTCATGGCTCGCCATGAATTTCCTTAAGGTGAACGATCGATCGTTACAGAAACGACCGATCCCCCTTCGGTCGCGCTGCGCATTGCGTTCGGGCATGGGTGGGGTTTTGCTTACGCGCCCCTGCGTCAGTGTCGTCCCGATGGAGCAGGAATGCAACTCACCAGAGAAAGGATGCTCGAAGATTCCATCGCGGATGGTATTCGAAATCGAACTGATCCATTCTTCGCGTCGGCACGATCGTGGCCCCGTCACCTGATCATTCAGGGGTGGCCACGAAAAAGCCCGCGCCGATCTCTCGGCGCGGGCTCAGCGTTCGATCGGGCCGGGCCGCCGGTGGGCGGCCCTTGCCTTATGATTACTGCTCTTCGCGGTTCTTCATCGCGGCGGCGAGAATGTCGCCGAGCGAGGAGCCGGAGTCGGTCGAGCCGTACTGCGCCACGGCTTCCTTCTCTTCGGCGATCTGCATCGCCTTGATCGAGACGGCGATGCGACGGGCCTTCTTGTCGAACTGGGTGATGCGAGCATCCACCTTCTGGCCGACCGAGAACTTCTCCGGACGCTGATCGTCGCGATCGCGGCCGAGGTCGCTGCGGCGGATGAAGCTGGTCAGATCGGTATCGGCGATCTGGACTTCGATGCCACCCTCGTTGACGGCCGTCACTTCGCAGGTGACCACCGAGCCGCGACGCATGTCGCCGCTCTCGGCCACAGCGGTGAACGTGTCGCCGCCGACCTGCTTGATGCCGAGCGAGATGCGCTCCTTCTCGACGTCCACGTCAAGAACCTGCGCCTTGACCATGTCGCCCTTGTTGTACTCGTCGATGACCTGCTCGCCCGGACGGTTCCAGTCGAGATCCGACAGGTGGACCATGCCGTCCACGTCGCCGTCCAGACCGATGAAGAGGCCGAACTCGGTCTTGTTCTTGACCTCGCCCTCGACGATCGTGCCGACCGGGAACTGGTCGCGGAACGCTTCCCAGGGGTTCTGGAGCGTCTGCTTGAGGCCGAGCGAGATGCGGCGCTTGACCGGATCGACTTCCAGTACGACCACTTCGACTTCCTGCGAGGTCGAAAGGATCTTGCCCGGATGGACGTTCTTCTTGGTCCACGACATTTCGGAAACGTGGATCAGGCCTTCGATGCCCGGCTCCAGTTCGACGAAGGCGCCGTAGTCGGTGATGTTGGTGACGCGGCCGGAGACCTTCACGCCCATCGGGTACTTGACGCCGATGCCTTCCCAAGGATCCGCCTCGAGCTGCTTCATGCCGAGCGAGATGCGGTGGGTTTCCTGGTTGATGCGGATGATCTGGACCTTGACGGTCTGGCCGATCTGCAGGATTTCGGTCGGGTGGTTGACGCGGCGCCACGCCATGTCGGTGACATGGAGCAGACCGTCGATGCCGCCGAGGTCGACGAACGCACCGTAATCGGTGATGTTCTTGACCACGCCCTCGACGACCTGACCCTCTTCGAGGTTCTGGACGATCTCGGAGCGCTGCTCGGCGCGCGACTCTTCGAGAACCGTGCGGCGCGAGACGACGATGTTGCCGCGGCGCTTGTCCATCTTGAGGATCTGGAACGGCTGCGGGGTGTTCATCAGCGGGCCGACGTCGCGGATCGGACGAATGTCCACCTGCGAACGGGGCAGGAAGGCCACGGCGCCGTCGAGGTCGACCGTGAAGCCGCCCTTGACCTGGTTGAAGATCTGACCTTCGACCTTCTCGCCGGCGTTGAACTTGACTTCGAGCTTGACCCAGCTCTCTTCGCGGCGAGCCTTGTCGCGCGACAGAACGGCTTCACCGAGGGCGTTCTCGATACGCTCGACATAGACTTCGACCGTGTCGCCGACCTTGAGCTCGGTGCCGCTCTTGCCGCCGAATTCCTTGAGGGCGACGCGGCCCTCGACCTTGAGGCCGGCATCGATGACGGCCATGTCCTTCTCGATCGCGACGACCGTTCCGCGGACAACCGAACCTTCGGCGATATCCTGATCGTGGAACGAGGCTTCGAGAAGCGCGGCGAAATCGTCGCGCGAGACTGCTGCGTTGGACATTCGTTCTCCTTGAGGCTCCTCTCCGTGAGAGGAGCGGCGCGCCGGGGTTCGCGTTTCGTGTACCGCTGGCGGTCCCGCCCCGGTGCCGATCCGCTCTGGATCGATCATCGAGGCTGACGGGCCAGGCCCGTTTCGGCGCGGTGGACCGGCCTTCGGCGATGGTTCGTTCACATTGAATACGTTAAAACCGCGCGTTTCCAACCCCTAAAGGTTCGAAAGCGGCGGCCTGACGTCTTCGTGTTCCGTTAATGTGGCGCAGCGTCGATGATTGCGCAAGCGGCCCGGAACGCATCCTCTATACCCAGTTCGCTCGTATCCAGCAAGCGCGCGTCGGCCGCTGGTTTCAACGGCGCGACACTGCGCCCGGCATCGCGCCGGTCGCGCTCGCGCACCTCGGTGAGGATGGTTTCGTAATCCACGGGCCGGCCCTTGGCGAGTAATTCGTCCGTGCGCCGGCGCGCGCGCACCTCCGGCGAGGCGGTGACGAAGAGCTTCACCGGCGCATCGGGGCAGATCACCGTGCCGATGTCGCGCCCGTCGAGAACCGCGCCGCCGGGCTGCGCGGCAAAACTTCGCTGGAAGGCATCCAGGGCCTGACGCACCGGCGAATGGGCCGCGACGCGCGAGGCGAGTTCTCCGGCCTCGTGGCCGCGCAGCGTGCCGTCGTCGAGATGCGAGGGCACGAGATCGCGCGCCACCGCCCCGGCGGCCTCGGGATCGTCCAGATCGACGCCGCGCTCGCGCGCCAGGCGCCCGACCGCGCGGTAGAGAAGCCCGGTGTCGAGATGGGGCAGGCCGTAATGGGCGGCGAGCCGCTTGGCGAGCGTGCCCTTGCCGGCGGCCGCCGGTCCGTCGATCGCGATCACGAGCGCCATGGTCCCTCTTAATGCTTCTGCGCGCGACAGCTGCGCGCGCTTCTCCTTCTTGCCGTCAACGAAGGTCAAGCTCAACGGCTCCCGGCCCCGGTCCGCGGATTATCCCAAGGCGGACATGGCTTTGGCTGAAAAAGAGGTCTGACATTCAGCCGTCATAGAGGGCGCGGCGCAGCGCGAGCGGAAAGGCGCCTTCGCCGCCATAGAGCGCGGTGTTGGTGAGCGAGACCATCGCGATGTCGCTCGCGGGGTCGATCGACCAGATATGGCCGTAGATGCCGCCCCAGCTATTGGTGCCCGCCGGCCAAGGCAGCTCGGCCATGGCCGGGTCGATCGTGGTGGAGCCGAGATAGCTGAAGCGCTTGCCCGGTGCCTGCTCGATCTCGCCCGTTTGGTTGGCGAGCGCGCGGCGCACCGTGTCCGGCTGGAGGATCGGCCCGCCGCCGGACAGAATGGCGGTGAGGAAGCGGATATAGTCGGGCGCGGTGGTCGCCATGCCCGCGCCGCCGGACTGGAAGGCGGATGGATTGAGAATGCGGGACGGCGAGAAGGTGAGCCGATCGCCCCAGGGGCTCGCCATCACATGCGGCTCGCCCATACGCACGGGTTCATCCTCGCCGTCGCCATAGGGCACCGCGAGGCGCGCGGCGTCGACCGGTGGAAAATCCGTGTCCGCCATCCCGAGCGGCCCGGTCACATGCGCGCGCACGGCCTCGGCCAGTGTCGAGCCGTGGACGGCGGCCGCCACCGCGCCCAGCACGTCCGTCGCCATGGAATAGGCCCAGGCCGTGCCCGGCTCGTAGGCGAGCGGCTGGGCGGCGATGCGGCGCAGCGTCTCCTCCAGCGTCACGGCCGTGTCGGGCAGGCCCGAGGTGATCGCGCGGTCGCGCGGATAGGAATAGGTGAGACCCGCCGTATGGGTCAGAAGCTGCGCCAGCGTGATCGCCGGCTCGCGGCCGTCCGCGAGCTTCGGCCGGAACTCGGGCAGGGACTTCGTCACGGGGTCGGTGAGAGCGAGCCGCCCCTTCTCGGCCAGCGCCAGGATCGTGGCCGCCACCAGGGGCTTGGTCAGAGAGGCCGCGCGAAACAGCGTGTCCTCGCGCATCGGAATGCCGGCTTCCCGATCGGCCAGCCCGGCTGCGCGGCGATAGGTGATGGCTCCACCCTCGACCACCATCACGACGGCGCCGACGAGGCGGCGCGCCGCGATGGCCTCATCGATCACCCGGTCGATGCGTTCGGCTCGAATCATGATGGATGTCCTCCCCGGCGCTCATTGTGAGCCCAGACGGGCGGGGGGCTCAAGCCTGCGCGGGGGCGCTCAACCCTCGTCGTCCTCGGGTTCGGCGCGCGCCGCGCGCTCGCGGAACCCGGCCGCGCCGGAGCGGGACGGCTGGTGCTCCAGATGCTGGAACCAGCCGAAGGCCACGGCGATCAAGGCGAAGCATCGTCCGAAGACGAACGGGATCGCCGCGAAGAACAGGATGCCCGCGATCGAGCCGATGAACCAGAGCGCGGAGATCGCAGCGCGCAGGGTGCCGCTGGCGGTCCAGGCCAGCCATTCGTCCAGTTCCGAACCGGAGAAGCGCAAGGCGAGCGACAGGGCAACGAGGGCCGGCAGCACGAGTTTGGCCGCCATAATGTGGAGGGCCGAGCCGCCGTAGCGGCGCGCCTGCGCATGAACACGATGCGCGAGGCTTCGTCCGTAAAGAAAGGCGAGGGGGCCGAAGATCGCGAGAAAGAGCGCGAGAACGGCCCCTTCGGATGCCGTCATTCCGCCGGCTGGAGTTCGCCGCCGAGCGTTTCGATCAGCCCCTCGAATTCGGGAAAGCTCGTCGCGATCATCGTGGCGTCGTCGACGCTGACGGGATGCTGGCTGGCCAGACCCATGATGAGGAAGCTCATGGCGATGCGGTGGTCGAGATGCGTCTCGACCCGCCCGCCGCCGAGGCCCGAGCCGTCCGGGCGGCCGGTGACGCGCAGCCAGTCCTCGCCTTCCTCATGCACGACGCCATTGGCCTTCAGGCCCGCGGCGACGGCGGCGAGACGGTCGGATTCCTTGACGCGCAGCTCGTCCAGCCCCTGCATCAGCGTCTCGCCTTCGGCAAAGGCGGCGGCGACGGCGAGCACGGGATATTCGTCGATCATGGACGGCGCGCGCTCGGGGGGCACGGTGACGCCGCGCAGCGCGGAATGGCGCACATGGAGGTCCGCCACCTCCTCGCCGCCCGACAGGCGCGGGTTCACGGCCTCGATGGACGCCCCCATCTCGCGCAGCGTCTCGATCAGGCCCGTGCGGGTCGGGTTCATCAGCGCGTTCTCGATCACCACGTCCGAGCCCGGCACGAGCAGCGCGGCGACGACGAGGAAGGCCGCCGAGGACGGATCGCCCGGCACCACGAAATCCGGCACGCCCTTCAGCTCGCCCTGACCTTCGAGGCGGATCGTGCGGATGCCGGATGCATCCGTCTCGACCGAGACCTTCGCGCCGAAGCCTTCCAGCATCCGCTCGGTGTGGTCGCGCGTCATGACCGGCTCGATCACGGTGGTGACGCCCGGCGTGTTGAGGCCGGCGAGCAGCACGGCGGACTTCACCTGCGCCGAGGCCATGGGCACGCGGTATTCGATCGGGGCGGCGACGCGCGGGCCGCGGATCGAGAGCGGCAGCCGGTCCTTGGAGCGGGCCAGAACCTGAACGCCCATCTGGCGCAAGGGGTCGAGCACGCGGCCCATGGGCCGGCGCGACAGCGAGGCGTCGCCCACGAAGGTCGTGGTGAAGTCATAGGGGCCGAGGAGACCCATGGTGAGGCGCACACCGGTGCCGGCATTGCCGAAGTCGAGAACGCCGTCCGGCTCCAGGAGCGCGCCATTGCCCACGCCATCGATGATCCAGGCCTCGCCCTCGCGCTCGATCCGCGCGCCCATCTGGCGCATGGCGCGGCCGGTGGCGATCACGTCCTCGCCTTCCAGAAGGCCGGTGACGCGGGTGCGCCCGGCGGCGAGGCCGCCGAACAGAAAGGCGCGGTGCGAGATCGACTTGTCGCCGGGCACGCGCACGCGCCCGGAAAGGGCGCCCTTGCGGCGGCTCTGGAGGGGGCGGGGGGCGGCGGCGTGACCCGTCATGGCGGCTTCGTCCTCGTCGCGAGCCGGGGCGCGTGGGCCTGCTCGTCTTCTCCTGGGATCTGTCTGGTGCTCGCCTACCATCCAAACCGCGCGCAGGGGAAGAGCCTAGGCCAGCGCCGGGGCGGGAGGGGCCGGGCGCGATGGCGGCGGCCGGACGCTCGCCCTGCGTGACGACACCGCGCGGAGGCGCGGACCGGCTATCGGGGACACGCGGCAAATGGCGTCGCTTTGACAAGCCCCGGCGCAGGCCGTATGGGACCTTCCGCTTTTTCCTACCCCTCGACCGGCCGGCCTTGCGGCGATATGGGATGACCCGGCCCGGTCGGCGCCCGACACATGCGGGCGATCCCGCTCCCTTTCGAAAGGCGAACCCATGGCGAAACAAGAACTCGGCACGAAGCGCGTCGACCCGGAAACGGGGCGCAAATTCTACGACCTGAACAAGGACCCGATCGTCTCTCCCTATACCGGCAAGTCCTATCCCCTGTCCTTCTTCGAGACGGTGAAGGCCTCGCGCAGCCGCGTCCAGCAGGAGGAAGAGACCGAAGAGCAGGAAGTCACCGAGGTCGCGGAGACCGATGAGGAGACGGTCTCGATCAACGACGTGGAAGACGAGGAGGGCGGCGCGACCGCACCCAAGAACGATCTGCCCAATGTCGATGGCGACGAGGACGACGATGTCGTGGACGACGACAGCGACGATGACGACGACACGTTCCTGGCCGACGACGAAGACGAAGACGACGACATGACCGACATTATCGGCGGCGGTCGCGACGACGAGGACGACGTCTGATCTCCGGCGCAGACGCCGCGCGCGGCGCGGGTTCGTAACGCGACGAGAAAGGGAGGATCGGCCGATCCTCCCTTTTTTCTTGTCTTCGACCCGGTTCCTTGTTTTTGACCCGGCCTCGCCAAACCAAAGGGCCGATGATTCGAGCCGGCAGGCCTGTCGATCCCTGGCGATTCGCCGCGTGCGGAGCCGTGGAGACTCACAGTCGGTCAGCTAAAAACCAAGTCATGACAGAGGCTTGACGGTCCGATTTCACTTTCGTGTCGGTGCCTCGATTTTTTCGCTTGCGTTCCCCCGGGCCTTCTCCTAGAAAGCGCTCACACCAGATGCGGGGCCGGCCCAACGGCCCTGACGAGGTTGCCACGAAAGTGGCACTGGGGCCATAGCTCAGCTGGGAGAGCGCTTGAATGGCATTCAAGAGGTCGTCGGTTCGATCCCGATTGGCTCCACCACCCTAAACCTCCGCATCTGATAATCACCGAATGAGATGGTAGTCTGCCAGCTTGCTGTGCGGGCTTGTTCCTGTTTCGACGCTCATGTGTCTCGTTGATACCGGGTCGGCGATCTTCGGGGCGTGGTGGGCTCTGGTCTTTGTCTGTCGGTTTGCCCGCTGTGGGAGCAGGGCTTTCGGTGCGAGCCTTTCGCACCGTCCGCTGTGGCCCTTGTTGTTGGGCGCGGCGCGGTCGCGAGTCGGCTGCTTTGAAGCATCCAGCAGGATTTGCCGGCATCGATCGTCGGTTTCCTCTGGGCTTTAGGCGCTGCGGGAACTGCACGCGATAGCTCGCGGACGAGAAACACAGACGGGGTCGTCTTCGTGTGAAGCGGACGCTCGACCCGACGATCCTGATTTCTGCGGTCGGCTTTCCTAGCCTTCGTGTAGGAATGTTCCGCGTACGAGAGGGCGGGTGAGGCTGCGACCATCACTTGAGCGGCTCTGGCCCAACGTTGGGATTGTACCGGTTCGGAATGCGCTAATGCACATTCTTGCGAACTGTCAGTCTATCCGAGCTATTTACTACGAGAAAACCAAATCGTGAGAGATAGAGTCTTGGGGCTGCTTTGGGACACGTTATGTCAAACGATCGCGTGTCAGGATACGGCATCGTAGTATCCTCCTTTGGGTTGTCTTGATCATGCGTTTCTCATTGAAAGGCCGACTCATTGCAGGATTTGGCTCAATTCTGGTCTTTGCCTGCGCTCTCGGCGCCTTCGGCATCACCTCGCTTTCCGAAAACGCAGACCGATTCTCCCAATTCGTCGAGCACCCGTTCCAGCAGGTCCAGAACCTCAAGGAGCTGTCGGCGCAGCTCGAAAGCGTGCGCAACGCCCTTCGTTCGACCATCACCGTTTCGCGCGATGAAATGCCGGCGGAGCGTGCACGCTACGCCGAGTCCTGGGCACGCATCGACAAGGCGATGGCCTCCTATGCCGCGTCCGTGACGTCGGCGGAGGCCGAGCAGGATTTCAGCGATCTCAAGGCCGCTGTCGCGGCCCTGCGGGCGGTGTCCGATCAGGCGCTGGACCTGGCGCAGGCCGCCGACATTCATTCGACGGAAGAGGCTGTCGAGCGGATCGAAGCCGACAATGCCGCCTTTGAAACGGCGCTCGGCGCCTTGAGGGCCGCCCTGCCGAAGGATGGCTCCGCCGGCCAGCTTCCGCTGCTGCTCGGCAAGGCCGAGCAAGCCTATCTGCGCACGCGGCTCGATATGGTGGACATTCTGACCCATAGCGAGCCTGAGGTTACCGCCTCGGCCAAGCGCCGCTTCGTCGCCTCGCTGAACGCGGCGCAGAATCACATCCAGGCGCTTCGCAGCGCCGCGCCGGAGCGCCTCGCGCCGCGTGTCGACGCCCTTGCCCAGGCCTGGACGAGCGTCGCCGCCACCATGCAGGCGGCCGAGCGGAAGGGCGAGGACAATTCGCTGAACGATACGCTGGCCTTCCTGGGCGCCAAGCAGCGGCCCGCCGCGCTCGCCATGAAGAAGCGCATCGACGACATGGTGGATCGTTCGAACGAGATGGCGACCGCGTTCGCCGCCGACGCGCAGGCGCGCTACGTCGCCATGCGAAACGGCGCGATCGCCGCTCTGGCGGTGACCTTGATCCTGGGGATCGGGGTGGCCGGCTGGGTCGCGCTCTCACTCACCCGAGGCCTGCGCCAGCTCAACGACAATCTGGACTTGATCGCCGAGGGTGATCTGTCGCAGAGCATCGCGCATGGACGGACGGACGAACTGGGCGATGTGCTGACGCGCCTGTGCCATACGCGCCTCCGCCTGTCGGCGACGATCCATACCGTGCAGATGTCGGTATCGCAGGTTTCGGCGGGTTCGCAGAAATCCTCATCCACGGCGGCACAGCTGTCGTCAGGCTCGTGCGAGCAGGCGGCTGCGTCCGAAGAGGCCTCGGCCGCGATCGAGGAGATCAGCGCCAATATCCGCCAGAATGCCGACAACGCTTCGACCACGGAGAAGATTGCGGCGCAGGCGGCCCAACATGCCGGCACGACGGGCGAAGCGGTGGCGCAATCCACGCAGGCCATGCGCGACATCGCCGAAAAGATTGCCATGGTACAGGAGATCGCGCGCCAGACCGATCTCCTCGCGCTGAATGCCGCGATCGAAGCGGCCCGCGCCGGCCAACATGGCAAGGGATTTGCCGTGGTGGCCTCCGAAGTGCGCAAGCTGGCCGAGCGGGCCCAGAGGACGGCGATGGAAATCGGCGATCTGTCGATGCGCACGCTGGTGGTGGCCGAAGACGCCGGCTCGCGCCTGGAGCGGCTGGTGCCCGATATCCGGAAGACGGCTGAACTCGTGTCCGAGATTTCGGCCGCCTGCCGCGAGCAGTCGATCGGCATCGACCATATCAACCAGGCCATTCAGAAGCTCGATCAGGTGACGCAATCCAATGCCAGCGGCGCCCGTACGATGGCGGAGACGGCCGAGCAGCTTTCGACGGAAGGCGAGCGGCTTCGCCATGAGGTCGGCAAGTTCCAGCTCAACACGAGCGAAGCGCAGGATGTGCTGCAGGGGCTGGAGGGCGGCCACACCATTCGCCCTATGCCGGCCATGGCGGAGAAGGTCGCCCAGAATGCGCCGGCTGAGCGCGGGCACGATGGCGAGAGGCTTCGACAAGCGGCCTGAAGCTCAGCGGGGCATGGCCGGTTGAGGCAGGGCGGGGCACCGAACCGACCCGGTTTTGCCGGACTGGACCGCCCAGAACAGGCTTTGCGTTTCGAAACGGCCTTCCCGTTTTCGGAAAGGGCCATGGTTCCACAAGGCGGCCCCACCTTCGATCGCGCATTGAGGATCACGCGAACGGCGGCGTGTCTCGTCGTCCATGAAAAAGGGATGCGCCCGTTCGAGCGCATCCCTTCTCGTTTAGCTGACGATATGCTGCGTTCAGCGAACCGGAGCGGTCGAGTCGATGCCCGACGTGTTGCCCGGGACCGGAACACTGCTGCGGCCCGCTGCGGTGTCGGCCGGCACGGCGTCGGTGCGGGTGATCACACGGGAGGCTGCGTCAGCCGGCACGGTGGAGTCGATGCCCGAAGTGTTGCCCGGCACAGGAACCGAGCTGGTGCTGGTCTGGTCGGTCGCGACCGGCGCATCCATGCGGGTGATCACACGGGAAGCCGCATCGGCCGGCATGGTGGAATCGATACCGGAATCATTGCCCGGCACCGGCACCTTGCTGACCGACTCGGGCGTGCCAGCCGGAGGAGCCGGCATCATCTGCGCGGAAGCAACGCCACCCATGAGGGCGAGGGCCGAAATGGTCAGAGCGAGCGTCTTCATTGGAAAATCCGATCTTGGAAACAGGCGCTTGGTGTGTCACCGCGCCGACATGAACTTCGCGACAAAAAGGCGGGAGAGCCGATCTTGGTTCCAGACGTGCGCAAGCTTTTTGCGCGGCCATCAGTGGCGTCCGATCACGTTTCGGAGAAAGGCCTTCGAATGGGTTTCCGGCCAGCGACACAGCGGACGCTTCTGTTATCGCTGTGTCATGGATGTGTGGCAGGCCGGGAAAACGCACGATGATGCAAACGCTTGAGGCCGGTATGGCGCGTTCGATCCACCTTCGCGGCGTGACGCGCCGCTTCCCGAACGGGCCTGCCGCGCTGGATGACGTGTCGCTCGACATCCAGGCGGGCGAGTTCCTGGCTCTGCTCGGGCCGTCGGGCTGCGGCAAGACGACGCTGCTTCGGCTGATCGCCGGGTTCGAGGCGCCGACCGACGGCACGCTCGCTTTCGACGAACGGCTTGTCGCCGGGCCGGGCTGTTTCGTGCAGCCCGAAGCGCGGCAGGTCGCGATCGTGTTTCAGTCCTATGCGCTCTGGCCGCATATGAGCGTCGGCGAGAATGTCGGCTATCCCCTGCGCGTCAAAGGCCTGCGTGGGGCCGAGCGAGCGCGCAAGGTGGCCGAGGCGCTGGCGGCGGTGGATCTCTCCGGCTTCGAAGGGCGGCGTCCGGCCGATCTGTCGGGCGGCCAGCGCCAGCGCGTGGCGCTCGCCCGGTGCCTCGCGATGGAGCCCGGCATCGTGCTTCTGGACGAGCCGCTCGCCAATCTCGACATGCATCTGCGCGCCTCCATGGAGGAAACCTTCCGCGCCTTCCACCGGCGCACGGGCGCGACCATGGTCTATGTCACCCATGATCAGGCCGAGGCCATGGCCATGGCGGACCGGGTCGCGGTGATGGAGCGCGGGCGCATTCTTCAGGTCAGCGCGCCGGCGACCCTGTACCGCGAGCCTGCAACCGAGGCGGTCGCCCGTTTCATCGGCCATGGCCATGTGGTCGAAGCCAACATCCTTCTCTCGCCGGGGCAGGGCCATGCGCGGGCCCGGCTGCTCGGTGTCGAAGCCGATCTGCGCTGCCGCCCCGGCCTGCGCCTGCCCGCCGGGGCGCGCGGGCGCGTCTGCCTGAGGGCCGAGGATCTGGAAGCCGACGCGCCGGGCGGGTTCCCCGCCCGTGTTCTGTCCTCGACCTTCAAGGGCGCGCATTCGCGCCTTGTGGTGGAGCCGCTGACCGCTCCCGGCCTGCGCTTGGCCGTCCATGCCGACGCGCCTTACGCGGAAGGCGAGAGCCTGCGCGTCGGCCTCAAGGGCGGTTGGTTGCTGCCGGAGGGCGGCGAGGCCGCGACCCTGCCGGTGCGGGAAGCCGCGCTCGCCTGATCGGCGGGGCTCGAAGAGCCGGCGCTCAATCCGTCCAGGGCAGCGCGCCCTTGGGCAGAAGCGGGGCCAGCGCCGAGCCGAGCGCCATGACGGCGAGGATCACCGCCACCGTCACGCTGGCGAGCGCGGCGGCGAGCGGCGCGCGGCCGGCATCGTCCAGATTGAACACGGCAACGCCCAGCGTCTCGTTTCCGGCCGACCAGAGCAGCGCCGAAACCGTCAGCTCGTTGAAGGCCGTCATGAAGACGAGAATGGCTCCCGCCGCCGCCATGGGCGCGACGAGCGGCAGGACGATGGTGCGCAGGCGAAACAGGAAGCCCGCCCCGGTCATGCGCGCGGCCTCGTCCAGCGCGGGGTCGAGCTGGCTGACGCCCGCCACGACCGGGCGCAGTTCCAGAACCAGGAAGCGCGCGAGATAGGCCAGGAAGATGATCCAGATCGTGTTGTAGAGGCCGAAACCTAGAAGCGGCAGCGGCTTCAGGAACAGAAGGATCGCCGCGATGCCGAGCACGATGCCGGGCAGGGCATAGGGAATGTCCGCGGCGGTCGAGACGAGGCGCAGCAGCCGGCTCCTGCGCCAGACGAGAAGCACGCCGAGCGGGACGGTGAGACAGGCGAGAAGCAGCGCCGCGCCGAGCGACAAAGCCGCCGAGTTGCGAAAGGCGCGGATCGTCATGTCCTGGCGCAGCAGCACTTCGGCATAGTTGCCGAGCGTCGCCGTGGCCGGGCCGAGCGGCACGCCGTAGGCCGTGACGAGGGAGGTCGCCAGCAGCCCGACGAGGGGCGCTGCGACCATCACCAGCATGAGAGCCACCACCAGCGCCTCCACCGCCCCGCGCCATCGGCCGAGGCGGAATGGCTCCAACGCCGCGCCCGAGCCGGACAGGCGATAGTCCCGACCGCGCAGGGCGAGCCCCTGAAGCGCCAGCCCGCTAAAGGCGACGAGGCCGACGATAACGGACAGAACCGCCGTTTCGCCGATGATCGCGGGGCCGAAGCCGGCAAGGCGCTGGTAGATCAGCGTCGGCAGGACGGTGTAGCCGGCGGGAATGCCGAGAAGCGCGGGAATGCCGAAATTGCCGACCGCCGACACGAAGGCGATGGCCGCACCCGCCACCAGCGGCGGCGTCATGACGGGCAGGATGATCGTGGCGAGCACGCGGCCCCGGCCGGCCCCGCAGGCACGCGCCGCTTCCACGAGATCGCGCGGCAGGGCGCGCAGGCCTGCGCGCACCGACAGGAAGACCAGCGGCGCGTGCTGGACGCCGAGCAGCACCATGATGCCGCCCGCGCTGTAGAGCGGATTGGGCGAGCCGAGTTCGGGGGCAAGGCCCAGCGTGTTGAGAAGCGGGCTGGCCGGGCCGAACAGCTGCGCCCAGGCGAGCGCCGTCACCTGCGGCGGGATCATCGCCGGCAGAAGCGCGCAGAAGGTCAACACCTTGCGACCGCGAATGTCCGTCAGCCCGACGAGAAGCGCCAGCGTCAGGCCGATCAGGACGGCGATCAGCGTGCCGACAGAGGCCGTCGCCAGCGTGTGGCCGGTGGCGATCCAGGTCGAGCGCGCCTGGAGCACGCCGAGCGCGGGGCCGAGATCCACCCGCCCACCGGGCAGAACGGCTTCCATCGCCAGCCGGACGAGCGGCAGGATCGACAGAAGGGCGACGATCAGGGCGAGCGCCCCGATCGTCCAGCGCTCGGCGGGCGTGGCTCTCAACGCGTCTTGCCTCAGCCGCCGAAGAGTTCGGAAAAGCGCTTCTTGTTCTCGGCCTCGTCGGCCAGGGCCTTGGCCGCGTCGAAGGGCAGGAGCTTGATCGTGTCGCGCGCGGGGAAGCCCGCCGGGCCTTCGATGCCGCTGCGCGCGGGCAGATAGCCTTGGCGAGCCGCCAGCTTCTGGCCGGCTTCGCTGAGCAGGAAGTTGACGAAGAGCTTGGCGCCGTCCGGGTTCTTCGCGGTCTTCAGGATGGCGACGGGCTCCGTCACCGCCGACACGCCTTCAGTCGGGAACACGAAGCTCACCGGCGCGCCCTTGGCCGCTTCCCGGATGGCAAGATAATCGACGATCACGCCGTAAGCCTTTTCGCCGCCGGCCACCGATTTCATCACCGCGCCATTGCCACCGCTGGCGCTCGTGCCCTCCTTGGCGAGCGTTTCCAGATAGGGCCAGCCGAACTCGGAATTCTGCGCCAGCGTCGCGACATGCACCAGCGCCGCGCCTGAGGTGAGCGGGCTCGGCATGGTGGTCTTAGCGGCGATCTCGGGCTTGAGCAGATCCTTCCAGGCGCGCGGCGCTTCGCCCGCCCGCGTGTTGGCCACCAGGCCGGTGGTGATCAGCTTGGTGGAGAAATAGGTATGGTCCTTGTCTACCAGCGCGGCGTCGAAGCCCTTGGTGTCGGCCTCGGGGAAGGGGAGGAGGCGTCCGTCGCGCTTAAGGCCTTCCATGGTCACGCTGTCGGCGATCAGAAGCACATCGGGCTGTGGCGCGCCGGCGGCGAACTCGGCCTGGAGCTTCGCCATCACCTTGGTCGTGCCCTCGCGCACCCATTCCACCGTGATGTCGGGATGCGCGGCCTTGAAGGCATCGACGGTCGCCTGCGCGTCCTCGTTCGGCTGGCTCGTGTAGAGCGTGAGCTTGCTCTCGGCCAAGGCGGGGCCGGCAAGAGCGAGGGCGGCAAGAGACAGGCTGGCGGCAAGGCCGAAGAGGCGTGACATGGACAAGTCCCCCATAGGTCGAATGCACCCGGAAAGCGGGGGCAAACGGATCGTTTCGGCGGCCTTACGCAGCCCGCATGACATCAGCGTGAACCTCACGCGGGCGTGATCGACGCGCTCCGGGTCCACTCAAAGGCAAGAGATAGCACGGGGAAAGGCCATTGGGTCCGGGCCGCATCCGATTACACACAGCATGGTCGGGACGCACGACCGCGCCGGCATGGGTTAAAGCGCGCTGCTCATGCTTGAAAGGGTTTGCAGAACCACCCTCGGCCCCGCGAAGAGCGCCGCCGCGCGCCGGTCACCTTCAGCCGACAAGAAAAACATCGGGCCACAGACAGTTGGAATGATTCAGGAATAGGTGTAATGGCGGGTACGCCCACCCGGGCACAGGAGGTTTTCATGCCCGCATATCGTTCCCGCACGACCACCCATGGCCGCAACATGGCCGGGGCCCGTGGCCTTTGGCGCGCCACGGGAATGAAGGATTCCGACTTCGGCAAGCCGATCATCGCCGTGGTCAATTCCTTCACGCAGTTCGTGCCGGGCCATGTGCATCTGAAAGACCTCGGCCAGCTTGTCGCCCGCGAGATCGAGGCGGCCGGCGGCGTCGCCAAGGAGTTCAACACGATCGCCGTCGATGACGGCATCGCGATGGGCCATGACGGCATGCTCTACTCGCTGCCCTCGCGCGAGCTGATCGCCGACTCGGTCGAATACATGGTCAACGCGCATTGCGCCGACGCCATGGTCTGCATCTCGAACTGCGACAAGATCACGCCGGGCATGTTGATGGCCGCCATGCGCCTCAACATCCCCGCCGTCTTCGTCTCGGGCGGTCCGATGGAAGCGGGCAAGGTCGTCTGGCCCGACATGACCGAGAAGAAGCTCGACCTCGTGGACGCGATGATCGCGGCCGCCGACGACCGCATCTCGGACGAGGACGTCAAAACCATCGAGCGCTCGGCCTGCCCGACCTGCGGTTCCTGCTCGGGCATGTTCACCGCCAATTCGATGAATTGCCTGACCGAAGCCCTCGGCCTGTCGCTGCCGGGCAATGGCTCGACGCTCGCCACCCATGCCGAGCGCAAGCGCCTCTTCGTCGAGGCCGGCCATCTCGTGGTGGATCTCGCGCGCCGCTATTACGAGCAGGACGACGCCTCGGTTCTGCCGCGCTCCATCGCGAGCTTCGCCGCCTTCGAAAACGCCATGACGCTCGACATCGCCATGGGCGGCTCGACCAACACGGTGCTGCATCTGCTGGCCGCCGCGCACGAGGCCGAGGTGGACTTCACCATGGCCGATATCGACCGCCTGTCGCGCCGCGTTCCCGTTCTCTGCAAGGTCGCGCCCTCGATCGCCAACGTCCATATGGAAGACGTGCACCGCGCCGGCGGCATCATGGGCATTCTGGGCGAGCTCGACCGCGCCGGCCTTCTCGACACCTCGGTCGGCTCCGTCCATGCCGAAAATCTCGGCGCCGCGCTGGACCGCTGGGACATCAAGCGCACCGAAAGCCAGACCGTTCGTGACTTCTTCCGCGCCGCGCCTGGCGGCGTGCCGACGCAGGTCGCCTTCAGCCAGGACCGTCGTTTCGACACGGTGGACGACGACCGCGACGCGGGCGTCATCCGCAATCTCGAGCATGCCTTCTCGCGCGACGGCGGCTTGGCGGTGCTTTACGGCAATCTCGCCGAGGACGGCTGCATCGTGAAGACGGCGGGCGTCGATGAATCGATCCTGAAATTCACCGGCCGCGCCCGCGTGTTCGAAAGCCAGGACGCCTCGGTGAAGGCGATCCTGTCCGGCCAGATCGAGCCGGGCGATGTCGTCCTGATCCGCTACGAGGGCCCGCGTGGCGGGCCGGGCATGCAGGAAATGCTCTATCCCACGAGCTATCTGAAGTCGAAGGGCCTCGGCAAAGCCTGCGCCCTCGTCACCGATGGGCGCTTCTCGGGCGGCTCTTCGGGTCTATCGATCGGCCACGTTTCGCCGGAAGCGGCCGAAGGCGGGTTGATCGCGCTGGCGGAAGAGGGCGACCGGATCGAGATCGACATCCCGAACCGCTCCATTCATCTCGCGGTGGAGGACGCGGAACTCGCGCGCCGCCGCGCAGAGATGGAAGCCAAGGGCCGCGACGCCTGGAAGCCCGCCGAGATCCGCAAGCGCAAGGTGACGACCGCGCTCAAGGCCTATGCCTCGATGACCACCAGCGCCGCCAAGGGCGCGGTGCGCCAGCTCGACTAACCCCTTAAAGCCGCGCCGACAGAGCGTGGCTTACCTTGAGATATGCGAAAGGGCCGGTCCGCCGCGAGTGGACCGGCCCTTTCGCATGACATAAGTCTGCTTCGATCAGGCGCTGACGCAGGCCCCTTGTTCGGTGGCATTGGCTTCGAGGGCCGCCGATGCGACCGCCGCGCTGGGCAGGGCTGCATCTGATCGGCGAGGATGCACGAAGACACGCGTCACTTCGCGATAGGCCGCGATCTGATGGTGCCGGATGCCGCCCTCGGCCTGGTTGCGTTCCCAGACGGTGGACGGACGATGAACGATGCGAACAGTTCGTGACATGAGTTCCAAGGCTCCTTCTGAATCCCTAACCTCATGATGTCCTAACGAAAATGCCGCCCGATCGTTGCGATCCGAGACGGTGGTTGGCCACCGATTACAAGCTCTCGGTGTGACGTTGCGTCAGCTTGAGATCCGCCATGCGGTAGACCCTGCCCGCGCCATGCGAGCCGTTGATGCGCCGTTTTGTGTCGCGGATGTCGATGACGTCGCGGTAGCCATGCCTGTCGCTAAGGCCGTGCTCACCAATGTCGTGTACGGCCACTGAAAATCTGTTGGCGCCGCCGCGAAGCGAAAGCGGAGATCGCGGACGCGGACCTGCTATTCGAATCGAACATCCCGCTGCGGATCGTATCATCCGCCCAGGCTGCGACGTATCGTGCGGGATGATGGACGGGCTTTCGCCTTGCGGTCCGGGGCGGTTGTGATCTCGGCGTCGAGAGGAGCATAAGCCCGGCCTATGGCGCGACGGTCGGTCAGGCTCGCCGCATGTTCAACTCGGCGCCGCGGAGAATCATTCAATCCGGTCTGGTGTATAAGACGCGCTGCCTCCTGCGTCGAAGCGGGCGGGGTCATGCAAGATTTCGAATGCGCACGCCATGAAAAGGGCGCTCCCGTCCAACGGCATCTTGCGCAACGCTTACATGCTGAAACGGCGAGCGCATCGAAGCGCTCGCCGCTTATGGAGAGGCCGTTAGCCGGCTTCGTCTCTTTGATCCGCCTCAGCCCGCAGCGCGGGTCAGAACGCGGGCGAGACGGGCCGAGAAGCCGCGCGGGTCGAGGGGCGCTTCGCCGTCCGCGATGCGCGCCTCGTCGAACAGGAGATGGGCCGCGTCCTCGCGAAGGCTTGTCTCGCTTTCGCTGAGCCGGCTCAGTCGTTCCACCAGCTCGTGGCGCGGGTTGATCTCCAGGACGGGCTTCGACGGGGCGGGCGCGCGACCGGCGCTCGCCAGAAGGCGCTCCAACTGCCGGTCCATCCCCGTGTCGGGCGCAACGAGGCAGACCGCGCTTTCGCGCAGGCGTTCGGACGCGCGCACATCCGACACGCTGTCGCCGAGCACCGTCTTGGCGAAGGCGATGAAGCCGCCAACCTCGTCGGACATATCGGCGCTGTCCGCCTCGCCCTCGGTCAGCTTGATCTTGCCGAGATCGGCGAGACCCTGCGTCACCGAGCGGAAGGGCTTGCCCTCGTATTCGATGCCGCCCGTGACCCAGAAACTATCGACATGATCGGGCAGGAGTAGTACGTCGATGCCGCGCGCTCGGAAGCCTTCCAGCTGCGGCGAGGCGAGAAGCCGGTCGAGATCGGTGCCGACCGCGTAGTAGATCGCGTCCTGACCTTCTTTCAGGTTGGCGACGTAATCCTTCAGCGAGCGCCATTCGCTCCCCGAACCCGTGGTCTTGAAGCGGGCGAGCGACAGCAGCGCCGCGCGGCGGCCGTAATCCTCGTAGAGGCCCTCCTTCAGCACCGGGCCGAATGTGTCCCAGATCTTCAGGTAGCGCTCGGGCTCCTTGTCGCTGAGCTTTTCCAGCTCCGACAGGACGCGGTTGGTGACGCCCTTCTTGATGGCGGAGAGCGCGGGGCTTTCCTGGATCATCTCGCGCGAGACGTTGAGCGGCAGGTCGGCCGAGTCCACGAGGCCTCGCACGAAGCGCAGATAGCGCGGCAGGATCTCCGCCTCGTCGGTGATGAAGACGCGCCGGACATAAAGCTTCAAGCGCCCGGCGCGGTCGGGGTCGAACAGGTCGAAGGGCTTCGATTCCGGCACGAAGGCGAGCACGGAATATTCGTGCAGGCCTTCGGCGCGGTAATGCAGCGTCAGCGCGGGCTCGTCGTATTGTCCGGCGAAGGAGCGGTAGAAGTCGGTGTAATCCTCCGGCTTCAATTCGGATTTGGGGCGCATCCAAAGCGCCGCGCCGTCCGCGATCTGGCGCGGCTCGGCATCGGGCTTCTCCTTCAGCCAAATGGGCACCGGCACATGGCCGGACTGCGACTTGATCGTGGATTCGGCCGTGTAGGCGTCCGCGTAGGTCGCCGCGTCCTCCTTCAGATGCAGCGTGACGCGGGTGCCGCGCGCGGGCGCCTCCGCCACGTCCACCGGCTGGATCGTGTAGGTGCCGAGCCCGTCCGAGCGCCAGCGCCACGCCTGATCCGTGCCCGCGCGCCGCGTCACGACCTCCACCTCGTCCGCCACCATGAAGGCGGAATAGAAGCCGACGCCGAACTGGCCGATGAAATGGCTGCCTTCCGCCTCTTTCGAGCCGGCGACCCGCTCCATGAAGGCCTTGGTGCCCGAGCGCGCGATCGTGCCGAGCGCCTCCGACAGGTCCGCCTCGCTCATGCCGATGCCATTGTCCTCGATGGTCAACTGCTTGGCCTCGGGGTCAAGCGTGACATCGATCCGGAACGGCGCTTCGCCCGGCATCAACGATGCGTCGCTCAGGGCCTCGAAGCGCAGCTTCTCGCAGGCATCCGCCGCGTTGGAGATCAGCTCGCGGAAGAAGACATCCTTGTCGGAATAGACCGAGTGCACCATGAGGTGCAGCAGCTTGGCGACATCGGCCTCGAACGGGCGGGTTTCGGGCGCAGCGGTTTCAACAGTCATGGTCGCGTTCCAATAGCCTCCGAATGGGGGGTCGTGGCGCGAGATGGCGGTACGGAGCGCGCTTTTCAAGCGGGGGCGCGAGGCGCGGCCCGCGTCGTCGCGCCGAAAGGCCTATGTTGCAAAGGCGGCGCGGGCTTCTCATTCTGGGGAAATGGCGCTCGGGCCCGCTTGGATTCAGGAAAATTTCAAGCCTGCTGTTGAAATTATCGAACGCTCTCTAGACCTCGAAGGTGGTATGCCGCTCGGCCCTTCCCGCAAGCCCGTATCGTTGAAGAGATGGCTTCGGCTGTCGCTGTCGGGCTTTGCGGCCAGTCTCATCCTGGCTATGGCTTGGGGCGTTTGGCCCCTTCTGCTGAAATTTCAGGAGGGCGAGCGCAATCTCCATGCCATCAAAGCCTACCATCTGCTTCTGACGACCGCCAATCGCATCTCGGCCGAGCGGGGCCCATCCAACGTCGTCATGTCGATCGAACCGGGATCGGACGCCGCCGCAACCCGTCGACTGACCGAGTTTCGTGCCGTGACCGATCTGTCGCTGGACACCGCGCTCGGTATGGATCGGCAGTGGGCGGAGCCCTTCATCTTCCAGGCGATCGCTCAGACCATTTCGGACGCCCGTGACGAACTGGTGGCCGCCCGTGCCGAGGTCGATCGGATCGCCGCCATGCCAGCCGGCAGCCGCTCGCGCGAGGACGTGCGCCAAGCCGTGAATGGCATGATCGAGGTGGTGGACCATTACCAGACCGCGCTCGACACGGGGGCGCAAGCCCTTGCGCTTCTGGGACCGATCGTGGCCGGTTCCACGATGGTGGCCCAAAGCGTCAGCGACCTGCGCGAGTTCGGCGGGCGCATCGCCTCCCATATCATTCCATCCGTCTCCCGCGGCGAAAGGCTGACGGAAGACGAGATCGAACGCTTCTATCGCGCTGAGGGACGGCTTCTGGAGATCAATCGCCTGCTCGGTACGCAAAGGCTGTTTTCTGCCGATCCCGAGTTTCAGCCGCTGGCCCAGGACATCGGCCAGCAGTTCTTCGGGCAAGGGTTGGGACTTCTGCGGCGGATCGTGGCGGAAGGGAAGGCGGGGGCGTCCTATTCCATCGAACCGAGCCAGTTGACGGCGCTTTACGTGCCGCATCTCAAACCCCTCGAAGACATGCGCAATCTCTACCTGTCGCACATGATCGGCATGTTCGAGGAGCGCCGCGCGACGGCTTTGAGCCGCCTCGGCTTGACCCTTCTGGGTTCGCTCTTGTGCCTTGGCGCGGCCTTCTGGTTCCTGGGTTCGGTTCGGCGCAAGATCCTGCTGCCGCTTCTGACCGCGCAGGAGGCGGTCGTCTCGCTGGCCGGCAATCGTTCGATCGAACGCATGAGCCTCGACAGTTCGATCAGCGAGATGCGCACGCTCTTTTCAGCCGTGTCCGTGCTGGCCACCAAGATCAACGAGCGTCGGCGGTTGATGGAGGATCTGCGCGTCCAGGCCGAAACGGATCGGCTGACGGAACTCGCCAACCGCCGGGGCTTCGACAGCATGACGGAAGATGCGTTGCGCCATGGCAGGGCGGGGCATCTCGGGATCATGTATTTCGATCTCGATCACTTCAAGAGCGTCAACGACAAGCTGGGGCATCAAGCCGGCGACGCGCTTCTGGTCGAAGTGGCGAACCGGCTGCGCAGCCAGTGCGATGCCCGCGTGTGCCTGGCTCGCCTCGGCGGGGACGAGTTCGCCGCCCTGGTTCAGGGGCTGGACGAGGGCGAGCAGCGCGGGCTCGCCAAGCGCATCGTCGGCCGACTGGCCGAAGCGTTCGAGATCGACGGCCATCGCACGCATATCGGCGTCAGCATCGGCATCGCCATCTGGCGCGGTGCGCATCTCGATTTCGAAACGCTCTGTCGGCAGGCCGACATGGCGCTCTACGAGGCCAAGGCACAGGGGCGCAACGGGTTCCGCGTCTTCCATCCGCGCATGGAGATGGCTTTTCGCGAACGAGCGATCGAACAGGCGGCACGAATGGAGCACGAGCGTGGCGGCCTCAACGCCGCCGCGTGACGCTTGGCCCCGATCAGCGTCGAACAGGATTGCATCGGGTTCGTCGACACTCCCCGGACCTGCCCGAGCGCGTCTCCCCGACCGGACGGCGAAAGGTGACGCTCGACGTCGGCGTCCTCTTTCCGGCCCGTTGCCGAGCGTTTCCGCCGCTCTCGAACGAAGCCGTGATCGGGCCGCGCTTTGCGCCGCGCGACCTCTGGGATAGAGCCTGCCGGGTGAGAGGCATCACTCGGCTTCGCTCATCCGACCCGGCTCTGCGCCGACCGACCCCCAGCGCCGAAAGGATCGGCTTCCCAGAGATTCTTTCGCGATCCCCCCTGATGGCTTCGATTCCCTCGATGCTGCGGTTCCCCCATGCGGCGTCCGTCTGCGTGGGGCAGGTTTCTCGCCGAAGGCGTGGTCTCCTCGCACCGAGCAGGGGCTTGCAATGTTATAATATAACATCGTAAAGCCCTTTTGCCGGTCGAGGTTCATTCCTCGCACCCAGCCTCACCCCCCTGTTCGTCCCTGACGCGCTCTCGTTCAGGCTCGAAAATCTGAAGTTCGCAGTGCCATGTCATCCAGCCCGCTCGCGCCCGGCCGCATCGATCTCGCCGGTATCGACTTCTGCGCGCGAGACGGGCGCGGCATCCTACAAGGTCTCGATCTCGCGATCGAACCGGGCGAGCGGCTGGCCGTGGTCGGGCCCAACGGCGCGGGCAAGACCTCGCTTCTGCGCCTCGTCTTTGCGCGCTTTCAGCCGACGCGCGGCCGGGTTTCGATCGACGGGCGCGACCTCCAGGCGATCGCGCCGCTCGAGCGGGCGCGGCGGATCGCGGTGGTCGGCCAGAGCGACCTGCCGGACGGGAGGCTGACCCTCGCCGACTATATCGGGCTTGGCCGCATCCCCCATCGTGCTCGCGCCACGGCGCGCGAGGATCGGGCGGCGGTGGGCGATGCCATGGCGCTGGTCGGCTTGTCCGGTCTCGAGAGCCGGCGGCTGGACAGCTTGTCGGGTGGCGAGCGCCAGCGCGCCGGCATCGCGCGGGCGATGGCCCAGCGCCCCTCGATCCTCGTTCTGGACGAGCCGACCAACCATCTCGACCCCCGCGCGCGGGCCGACATGTTGGCGCTGGCGCGCGACCTCGGCATCACCGTGGTCGCCGTTCTGCACGATCTCGCGCTTGTCTCGCCCTTTGCCGATCGGGTTGCCGTTCTGAGCGCCGGGCGGCTCGTCGCCCATGGCCCCCCGATGCAGGCGCTGTCGGCCGAGACGGTGCGCGCCGTCTTCGCCATGGACTGCTTTCCCTTCACCAATCCCGCGACGGGCCGGTCGCTCCTCGTGTTCGACACGCCGCCCGACGCTTCCTCACGATAGGACGACGCATGAAGATTTCCGCCCTTCTGACCGGCCTTGCCGCCGCGCTCGCCGCCACCTCTGCCTACGCCTTTCCTGTGAGCGTCGAGAATTGCGGGCGCACGCTGACATTCGACAAGGCGCCGACACGCGCCGTCGTTCACGATCTCAACATGAGCGAGATGGCCTTCGCCCTGGGCCTCCAGCCCAATATGGCTGGCGTCACCGGCGTTTCGGGCTGGTACAAGACGACGCCGGCCTTCGACGCCGCCAAGGGCTCGATCCCCGAACTCGCGCCCAAATATCCGACGATGGAGACCCTTCTGGCGGCCCAGGCCGATTTCTTCTTCGCTGGCTGGTACTACGGCATGAAGCCCGGCGGCGAAGTGACGCCCGACACGCTGAGCGCCAAGGGCATTCCGACCTATGTCCTGACCGAAAGCTGCGCGCAGGTGGACAAGGCTCGGCCCCGCGCCTCGATGGACCTTCTCTACACGGACGAACTGGCCCTCGGTACGATCTTCGGCAAGGATGCCAAGGCGAAGGAACTCGTTGACGGCTGGGAAGCGCGCATCAGTAAGGTGAAGGAGGCTGTGAAGGGCGAAGCGCCGGTCTCGGTCTTCCTTTACGATTCCGGCGAGGACAAGCCGTTCACGGCGGGCAAGTTCGCCATGCCGACCGCGCTGATCGAGGCGGCGGGCGGCACCAATATCCTTGGCGATCTCGACATGAGCTGGGGCACGACCTCCTGGGAGGATGTCGCCGTCAAGAACCCGCAATTCCTGATCCTTCTCGATTATCAGGACGGCGCGGGCTACCGAAAGCTTTTGGACTTCCTCAAGGCTCATCCGGCGATGAAGGAAACCGACGCGGTGAAAAACGAGCGCTTCCTGCCGCTGCGCTACGAGCAGATCACGCCGGGTCCCGCCAATATCGACGCGGTGGAAGCGCTGGCCAAGGCGCTGCATCCCGCGCGCTTCCCCGCGAAATGACGCGCCGGGTCATCGGCCTCTGGGGCGTCGGGACGGCGCTCCTCCTCGCCTTGGCGCTCGCCGGCATTGCCTATGGCTCGACGCCGCTGCCGCTGGCTGACGTGGCGCGCGCGCTCGCCGGCGCGGTGGGGCTGGGCTCCGAGGCATCGGGGCCGGTGGCGCGCATCGTTCTCGACCTGCGCCTGCCGCGCGTGCTTCTGGCGATCTGCGTCGGCGCGGGTCTGGCGGTGGTCGGGGCGCTGCTTCAGACGACGACCCGCAACGATCTGGCCGACCCGTTCCTGTTCGGCCTGTCGTCGGGCGCGGCGGCGGGGGCGGTCTCGGTCATCACCCTGTTCGGGGATCGGCTCGGCGTCTGGACGCTGCCGGTCGCGGCCTTTGCCGGCGCACTTCTCTCGGCCGCCGCGGTTCTGGCGCTTCTGGCGCGCGAGGGCGGCAAGGCCCCGGAGCGGCTGGTGATCGCGGGCCTTGCCGTCTCCTTCCTCTTCGGCGCGCTCACCACTTGGCTCGTCTTTGCCGGAGACCAGCGCGCGGCCTATTCCGTTCTGTTCTGGACGGCGGGCGGCCTGGGGCTCGCCAGCTGGAGCAATCTGCCGCTGGGCCTCTTCGGCGCCGCGCTGGCGCTCGGAACCGGCTTGGCCTGCCGCAACCGGCTGGACGCACTTCTGGCTGGCGAGGAAACGGCCCATTCGCTCGGGATCGATGTGGCGCGCCTGCGCCTCATCATCTTCGCGCTTTCGGCGCTCTCCACCGCCGCGCTGGTCGCCCTGTCCGGCGTCATCGGCTTTGTCGGGCTGATGGTGCCCCATCTCGCCCGCGCCTTGGTGGGCCTGCGCCATGCCTGTCTGATCACGACCTCGGCGCTGATCGGGGCCATCCTGCTTCTGGCGAGCGATCTCGCCAGCCGGGTCGTTCTTGCTCCGCAGGAACTCCCCGTCGGCATCGTCACCTCGGCTCTGGGCGCCGCCTTTGTTCTCGCTCTCGTCCTACGGCGATAGGCGGGTCGCCTTTTGTTTCACGTGAAACGCGCGGCGGCTGCTTTCAGATAGCCTTGGCTTTCGTTCGCTTCGGCTTGGGCGGCGTCTTTGGCTTGCTTGATGCGTCGTCCCGCTCCGCTGCGCATAATTCTTCGACCGTGCGCTCATAGGCTTTGGCGTCGATCTTGCGGATCGAGTTCTCGCTTTGATAGCGCACCGTTCCGAAGATCGGTCGCCGTGCCCATGGCCGGTCGTGCAGCCCATAGACCCAGGCGACATTGGTGAAGGAATTGGCGTCGCGCCCGTCGAGGAAGTAGCGGTTGTTGAGGCGCAGCGTGCGCTGGAAGCCCTCCTCCGGCGTCTTCGACCATTCGAGGATCTTCTTGCCCCAGTACATGCGCAGGTGATTGTGCATAAAGCCGGTCTCGCGCATCTCGGCCATGGCGACGTTCCAGGCATGGTCGTGGGTCCGCCCTTCCGCCAGTTCGTCGTCGCTATAGAGATGGGGCCTGATGTCGCCGCTCTTTTCCTCCAGCGTCTGGCGCGCCCAGGCCGGCACGGCGCTCTCGTAGCGGTCGTAATGCTCGGTGTGGTGGACATGGTTCATCGCCAGCTCGCGCCGCACCACGATCTCCTCGATATAGGCGTCCTTGTCCTCGGCGCTGCCGGTCTTGGCCGCGCGCACGGCCAGCGCGATCTCGACCGGCGAAATCTGGCCGAAATGGAGATAGGGACTCATATGCGAGGCCGCGCCCGCTTCCGGCTTTCCGCGCTCGGCTCCATAGCGCGCGAACGGGCCGTCGAGATAGGCCTTGAGCCGCCGCCGCGCCTCGCTCTCGCCGCCGCGAAAGCGCTTCACCGGCGGCACGGAACGGTCGAGGCTCATGCCGGCCAGAACCTGCTCGGGGTCCGAGATGTCGATGGCGTGGGCGAAGCTCAAGCCCTCGGCGGAGTGCTTCACCTTGTGATGCGGCAGGGGGTTCACGAACTCGTCCAGCTGCTTGCGGATTTTGGGGCGCAGGGTGCGCGCGGCGTGCTCGTGCTTGGTGGAGGCTTGATCCACAGGCACGACGACATCGCCCTCCACCTGCACCACGCGGGTCTTCGCGCCCTTCACGATCTCGGCGTACCACTGCTTCTGGATCGCCAGATAACCCCGGTCGAGCACGAGAAGCGCGGCCTTGCGCGACAGGTCCAGCGCGATCGCGGCGGGTGAGGCCTTGCGCAACACGAAGCCGATGCCGCGCTCGGCAAGGCCCTTCGCTGCGTCAGCCAGCCCTTCCAGAAGAAAGGCATAGTGGCGCGCATTGGCCTCGGGAAATCCGTTGGACCCGTCCAGCAGGCCGAAGCAGGCCACGACTGGCAGGCCGAGCCGGTTCGCCTCCTCGATGGCGAGTTCCAGCGCCGGGTTGAAGCGCGAGCGGTTCGCCTGTTGCAGGAGATAGAGGACATAGCGCCCCGCCGCGTTCGGATCGGCTTCGTTGAGAACGCGAATGCGCGCCGGCTCGATCGTCATGGGCAGGAGTCTCGCTGAATCAGGGCCTCGCGATCTTTGTAGGGCGGCTCGGGACCGGCGGCAGGCCTCGCGGCGACCTGTCGCTTTCCAAGGCCCATCGCGTTCGCCGCCCGCCTCTTGGCGCTGGCTTGGTCCCGTGCCAGACTACCGGGCAAAACGGGAGGACGGCGTATCGGCACTTGGCCCGGGATCGTCGCGGGAGGCCCTCGATGGGGTGGCCGGCGGTCCTGTCCTGAGCGACCGGCGCCGCGTTCGAGCATGGCAATTGCGGCCGCGCATCAGCATATCCACGAGATCGAGACCGTTGCGCTCGGCGCGGCCTCGCGGCGGGATGAGGTGGTCAGCCATTCCTGGCGCCGCTGCATCGAGACCTATCGTCTCGACCCCTCGCGCGCCTGCGAGGCCTATATCCTGCCGGAATTGCGCCTGCGCGAGCATCGACAGCGCTCGGAAGATCTAATCCGCACCGCTCGTTTCGGCCTCGAAACATTGCACGGGCAGATGGCGGGGCAGGGCTATGTCCTGCTCCTGGCCGATGCGCTTGGCGTCACGGTGGATTTTATCGGCGATCCGACCTTCGACAACCAGCTGCGCCGCGCTGGCCTTTATCTGGGCTCGGAATGGTCGGAGCCGAGGGCGGGCACCTGCGCGGTCGGCTCCTGCCTCGCGACGGGCGAGGCGCTCTGCATCCACCAGAGCGACCATTTCGACCTGACGCACACGCCGCTCACCTGCTCGGCCGCGCCGATCTACGACACGGACGGGACGCTGGCCGCCGTTCTCGACATTTCGGCCCTGCGCTCGCCGGAAGCCAAGATCAGCCAGAACCTCGTCCTGCATCTCGTTTCCGCCACCGCGCGGCGCATCGAACTGGCCAATCTCATGGCGAGCGCGCGGGGCGAATGGGTGATCCGTTTCAGCCGCTCGCCCGAATTCCTCGACGTCGACCCCGACGGCGCGGTCTCGCTCGACGCCTCGGGCCGCGTGGCGGGGCTGACCCATGCCGCGCAGAAGCTTCTGGCCGGCGCGGTTGGGGTCGACTGGCGCGATCCCGGCGCCGTGCTCGGCCGCCCGATCGGCGATTTCCTCCAACTCGGCCTCGACGACCTGCCCGATCTCACGCGCGACCGGCCGAGCGAAAGCCGGCTTCTGGCGGGGCGGGACGGAAACCGCGTCTTCGCCCATGCCATCGCGCCGCCGCGCGCTTCGCCCCGCGCCTTGAAGCCCTCGCCCGGTGCGCTGCCCCCGGCGCTGGCTGACCTCAGCGGCGGCGACCCGGCGATGGATACGCTCTTGGCCAAGGCCGCACGGCTCGCCCGCGCGCCGCTTTCCATCCTGCTCCAAGGCGAGACGGGAACCGGCAAGGAGGTTCTCGCCCGCGCCATTCATCGCAGCCGGGGCGACGCCAAGCCCTTCGTCGCGCTGAACTGCGCGGCGCTGCCCGAAAGCCTGATCGAGGCCGAGCTGTTCGGCCACGCGCCCTCCGCCTTCACCGGGGCCAGCGCCAAGGGGCGGCCCGGCCTGATCGAGGCGGCCAATGGCGGCACCCTGTTTCTGGACGAAATCGGCGACATGCCGCTGTCGCTCCAATCCCGCCTCCTGCGGGTTCTCTCCGAGCGCGAGATCGTGCCGGTCGGCGCGCTCAAACCGATTTCGCTGGATATCCGCGTCATGTCCGCCTCGCATCGCGATCTCGGCGCGCTGGTGCGCCAGGGCGCGTTTCGCGAGGACCTGTTCTATCGCCTGAACGCCGCGACCCTGCGCCTGCCGCCGCTGCGCGAGCGACAGGATCTGGGCTGGCTGATCGAGCGGCTGGGCGGCGGCGCGAAGCTCGACCCCGCCGCGCGCGCGGCGCTCCTGCGCCATGTCTGGCCGGGCAATGTGCGCGAGCTGCGCAACGCCTTGGAGCTGGGCGCGGCGCTGGCAGAAGACGGCACGATCCGTCTGGCCGATCTTCCCGAAGCCTTGGGCGAGGCACAGCCACAGCCATGGTCTGTGCCTTCGCTCGCCTCCGATGCGCCGCCCGCACAAAGCGAGGCGGAGGACGCCGAGACGCTGCGCGCGCTTCTTCTCGCCTGCCGCTGGAACGTTTCCGAAGCGGCCCGCCGGCTCGGCTGCGATCGCACCACGGTTCATCGCCGGATGCGCCGGCTCGGCCTCGCGCAGCCGCAATAGCGTTGGTGCGCCACACCTGCGGCATCCGCCACAGGCTGCGGCGCGCAGCAGAGCCCGGATTCGCGGCAAAGGCCCGGCGCACCCGGCTTTCGCCACTTGGCATCGCGCTTGCAAACCCTGCGGCGGGAGGAACGCCATGACCATGCAAGCCCTAATTTTTCATGCTGCCAAGGATCTGCGCGTCGAGGAGATCGAGGCGCCGGGCCGGCCCGGCCCCGGCCAGGTCCGCATCCGCAACACGCGCGTCGGCATCTGCGGCACCGATCTGCACGAATATGCTTATGGCCCGATCTTCGTTCCCAAGGAGCCCCATCCCTTCACCGGCGTTTCGGGCACCCAGATCCTCGGCCATGAGTTCGGCGGCACCGTCACCGAGATCGGTGAGGGCGTGACCAAGGTGAAAGTGGGCGACCGCGTGTCCGTCCAACCGTTGATCATGCCGCGCGACAACGAATATTACGCCGATCGCGGCCTGTTTTTCCTGTCGGAGAAGCTGGCGTTGGCGGGCCTCTCGTGGCCATGGGGCGGCATGGCCGAGGCGTCGATCCTCAATGACTACAATGTCTATCGCATTCCCGACGCGATGAGTGAGGAGGAGGCGGCGCTGGTGGAGCCGACCGCCGTCGCGGTCTATGCCTGCGACCGGGGCGGCGTGCGCGCCGGCTCCAGCGTTCTCGTGACCGGCGCTGGGCCGATCGGCCTTCTCACCGTGCTCGCCGCCCGCGCGGCCGGGGCGACGCGGGTGTTCCTGTCGGACCCCAACGCCAAGCGGCTGGACTTGGCCCGTACCATCGACCCCGATCTCGTGACCATCGACCCGACCAAGGAGAGCGTCGCCGAACGTGTGCGCACGGGGACGGACGATGGCGTCGGCGTCGATGTGGCGATCGAGGCCGTCGGCAACGAGCGGGCACTCGGCAATTGCGTGGAGGCCGTGCGCCGGCAGGGCGTCGTGGTGCAGGTCGGCCTGCATCCCGGCCCCTCCAAGCTCGACTGGTTCTCCGTCACCTGTAAGGATATCGATGTCCGGGGATCGTGGGCCTATCCGACGACGTCCTGGCCGCGCGTCATCGATCTGATCGCGACGGGCCGCCTGCCGGCCTCGAAGGTCGTCACCAAGCGCATCCAGCTGAAGGACGCCGTGCGCGAGGGTTTCGACGCCTTGCTGGACCCCGCCGGAACGCAGCTGAAGATCATGATCGATCTCACGAAGTAAGCCGGCTTATATTTTCTGCATTGGTTCGTTTTGGGAGGAATGACCGATATGAGCGAAACTCTGGAACGCCCCGCCGCGGAGCGCGCCGCCAAGGCTCCAGCCCGCCAGAAGGCGGAAGACTGGTTCTATCGCTTCGAAGCCGCGCTCACCGCCAAGGACGCACAAGCCGCCGCCGCATTGTTCGCGACCGAAAGCTATTGGCGCGATCTCGTGTCCTTCACCTGGAACCTCAAGACGGTGGAGGGGCCGGAGGGCGTGCGGGAGATGCTAGAGGAGCAGCTGCCGCATATTGCGGCTTCGAACTTTCAGCTGGACGAGGAGCCGAGCGAGGACGGCGGGGTCGTCACCGCCTGGTTCAGCTTCGAGACCGATCAGGGCCGGGGCCGAGGCCTTCTGCGCCTCAAGGACGGCAAGGCCTGGACCTTTCTGACGACGCTGCATGAGCTGAAAGGCTTCGAGGAGCCGATGAACGAGCGGCGCCCGAAAGGCGCCGAGCATGGCGTCCATGCCGACCGCCAGACCTGGGCTGAGCGGCGCGAGGCGGAGGCGCGCAATCTCGGCTATAGCGAGCAGCCCTATGTCCTGGTGATCGGCGGCGGGCAGGGCGGCATCGCTCTCTCGGCGCGCCTGCGCCAGCTGGGCGTGCCGACCATCGTGATCGACCGGCACGAGCGGCCCGGCGACCAGTGGCGCAAGCGCTACAAGTCGCTCTGCCTGCACGACCCCGTCTGGTACGACCACCTGCCCTATATCGACTTCCCCAAGAACTGGCCGGTTTTTGCCCCCAAGGACAAGATCGGTGACTGGCTGGAAATGTATGCCAAGGTGATGGAGCTGAACTATTGGGGCTCCACCACGGCCAAATCCGCCCGCTACGACGAGGCCAAGGGCGAGTGGACCGTCGTCGTGGACCGCCATGGCGAGGAGGTGACGCTGCGCCCCAAGCAATTGGTGCTCGCCACCGGCATGTCGGGCAAGGCGAACTGGCCGAGCTTTCCGGGCATGGACCGGTTCCGGGGCGAGCAGCAGCATTCCTCTGATCATCCCGGCCCCGACGCCTACAAGGACAAGCGCGTCGTCGTCATCGGCTCCAACAATTCCGCCCATGACATCTGCGCCGCCCTGGCGGAGGTGGGCGCGGACGTCACCATGGTCCAGCGCTCGACCACCCATATCGTGCGCTCGGAATCGCTGATGGAACATGGGCTCGGCGATCTCTACTCGGAGCGGGCGCTCGCCAATGGCGTGACGACGCAGAAGGCCGACCTGATCTTCGCCTCGCTGCCCTACCGGATCATGCACGAGTTCCAGATTCCGGTTTACCAGAAGATCGCCGAGGTGGACGCGGACTTCTACCGCGACCTCGAAAAGGCCGGCTTCCGGCTGGACTGGGGCGCGGACGGGTCCGGCCTCTTCATGAAATATCTGCGTCGCGGCTCGGGCTATTACATCGATGTCGGCGCCAGCCAGATGATCATCGACGGGCGCATCAAGCTGAAGGCCGGGCAGGTGGATGAGATCACCGAGACCGGAGTGAAGCTCGACGACGGCACCGAACTGCCCGCAGATTTGATCGTCTATGCCACGGGCTATGGCTCGATGAACGGCTGGGCCGCCGATCTCATCAGCCAGGAGGTGGCCGACAAGGTCGGCAAGGTCTGGGGCCTCGGCTCCGACACGCCGAAGGACCCCGGCCCCTGGGAAGGCGAGCAGCGCAACATGTGGAAGCCGACGCAGCAGGAAGCGCTCTGGTTCCACGGCGGCAATCTCCACCAGTCCCGCCACTATTCGCTCTATCTCGCCTTGCAGCTGAAGGCGCGGATGGAGGGTCTGGAGACGCCGGTCTATGGGCTGCAAGAGGTCCATCACCTGAAATAAGCCGGCAAAGAGGAAGAGAGGGGGGCGGCGATCCGGCCCCTTCGGACTCAGCGGGTCTTGACCGAGGCCAATCGAAACCAGCCCGCCGCGCATGGACGCGGCGGGCGTTTGACCCTATCCCTCACGCTGCTTCGACAGGGCGAAAGGGCAGGGCATGGCGCGCATCCAACTCATCACCACCGGCGGCACCATCGCCTCGCGGCCGGGCGGGGCGCGGGCCGATGTCGTGGCCGAGATGACGGGCGCGGACCTGCGCGCCAGCCTTCACGATCCGCTGGAGGGGATCGAGCTGGCGGTGGACGATTTCTGTCGCGTCGGATCGTCCGCCATCGATCTGCCGCTCGCGCTCTCGCTCACGCGGCGCATCGCCGAGCATGTGGCGCGGCCCGATTGCGACGGCGTCGTCGTCACCCATGGCACGGACACGATGGAGGAAAGCGCCTTTCTGGCCGATCTTCTGGTGCCCGGCGACAAGCCCGTCGTCTTCACCGGCGCGCAGAAGAGCGCCGATGCGCCCGATACGGACGGGCCGCGCAACATCGCCAACGCCGTGCGCCTCGCGGCCGCCCCTCAGGCGCGCGGGCTCGGCGCGATGATCTGTTTCGAAGACGAGTTCCACGCCGCGCGCGACGTATCGAAAACGCACACCTCGCGCACCGATACGTTCCGCTCGGGCGAGCACGGCAAGCTCGGCGAGGTGGACGGGGAGGATGTGATTGTCCACCGCCGCCCGCTGATCCGCCGCACCTATCCCATGCCCGCACGGCTCGAAAGCGAGGTCGATCTCGTGAAGCTCGGTATCGGCACGGGCGACCGGCTGATCCGCGCGCTGGTGGCCGGCGGCACGAAGGCGCTCGTCATCGAGGGCTTTGGGCGCGGCAATTGCAGGCCTGTCGTGACGGAGGCGATCGGCGAGATCGTGCAGGGCGGCGTGCCCGTCATCATGTGCTCGCGTTGCCCGGAAGGGCGCGTGAAGCCGATCTACGGCAATGGCGCGGGCAAGGACGTGGCGCGCAATGGCGGGATCTTCGCCGGCGATCTGGCGGGCGTCAAAGCGCGCATTCTCGCCGCCGTGCTGCTGGGCCTTGGCGAAGGGCCGGAGCGGCTGCGCGCGGACGTGGAGTTCTTCGGCGGGTGAGACCGCTGTCGGAGCCGGCAGGCGACGGCAATCATGCCGTCTCCTGGCATAAAAGTCGGCGGGGCGAACTCCTTCGATTATGGGCCGGTCGGCGCTTCGCCCTCTGCCGCCGATCTCGGATCGCCTCCGCAGCCCATCTCGTGAGGAAGGCTTCGAGCGTCTCACAGAATCTCGCAGGGTCGGTCTGTCGGTGGTTCGGCTCCATGGCGTCGTTGCCGATGCTTGGCCCTGCGCTGCATAGGGTTGTGCTCCGCTCCTCGAGCTAAAACCAAATCCCTTGACAGCCCTGCGACCCAAGATTCTGTCCTCTGCTCTGATTCAGGTGCTGCCCTAGACGGACTGAATCGCCTCGCTCTTCCCTCGCTATCTCTCGCCTCCCTTTGCTTTGCCCCGCCTTGATCCAATTGGGACGGGACGAGCGAAGGGGGAATGCGATGCGACGTTGGTCCTGGGTTCTGCAACGGTTGCGCCGCCAAATCTGGTTTCGAGCGGCCGTGATCAGCGCCGCGGGCATCGTGACGGCGGCGGTGTCGGGTCTCGTCGGGCGCTATTTTCCCTATCAGTTTCCAGCCGATGTCGGGCAGGACGCGGTCGGAACGATCCTTGAAATCCTGGCCTCCAGCATGCTGGCGGTCACCACCTTCTCGCTGACCGCCATGGTCACGGCCTATGGCTCGGCGACCCAGCTCGCGACGCCCCGCGCCACGCAGCTGCTGCGCGAGGACCCGACCTCGCAGAACGCCCTCTCGACCTTTCTGGGCGCCTTCGTCTTCTCGGTGGTCGGCATTATCGGGCTTCAAGCGGGCATCTACGGCAGCCAAGGGCGCTTCGTTCTGTTCGCCGGCACGCTGATGATGATCCTCGTCGTGGTGCTGACGCTGCTGCGCTGGATTTCGCATATCACCACGTTCGGGCGCATGTCCGACGTGATCGATCGGCTGGAGGATGCGGCCGCCAGTGCGATGGAGCGCTTTGCGCAAGCACCGCACCTAGGCGGGCGGCCTGCGGTGCCGGTGCCGCCGGAAGCGCGGGTGCTCTATCATAAGCGCACGGGCTATGTGCACCATTTGGATGTCCCGACGCTCGGGCAGATATCGACCGAGCGCGGCCTCGTTCTTCATGTCGCGGCTTTGCCGGGCACGCTCGTTCATCCCGGACGGCCGGTGCTCCATGTGGAGGGCGAGCTGGACGAGGCCGATATGGCCGCTCTGCTCGACGCGTTCACGATCGACCGGCATCGCACCTTCGACCATGACCCGCGCCTCGGGCTCATCGCCCTGTCGGAAGTGGCGAGCCGGGCGCTGGCCCCAGCCACCAACGATCCGGGAACGGCGATCGAGGTGTCGAACGCGCTGCTGCGTGTCTTGCTTCATCTGCCCGCCGAAGAGCCGGACGCGGAGGCGCTGCGCGATGCGCCGAGCGTTCATGTCGCGCGGCCGGTGATGGAGGATTTCCTTCGCGATGCCTTCGACCCGATCCTGCGCGAAGGCGTGGTCGAGGTCGAGGTGTCGCTCCGCCTGACCAAGACGTTCAAGGCGCTCGCCGACGCGCTGCCCCATGCGCGCGAGCCGGTCCGCGCCATGGCGCGGCGCTTGAGCGAGCGCGTCGAAGCGCGGCAGGACGATCGCGACGCGCTCCTGCGCTTTCATCAGGTGCATGAAGCGCTCTGGGACGCAGGGGCGGAGCGCGCCTGAGGGCGACTACGCCCCCGTTTCGATCTCGGCGCGCACCTGCCCATGCGCCACCACCGCGAACAGGCCGGTGCCGCCGATCAGATTGCCGAGAAGCGCCGGCAGGATGAGCTGGGTCAGGGCCGCCGTAAGGTCGGTTTCGCCGACAAGAAACAGGAGCCAGGCTTCGACCGAGCCGGCGACGACATGGCTGAAGCCGCCGAGCGCGATGACATAGGTGATCAGCGCGATCACCCAGAACTCGCTGCCCTTCGCGTTGGGCAGAATCCAGGCGACCGAAGCGATCAGGAAGCCGGCGGGCATGGCGAAGAGCACGGTCTCTCCCGGCCCATGCGTGAGAAGACTGCGGGATATGTCCAGCGCCGCGCCGAGCGTTTCGGGTCCGATGATGACGCGGTGCGCGATCAGCGCGGCGACGAGCAGCGTGCCGGCCATATTGGCGGTGAAGACGGCCGCCCAAAGGCGCAGGAGCCGCGCCAGATTACGCACGCTCGGGCGTGTGGCGACAGGCAGGACGGCCGTCACCGTGCTTTCGGTGAACAGCTGGAGCTTGCCGAGGATGACGATGACGAAGCCGACCGTGTAGCCCAGCGAGACGATGAGCTCGCGCCAGGGCGCGTCGGGCAGGCGTTGGTGCAGGAAGGCCTCCGTCAGGACCGAGGCGCTGATCGCGACGCCTGCCGCGAAGCCCGACAGGAGAAGCGAGCGGAGCGGGCGGTCCAGTTCTTCCTCGCCTCGCAGGCGCACGACCTCGTGCACCACCTTGGCGGAGCCCGAGCCTAGCGCCTTCACGGATGTCTTCTCGGTTTCGGACAGGGTGCCGGAGGGCTGCGTCGGCGCGCTGGAGGCGGGGTCTGACAAAGGGGGATCGCTTTCGGATGGGCCGGTTTCAACCCAGCCGGCTCCTGCGGCGGCTTTGCCCCTCAGGAAAGAAGGGGCAGCCGGGCAGGCTCACATCAACGCCCCTGCCGGGCCATACGATCCATGTTCGTCGCCCCAAGCGGGCCGCGAGTCCTTGGCTGGCTCGCGGCCGGAGCGTTTCGGCCGAGCTTTAGGCCCGCCCCAAACGCTTCTGGCTCTTGTCTTTCGCTGGACAGACTCAAGCGTTCGCGAGCGCGTAGGTCTTGAGCGCGTTCTCGCGGTAGAAGCGGCGGAGGTCCGCGTCGGAGACGCCGGCGAGGAACCCGTCCAGCATCTCCACCCAGGCCTGATAGCTGGAGGCGAGATTGACCACCGGCCAGTCGCTGCCGAACATCACGCGCTCGAAGCCGAAGCATTCGATCGTGTGATCGACATAGGGGCGGATGTCGTCCGGCCGCCAGTTGGCATGATCGGCCTCGGTCACGACGCCGCTGATCTTGACGGTGATATTGGGAAGCTCGGCCAAGGCGCGCATCTCACTCGCCCAGGGCTCGCGCCCGCCCGCCGCGATCGGCGGCTTGGCGATATGGTCGAGCACGAACTGCATGTCGGGGCAGCGGCGCACCAGCTCGGTCGCGCTGGCGAGCTGATGATGGTAGATGCAGATGTCGAAGGCGAAGCCCGCCTTGCCGACCTCGCGCACGCCCTCCACGAAAGCCGGCGTCAGGCAATAGGCGGGGTCGGCATGGCCCTGGATCAACCGGCGTACGGCCTTGACCCGGCCGATCGCGGCAAGACGCTCCAGATCCTCGGCCACGGCCGCGCCCCGCTCCACCGGCGCGGAGGCGATGATGCCGCGAATGCGGTTGTCCGCCTCGGCCAGTTCATCGACGAAGCGCGCCTCGTCCAACTCCCGGCCGGGTGCTGCGTCCACTTCCGCAAAGACGATTCCCTCGACCGCGATGGCGCCGCGCGCCCGGTCGAACTCGGGCATGAGAAACGCACCCTGAATGGCCGGCACGGAGGCCAGCCAGGGATAGTCGAGCCGCGCCGGATCGTAGAGATGGACATGCGTGTCGATGATCGGAACACTCGGCATCGGGGGACCTCCCAGTCTGGATGCTCCCTTTGAAACCGCCGCGCGCCCCGGCGCAAGCCCCCGCACATGAGATGTGGGGGCCTGAGAACTCCCGCGCGCCTTGGCCGGCTCACATCATGCGGTGATGGAGATTGGCCAGCACCCAGATCGTCCCGCCCGCCATCAGGAGGATGATCAGCGTCGTGAAGAGGATCAGTTGCAGATCGTCCCGCGTCGAGCGGTTCCAGCCAATATGGAGGAAGAAGCGGAAATGAACGACGACCTGCACCAAGGCGCAGACGCCGATGACGCGCACCACCGTGTCGAAGGAGGCCCAGCCCGTCGCCACAGACAAGAACGGGATCACGGTGAGCACCACGGCGGCGGCGAAGCCGGTGATATAGGAGCGAAGCTCGCGCGCCTTCTCGGCCCGCGTCTCGTCTTGTGTCGCGCTCATGCGAGCCCTCCGAGATACACGACCGAGAAGATGCCGATCCAGACGATGTCGAGAAGGTGCCAGAACAGGGCCAGCCGGATGATGCGCAGCTTGACCTCGCTGCGCAGGCCGAAGACCTGAACCTGAATCATCATCACCACGATCCAGAGGCAGCCCGCCGCCACATGCAGGCCGTGCGTTCCCAGAAGCGCGGTGAGGGCGGACAGCCAGCCGCTGCGCGAGGGAACGGCGCCTTGCGCGGCCCATTGCGCGAAGTCCTTGAGTTCCAGCCCCAGAAAGAGCAGCCCGAGCAGCAGCGTCACGCCCAGCCAGAGCATCAGGCGCTGGCGGGACTCGCCATATTTCATGGCGATCGAGGCCATGCCGAAGGTGAGGCTGGAGAGAAGCAGAACGCCGGTTTCCAGCGCCGCGCCACCGATCTCGAAAATGTCGCGCGGGCCGGGGCCGCCATCCGTCCCACCGAGCATGGTGGCATAGGTGGCAAACAGAAGAGCGAACAGGACGAGATCGCTCATCAGGAAGACCCAGAAGCCGAACACGGTTTCTTCCGCGTCGATGTGGGTCTTGGGATCGGTCGCGCCGAGATTGATGCCGGGATGCCGGTTGAGGGAGGAACTCATACGCCGGCTGGCTCCGCGAGGCCCATATTGGTTGCTGTGGCTTCGTCATCGCGCGAGACCTGCGGCGTGCGATGGACGAGCGCCAGGAAGGCTTCGTCCTGCCGCCGGATTTCCTCGGCCGGGATGACGCGCATCGTATCAAGGTTGAAGGAGCGCGCGACGAGCGCGCCCAGCGCCACAAGGCCGCCCGCCACCACCAGCCACCACATCCACCAGATCAGGCCGAAACTGGCCGCGGCCAGCGCCAGCCCGAACACGACGCCGATGCCCGAATTCTTCGGCAGCTCGATCGGCGAATAGAAGCGATGCGCAGGATAGGCCGTGCCGTCCTTCTTGGCGGCGTGGAAGGCGTCGCGCGCATCGACGATCGGCAGGACCGCGAAATTATATTCGGGCGCGGGGCAGGGGATGCCCCATTCCAGCGTGCGGCCGTTCCAGGGATCGCCCGCCGGCACGGCGAGTTCCGCGCGGCGACGAACAGAGACGACGAGCTGGATGAAGAGGCTCGCCAAGGCCGCCAGAAGAAACAGGGCGCCGATGCCGGCAACGATCGTGAAGGGCAGATAGGCCGGCTCGAAGAATTCCTGCGAGCGCCGGGGCATACCCATAAGCCCCAGCGGATAGAGCGGCAGGAAGGCGAGGCAGAAGCCCGTGACCCAGCAGCCGCAAGAGACACGCCCCCACCATTCGTCCAGCTGGAAGCCGAAGGCCTTGGGGAACCAGTAGGTATAGGCCGCGATCATGCCGTAGAGCACGCCGGGGATCAGCATGTTGTGGAAATGCGCGACCAGGAAAACCGAGTTGTGCACCTGATAGTCGATCGCGGGGTTGGCGAGGAGAATGCCCGTGAGGCCGCCGATGGTGAAGAGAACCATGAAGGCGAGCGAGTAGAGCATGGGCACGGAGAACCGCACCCGGCCCCGGAACATGGTGAGTATCCAGTCGTAGATCTTCACGCCGGTCGGAATACCGATCGTCATCGTGGCGATGCCGAAAATGGCGTTGAGATCGGCGCTCTGGCCCATGGTGAAGAAGTGATGCACCCAGACCGTGAAGGACAGGACGGCGATGCACATGGTGGCGACGATCAGCGAATCGTAGCCATAAAGAACCTTGGACGAGAAGTTGGAGATGACCTGCGAATAGACGCCGAAGGCCGGTAGGATCAGAATATAGACTTCGGGATGACCGAACAGCCAGAACAGGTTGGCGAAGTTCATCATATTGCCTCCACCGTCATTGGTGAAGAAATGCATTCCGGCATACCGGTCGAGCGCGAGCAGGCCGGTGGCGACCGTCAGGGGCGGCATGGCGAAGATCATCAGGATCGCCGTGCAGAGCGAGGTCCAGCAGAAGAGCGGCATCCGGAACAGCGTCATGCCGCCGCAGCGCTTCTTGTAGATCGTCACCGCGACATTGATGCCCGTCATGGTCGAGGCGATGGAGCCGAGCGTGATGGCGAAGATCCAGTAATCCGGGCCGACGCCGGGGCTGTAGGTGATGTCCGTATAGGGCGGATAGCCGGTCCAGCCGCCGGTCGAGAACTTGCCGATCACCAGCGAGATCATGATGAGGCCCGCGCCGCCCGCCGTCAGCCAGAACGAGATGGAGTTCAGCAGCGGAAAGGAGACATCCCGCGCGCCGATCTGAAGCGGCAGCGCGAAATTGATGATGCCCGTGAGAAAGGGCATCGCCATGAAGAAGACCATGATCGAGCCATGGGTGGAGAAGAGCTGCGCGAAATGCTCGGGCGGGAGATAGCCGGGATTGTCGAGCGCGATGGCCTGCTGCGCGCGCATCATCGCGCCTTCGATCACGCCGCGCGACAGCATGACCAGCGACAGGACGACATACATGATGCCGATCTTCTTGTGGTCGAGGCTGGTCAGCCATTCGCGCCAGAGCCAGCCCCAGCGCCCGGCCCAGGTCACGAGACCGGCCACCGCGAGCGCGCCGATCACCACCAGCGAGGCGGCCGTCGTGGCGATGGCGCTGTAGAAGGGCAAGGCGTCATAGGACAGACGCCCGAACACGAAGCCCCACCATCCGTCATGGGCCGGCATGAGCATGTCCCTTGTTGTCGTTGTTTTCGTGGCGATGGGCGGCCTCGGGCCGATAGCGCGCGACGGTGCTAGAGAAGAGGTTCGGATCGAGGTCCGAGAAGAGGAGCCCCTTGACCGGGTCGAAGGGGAAGCGCGAGCGCAGGTCCTTGAGTTCACCCTTCTGCGAGACGATGGCGTAGGCGCCCTGATCCAGCGTACGGCCGGCTTCTCGTGCGCTTGTCACCCAGTGGTCGAAATCGGCCGGGGGAAGGGCGAGCGCGTCGAATTTCTGCGCCTGGAAGCCGAAGCCGTTGAACTGGGTGTTCTGCCCCAGAAGCACACCCGGCCGGTCGGCCAGAAGATTCAACTGCGTCACCATGCCGGCCATGGCGTAGATCTGGCTGCCGAGCGCGGGAATGGCGAAGGACTGCATCACCGTATCGCTCGTCAGGTGGAAGCGCACCGGCCGGCCTACCGGCAGCGCCATCACGCCGAGGCTCGCGATCTTCTGTTCGGGGTAGATGAAGAGCCATTTGTAATCGAGGCCGATCACCTGAACGTCCAGCGGCGGCTGGCTGGAAGAAATCGGAGCGTAAGGGTCAAGCGAGCGCGCCTTGCCGGCAATCAGCCCGGACAGCATCACCACGATCGCGATCGGAATGACCCAGACCGCGATCTCGAGGCCCCAGGAAAACTGCCAGTCCGCCTTGTAGGCCGAGCGCGTCGCCTTGCGCCGGTAGCGCCAGGCCACAAAAGGCACGAGGAACAGTGCCGGCAGAACCACCACCATCATCCAGAACGTGACCTCAAAGAAGAGATCGCGCTGCGTGGCGGCCACGGGTCCATGGGGGTCGAGAAAGCTGATGCCGGAGCCACAGCCCGACAGGAGCACCAAGGGCGCCAGAAGCGCCAACGCCCAGAGAGACCGCAATGGGTCGATGCGCCAGAACCTGGGACGATACCGATCCTTCGCCGTCATACTCGGGCGCGCCTGGGGCACATGCAGGGCAGGGAGGGTGAGCACAGCCGTATGGGACCTGCCGCCGGACAGTGCCGGAGCGCATCCAACGGCGATCGCCGCAATCTCGGCTGCCTGATGTCATGGACAATTTGAGGTAAAGTGGCGCGCGTCATCTTCTCTGCCCGACCCGATCCATAAGTGCGACCGACCCCGTGCCTAACTTGGCTGGGCATATGCGTTTTCAAGGTCGAGCAAAAATGATGGAACCCGATTGCAGCAGGATCGGTTTGATTGCCCTTTTGTAGGCCAAAGCAAGTTATATAATGGATAAATAAATATATTTCCTCATATATACATCATGTAGATAGTGAGAAGGTATCGCGAAAATTTGGTGAGCGGCGATGGTGCGACATGATCGCTCCGCCCTTTGATGAGGCGGGGCGTGGATACCGGCTTTGAGAGTTCCCATGGTTTGCTGAGTTAGTATCCATAGCAATCGAATAGTGCCTGAATGGTACGGAGCCCTTCCTTGGCTCGCGGACCCGCTGCGGTCTTGTGAGGCCCAGGTAAGGCCTGGCTGCCAGAGTCTGTCACCCGAACGCAGGGACCGAGCCCCTGCTCATCGCAGAGCCATGAGGGGCGGTGCGCGCAACCGAACCCCATGACGACGCAAGTCTCTTCTGCGATCCCGGTGCGGCGATCATCGAGAGTCTAGGCCGAAAACGGGTGAAACCCGAAAGCATCGGCGGTGAAATGGTGCGCGGATAGGTTTGGGAAAGCTTGACTTTAGAACACCGAAAAGAGAAGCCAAGGGAACCGTGGCCTCAAAGTCGCACCGGGCATGTTTCCGCAAGGTTTCTGTTGCATGATCTTGCGACGGTCACACTGGGATGTCTAATCTCGCGGCGTTTCCGGAAGGGAAAGCTATGCCCCACCTGTATTTAAAATCTTTTGTTTTGCTTTCCGTAACCTGCCTCTGTCTTGGGCCGGCTTTGGCGGGAGATTTGGTTTACACGCCGATCAATCCTTCCTTCGGCGGCAATCCGTTGAATTCTTCGCATCTCTTATCAATTGCTGGCGCGCAGAAGAACGCGACGGCGAGCGATTACAAGAAGCCGGTCGATACCTCGAGCACGACCGGGTCCGGGCTGACCAATTCAAGAGACTCGGATGCCGATCTCTTCGTGCGCCAACTTCAGGGGCGCCTCCTTTCGGCCCTCGCCAGCCAGGTGACGGACGCGATCTTCGGCCAGAATCCGCAGGACAATGGCACGGTTCAGTTCGGCGATACGAAGGTGACCTTCGAGCGCACTTTGACGTCCATTCGTCTTCGCATCGAGAATTCGACGGACGGCACCGTTACGGACATCGTGGTTCCGCAGCTCGTGACGTCCTCTCCCACGACGACGGCTTCGACGGGGACATCGTCAACCGGCACGTCATCGACGGGAACAGGCACGGGCACGTCGTCGCGGTCCAGTGTCTCATCTCTCTTGAACCAATCGGCTCTCACGCCGCTCGGCATCAATTAAGCCACGCGTTCAGTCGGCTTTGTAGGAATCTTCTGATGGCCATGCGTTTCCGCTTGGCGCTCGCTTCGCGTGCGTTTCTTCTGGGTGCGTCTGCGGTTACGCTGTCGGGCTGCGTCACAAACGAGTCCAAGCTGGACCCCGCGCCCATCGTGGCTCCGGTGACCAAGCAAGGCGACCTCCTGCGCAGCCTGCCGCCGCCGCGCGAGAAGACCGTGGTCGCCGTCTACGACATGGAAGACCTGACAGGCCAGTTCAAGGAGCGCGACAACGTTCAGTCGCTCTCGCGGGCGGTCACGCAAGGCGGCGCGGCGATTCTCATCAAGGCCATGCAGGATGCCGGCGAGCGCCGCTGGTTCACCGTCTTGGAGCGCAAGGCGCTGGAAAACCTCCTGCGCGAGCGCCAGATCGTCACCGAGATGCGCCGCATCTACAAGAACGAAACGGCGGTGGACCCTTCGGCCCTCCCGCCTCTGCTTCATGCCGGCATCATCATCGAAGGCGGCATTATCGGCTACGACACCAACATCACGACAGGCGGCGCCGGCGCGCGTCTCTTGGGGATCGGCGGCGACGCCAAATATATCAACGATGTCGTGACCGTGACCCTGCGCGCGGTGTCCACCAAGACCGGCGAAGTCCTGGCCAGCGTGACCAGCCGCAAGGCGGTCGTGTCCTATTCCTTGACAGGCGGGACCTTCCGCTACGTCAAGCTGGACAGCCTTCTGGAAGCCGAAGCAGGCGTGACCTATAACGAGCCCAAGCAGATCGCCGTCCAATCCGCCATCGAGCAAGCGGTTCTGTCGCTGATCGTGGAAGGGTCGGAACTCAAGATCTGGTCCTTCGCGAACCCGCAGGCCGGCGCTGAGGCGGTCGCGGCTTACCGCGCGTCCAAATATGGCGACTATCTCGACCCGACGGCCCCGCCACCGCCCCGTCCCGCAACCGAGAACGCCGCGAAGATAACCCCGACCGTGCCCTCCAAGCCCCCGCAGGTCACCGTCCGCACCCTGTCGCCCGGCGCGGTCACCAGCACGACGCGGCCCGTGTCGCGCGCTGCGCCCCAGCCCGCAGGGCAGACCGGCATCCGACAGGTTCCAGGCGTCGGCCCCGTTCCGACCGATCAGAACCAGCCGCCACAACTCCCGCCGGCTCCCACACCGAACGAACCCTCGCTGGGCTCGATCCCGTCGACGGACACGAAGAGCGTCGCCAGCCTTTAAGTTCGTCCAGCCGAAGCGGGCGATCTCGCCGCGCCTCGCCCGTCAGTGCCTCATCGGCCCGTTCTTCCGCCGCGTCGAAATCCACAACGGGTTTCGGCGCGGTTTTGCTTTGGCCGGTCGGTGCTGCAGCGAGCGGCGCGGGCAGACTACCGGGGCATGGGGGCCTCGCTCCCTGGAGAGCTGATACGTGCTTGCCTGATTCACTTCATGGAAGGCGCGAGGGTTCGGTCAGCGCCGAGCCCTCATGGCGATTCAGCGTATCTCCGTTCACCGGCAAGCTGACGCCGGCATTCCTGCGCTCCCCCCATCGAACACACGCCTCGATTGGGTGATTCGGCGCGGGGGCGACAGGCGCGCCGACAATTTGCCGGAATCGACCGCCACCTCGTTTTGAAGAAAATTCGAAGGAACCCGGTTCCTGAAAAGCCCGCTGTGCCGGGGTTTCCAGTCGCGGGAAGCTTTGTCGCGCCATCTCGATTCAGGTTGCATTTTAATGATCAGGATGACGCAAGGTCATGGCTTTAGGGCCACTGTTAACGTTATGATTTCGTTGTCGCGCTGCGTGATCCCTTATGCATTGACGTAAGCGGCTATGTTATCGTAAATGAATTGTTAAGACGACCCGCTAAGTTCAGGATGCTCCCCCAGGTTGCGGATTGGACGATCGCGCGACGGTCCCGTTCCCGGTTTTCGCCGGATCGGTGCCGCCGAAGCCAGACGAGTGGTTGTCATAGGGAGGGTTAGTCGCAGAGGAGCAACTTGTCTGGATGCGCGCATCGAACGCGCCACGGACAAGCTTGGCCGAAGCGTCCATCCATCACGAATTTGCAACGCCCGATTGTGGGCGATTGCCATGCAGGCTGGCGCGATCGTTCGATCCGCCGGAGGGAAGCTTCGATCTTGCGTGAAGCCCGTGCGGCCCGCGAGACGCATACCAAAGGGTGACACATGACCGTTTTCAAGACGACGCTTCTCGCGGCCACGGCGCTGACGTTCCTGACCGGCGCGGCGCTGGCCGGCGACAACAACAAGACTTTCGTGTACCAGGGCGATGCGGTCGGCAGCGGCGCGACCGTCCAGAACAATGGCGCGTTCATCACCCAGCAGGGCGGCAACAACCAGGCTGGTAGCGAAGCCAATTACATGCTGCAGAATGGTCGCGACAGCAACATCTCGATCGACCAGTCGGGCAATGAGAACCTCGTCGGCGTGTCGGGCCGGGGTGTGGAGCAGTATGGCGCCCGCAACGAACTCGGCGTCATCCAATCGTCCAACTCGAACGAAGTCGGTCAGGTCATCCAGGAAGGCACGTTGGGCGGCAACGAAACCCGCAACCGGCTGAACATCATCCAGCAGGGTTCGGGCGAGAACAAGGTTCTCGACGTTCTGCAGCGCAAGAGCGAATACGGCAACGAGAACCGTTCGAGCGTGATTCAGAACGGCAGCAAGAATATCGTTTGGCATATCGAGCAGAAGGGTGCAGGCAACACCTCGACCCTCGACCAGTCCGGCACCGGAAATTATATCTACGAATATCAGATCGGAAAGAACAATACCGACATCGTGACCCAGACCGGTACCGATAATACCGCCGACATTCAGGCGCTCGGCAATGCGAACGAAACGACGGTTCTTCAGTACGGCCGAGGTGGTGACGCTTACGTTACTTCTGGAGACGTGGGTCTTGCCAGCAACAACAACATCGTTCGCATCGATCAGGGCGCCAACGGAACGGGCGACAAGGCTTATATCGGCTTGTACGGCAGCGACCGGAACAAAGTGGATCTTCGCCAGGATGGCGCCAACGATACCCAGGTCCAGCTGTCGGGTGGGCGTGAGAACCAGCTGTATATCAACCAGAACTTCGGTGGTTCGGCTCTGACCAGCATCGCGACGGTCGAGGGCAAGAATAGCTCCTACAACACGCTGAACGCAACGCAGTTCAAGGACAGCAAGCTGACGCTGACGCTCGATAACGCCAACTCCAATGATGTCTATTCCTACCAGTACGGTAAGAACGTCGCCCTTGTGAATCTCGACGGCAGCTCATACAACAAGGTCGGCGTTACCCAGGTTGGCGACAATACCGCAACGATCAACGCCACGAACGGCGCGGATCGCAACATTGTGGCCGCCGCCCAGTTCGGCTCGGGCAACGCTTCGACCATCACCATCAAGGGTGGCGACTCGAACCTTCTCGGTACGATTCAGAACGGCGCCGGCAACCGCGTCACCGCAATGCTGACGGGAAGCTACAACAACTCCGATGCCAGCTCCGCAAGCTTCAGCGGTACGCAGGCCGAGTTCGCGGCGAACTCTCTCGGCCTGAGCCCCATCAAGGGCATCGTCTACCAGGAAGGCAACGGGAACCAGGTCGATCTGAACGTCAAGGGCAGCTACAACGCCTTCCAGACCGTTCAGTATGGCAACGGCAACAAGATCGACGGCACGATCGGCGGCAACCGCAACACGGCTTTCGTCGCTCAGGTGAGCGGCGGCAACGTGGCGACCTTCGTGCAGAACGGCAACGGCAACAGCCTTGGCGTTGTCCAGGGTACGGTTGCTCGTCCCGCCCTGTAAGATACCAGGCCGACCGGCCGCGAGCGATCGCGGCCGGTTTTTTCCCGTTTGAGGGGCATGCGCATGAGCCGTCATCTGGTCTTGTTGGGAAGCGTCGGCCTTGTGGCAACGCTCGTCTCCACCCATCCGTCTCTGGCGCAGAGCGCCGCGAGCGAAACGGGCACGGCATCCAACGAGGTCTTTCTCGGCCAGACGGGCGATACCAACACCGTCACCATCACTCAGACCGGCAGCGGCCATCTGGTCGGCGGAAACAGCGACACCTTGCAGCTCAACCAGTTGGGCGATCGTAATACGGTCACCATTCTTCAGGTTGGCGCCGATAGCGGCATCGGCCGCAGGAACATGATCGGCCAGCCTGGCGGGCTCACGGGTCTCGTGGGCACGGCGACCGGCCTGTTCCAACGCGGCGACAACAATGGGCTCGACATTATCCAACGCTCCCGACGCGATGCGGAGGGAAGCCAGATCGGCGCGATCGAACAGAACGCGCCATCGCGCAGCGATCTGACGCCCGCTGACGGCAGCGCCAACCGGGCGACCATCCGCCAGACCGGCGGCGAGTATCGTCCCCTCAGCAGCGACCGGGGGGAATCGACGGGTGTTGCGCGGCATGTGATCCGTGAAATTTCCCAGACCTATAGGCCGACGGCAATCAATGTCGCGCCCAATACCATCGACGTGTCACAGACCGGCGAGCGGCAGGAGGTCGGCCAGTTGCGCCAAGCCGGCACCGGCAACAGCCTGACCCTGACGCAGGAGGGACTCGCCAACAGTCTTCGCATCAGCAAGCAGATCGGCGAGAATAACCTCGCCAGCATCCGGCTGACCGGGCAGAGCAATACGCTCGGCAATGCGGAGCAGGACGGCGTGTCCAACCGCGTGAGCCTGCGTGTGGACGGCTCGGGAAACTTCATCGACCAGACGGTTCAGGCGGGCCTCGGCGGCGTGGGGGCGGGGCGCGGCAACGTGATCACCGCGTCGATCGTCGGCGACGACAATGGCGGCGAGGGCACGGGCGGCTACCGCGCGCTCAGCGCGCAAGAAACGGTGGCGGGCGCTTTTGCATCGTCGCTCGAACAATATGGCGACGGGAACGCCCTGTCGCTGACCATCGGCGCCGAAGGGATCGGCCGCGCCGACGGCAACTATTTCTCCTCCGCGCAGCGCGGCTCCGACAATGCCGCCTATGGGCTGATGACCGGAGACGGAAACGAGTTTGCCCTGTCGCAGGATGGCGATGGAAACCAGCTCGACATCACGCAGGCCAGCAGTGTGATCCGCTCGACCGGAGACAGCACCCGCGCCGGCAACACGGCGCATCTTCAGCAGATCGGCGACAACAATCTCGCCGATCTCAAGCAGTCCGGGGCGGGCCATCGCCTGGATATGGAGATTGGCGGCGACCGCAACCTTCTGGCGACCTCACAGACCGGCTCCGGCCATCGCATCGATCTGCGCATCGAGGGTTCGGACAATCTGCGGCCCGAGCCGCGCGCGGGGCGCCTACCCACCAGGGGCGATGCGCTGGTGCGGTCGATCGTGCAGGAGGGCATCGGCCATGTCGCATCCCTCGACATCACGGGCGATGAGAATGTCGCGCTGATGCGCCAGACCGGCACTCGGAACATCGTGTCCGGCACGGTCAAAGGCACGGCCAACACAGCGAATACGAGCCAGACGGGCGCCAATCAAGTTACAATTTTTAGACAATTCGGTGATCTGAATTACCTGACCGTTCGGCAACAATAGCAGACAAGTCTAAATAAACAGAAACTGGAAATATCCGGCGGCCAAGCTGCAACTCAACACATTCAAGTGGAGAGTTCCATGCGCCTTCTTGCAGCGACCGTCGTTTCTCTTCTGCTCGCGTCGCCCGCTCTGGCTGGCTCCGGCAACGTCCTGACGATCGCAGCCGATCCGAGCGCCGCCAACCGGATCGATGCCTTGCTGACGGGCGATGACAACCGCCTCACTCTGTCCCAGACCCGGATCTCTTCGGAGGGCGAGGCCAACACGATCAACGTGCGCGTCAACGGCCATCGCAACGGCACGGGGCGCGGCCAAGCAACGCTGATCGCCGATCTGCCATGGGGAACGCTGACCCAAAGCGGAAACTCCAACGTGATGGATGTTTCCATCACCGGATCAGACAATTTGCTGGCGGCCGTCCAGCGTGGCTCCAGCAACGTGATGAAAACGTCCATTTCGGGTGATGCCAACTGGGCGGCAATCAGTCAAACAGGACAAAACAATCTGGCGTCCTTTTCTCAGACCGGGAATGGGAATATGATCGCGATCACGCAAAGATCTTGGTAAGAACCACGTCGTCGCGACATGTCGCTAAGGGAGATAAGTATGCCTTCTCTGATCTGCAGGACGCTGGCGATCGCTTCTCTCGCGGCGATCCTCCCCGCAGCGCAGGCGATGGCCGACTCGAACATCCTGTCGATCCTGCAGGAGGGCGGCGGCAATACGCTGACGGTGGATCAGTCGCAAGCATCGGATAGTAAGGTCGGCGGCCTTTCGATCAGCAATACTTTGGACAGCCTGTCCTTGACGGGGCAGCTCGATGCAGGGGCGCTGGGAACGTCGAACGGGACCCTGATCACGTCCGGCTCCCGGCAGATGGATGTGCTGCGCGCAACCTCAAAGGCCGAGCTGCCGGCTGTGCAGGACGGCTCGAACAACAGCGCCACTGTGACCCTTTCCGGCTCGAATGGTTTCGTCGGGCTGCTCCAGCAATCTCCCTTGAACGGGACCGGCAACCGGGCGACGGTCAACGTATCAGGCAATGGTCAGGCGCTGGTCGGCCAGCTCGGCGGCAACAACGAAGCCAAGGCCATTCTGGGCGCGGGCGCGAGCCAAGCGGCGATCCTGCAGAAGGGCAACGGGAATTTCGCCGATCTCTCCGTCACCGGCAGCAATGCCAGCGGACAGATCAACCAGATCGGCAATGGGTTGAACAACAGTCTTTCCGTCACCGGCGCGAACACGAGCGCGGCGTTGATCGCCAATGGGGTCAGCAACGGCACCTCGACGCCCGTCACCGTGCAGTCGAACGGCGCCAGCGTCACCATCACGCAGAGCAAGATGTGAGGGGCGTCCATGCGTTTGTCGGCTGCGTCCTGTCTGATCGGCTGTCTTCTGATGGCTAGCCCTCTTCACGCGCAGGATGCGCCTGTCGCGATTGCCTCGATCGCGGTCGAGGGCGGCGCGGGCATGGTGCGTCTCACCGGCCATGCGCTGGGCGTCACCGCCGGGCATGTCGATGCGCGCATGACGATCGAAAAAGGCGGAGCGTCGGGCCGGACCTCCACCACGCAGGGCGGTGCGCTGGATCTCGCCGCCGGGCAGGATGCCACGGTCGCCTCGGTCGGCCTGTCGATCGGCGCGGGCGATCATCTGACGGTCGATCTGGTGCTGATGGATGGCGAGCGCGAGGTCTCGCGCAGCCGGCTCAGCGTCGGTTCCTGACCCCGCCGCGCCATTCGCGCGCGCTCTCTTCGACCATTTGCCGGCAAGGCTCCCTGATGGCGGGCAGCCTCTCGGACCCAAAGCGCTTTTCAAAGGACCACGATGCGCAAGACATCAGCCGCGACGATCCTTGTAGGGGCCATGATGCTGGCCGGTCCGGCCTGGGCCCAGAGCGAGTCGGACTTCGTTCGCGCGTTTGCGGGCGAATGGCAGACGCTCGATCCAGCGCTATCCAAGGACGGGGCCTGCCGGGTGACGCTCGAGGCCGCTTCCAACGCGGCGGGGCATCAGGTGCAAGCCAGCCATTGCGCCGGCGCGCTGGCGGATCTCGCCAACTGGAAGATCGTCGACAGTCAACTGGGCCTGATCGGCGCGGACGGGGCCGTTCTGGCGCGCCTCGGCGGCAACCAGATCCGCGTGAGCGGCTCCTTGGCCAAAGGTGGCACGCTGGTGCTGGAGCGCCTCGCGCCGGGAACGGCGACGACGGCGGCAGCCGTCGCGTCCAATCCCAATACCTGCGTCTTCTACGGCTATACGGCCAGCTGCGCCCCGGCCGAAGCGCGCCAGACGCCGGTGCCGAGCGGCAGCGACGAGAAGGCGCGCGCCTCCGTTCTGGTGCAGCTCAACGCGCGCGCCGAAGCGCGCCCGGATGCGCCTGTCGTCGCGACGATTCCCGCCGGAACCTGCGTCGTGATCGATCAATGCACCACCGCGTCTGATGGAAACTGGTGCAAGGCCTCGGTTTCGAATTTCTCGGGCTGGATCCGGCAGCAGGCCATGCGCGGCAATCGCTGGCCCGTCCTGACCTACGCCCCCGGCTGCTCCGCGCCCCAAGCCCAGCGCTGAGCGTTTCTCGTCCGACACGATGACGAGCGCTCTCGACCCGGCACGCCCGTGCCGGACAGGGAGCGCTTCGTGCTGTTCTGGTGAACGGGCTACGGCCTGGAAACCGGAGCGAAAGCGCTGCGGCGGGACGGGCTCTGGCCGACCGCTCTGACTGCATGATCCGCCGGGAAAGCGTATCCGCTCGATCCGCTCAAGTTTCGCCGCCTTGCCTTCGCGCGAGAGGCGGGCCTGAAAGCCGATCCGGCTTTCAGGCGAGATGCGCCGGCTGGTGCCGTCAGTTGGGCTGATCCGAGCGCAGACGCGCGCCTTCGGGATGGAAGAAGCGCGCGTCGTCCAGTTGGAAGCCGACCTCGAGGCGATCACCCGCGCGGGGCGCCGGCCCTTCGCGCTTCTCGACCACGACCGCCTCGCCGGTGGAGGTGCGGCCATAGACGAAGCTCGTGCCGCCGAGATTTTCCACGACATCCACGACGATCATAAGATGGGCCGCAGCCTCCGGCACGCGGTCGAAATGCTCCGGCCGAATGCCCAGCACGATCTCGCCGCCGCTCTGCGAACTTTGCGCGAGCCAGGCCGGCATGGACAGGAAGGCCCCACCGCATTCCAGGAGGGGACGGTCGGACCTGGTGAGGCGGCCCTTGAGGAAGTTCATCTTCGGGCTTCCGATGAAGCCGGCGACGAAGAGGTTGGACGGGTTCTCGTACAGCTCCAGCGGCGTGCCGACCTGCTCGATCTGCCCCGCGCGCAGGACCACGATCTTGTCGGCGAGCGTCATCGCCTCGGTCTGGTCGTGCGTGACATAGATCATCGTGTTGCCGAGCGCCTGATGCAGCTTGGCGATCTCGACGCGCATCTGCACGCGAAGCTCGGCGTCGAGATTGGACAGCGGCTCGTCGAACAGGAAGACCTTGGGATCGCGCACGATGGCCCGGCCGATGGCCACGCGCTGGCGCTGGCCGCCCGAAAGCTGCGAGGGCTTGCGGTCCATCAGCGCGTCGAGCTGGAGGATGCGGGCGGCCTCGTTCACGCGCGCGGCGATCTCCGCCTTGTTGCGGCCCGCCATGCGCAGGCTGAAGCTCATATTCTCGCGCACGCTCATATGCGGGTAGAGCGCATAGTTCTGGAACACCATGGCGACGCCTCGGTCGGCGGCATCCACATCGTTGACCACTTCGCCGTCGATCGACAACTCGCCCTTGGTGATCGACTCCAGTCCCGCGATCATGCGCAGAAGCGTCGATTTTCCGCAGCCGGACGGGCCGACGAAGACGCAGAACTCGCCGTGCTGGATGTCGAGGTCGATGCCGTGGACCGTTTCCACGCCACTATAGGATTTGCGCACATTGCGCAGTGCGACGTCGGCCATGATTATTCCTCCCCGGCGCGCTCTGCGCTCATCTGCGTCTCCAGGTGCGGCAGCGCCCGCGCCGGTCGCAGCGCGAACACGCGCGCGCTGGCAGCGGTCCCCGAAGCGAGGCGCACGGCCCTTACCGGCTCGTCGCTGTCGATGCGCTTGGTGCCGCACCTGCGCCCGTCATCGGCATAGATTTCGACCAGCCCGACATCCACGAAGACGCGCAGCCGCGACAGGTTCGAGACCGGCGTCGCATAGCGCGGCACGACACGCGCGCCCGGCGGCTCGAACAGGAGTTCCAGGCTCGCGCCGTCGCCGATGAGGGCGAGGCGATGGGTCGGATGGTCCAGCTCCAGTTGGAAGGGCGCGCCGGGCTCGGCGAGTTCGATCAGGATTTCGCCAAGGCCCGCCGGCAGCGCGACGCCCTCGGCAAGGGCGGCGGGGCTTTCGGTAAGCAGTGGGCCTCGCAGCTCGGCCACCGTTTCGACCGGGGGGGTGAGAAGCGCGCCGCCCTGCCAGACGAGCCGGCGCGGAAAGGCCATGGCGCTCGGGAAGTCGCGGTCCTTGAAGAAGTCGGTCCAGTTCGCGGCCCAGGCGAGGCCCATCGGCCCGTGCTCGCCATGAACGAAGCCTTGGAACGCATAGGCGTCGGCGATGAAATCGAGTTCCTGACGCGCGATCGGCTCGAAGCTGCGACCGTCGAAGCGGCCGGTGAGCGCGAAGGAGAGATTGCGCCGGCGCGTCGGCCCGTCGCGATAGCCGATCAGGCCGAAGATCAGAACGAAGAGCCCTTCGCCTTCGCCCGTCAGCGGCACCATGCAGGGGCACTCGACCGGCAGGCTGGGCGAGGAGGGCTCGGCATGGATCGCGCCCACGAAGCGCCAGTCGGCCATACCTTCCGCGTGTTCGCTCTCATAGAGCAGCACGAGGCCGCCCTTGGCGTCCGCGCCGCCGAGCAGCATCTTCCAAAGCCCGTCCGGCCCCCGGAAGACATAGGGATCGCGCAGGTCACGGCCGAAGGCTTCGATCGGTGGCGCGTCCGTGAGAAGGGGTTCGGCCGGGCTGGCGGTCAGAAGATCGCGCGAGGACGCGCCCATCTGCCATTCCATGCGCGGCGCGCGGTCGTCGTCGCGATCGGTGAAGAAGACGGACACGCTCCCGTCCGCCTGCGGCTGGATGGAGCCCGAGAAGGCGCCGCCGACCTTCCTGTCGTCGGCCAGCATATGGGCGGGCGGGTCGAGAAAGATGGGCAGATGCACCCAGTCCACCAGATTGCGGGAAACCGCATGGCCCCAATGCATCGTGTTCCAGCGCTTTCCGTGCGGATAATGCTGGAAGAAGGCATGGGTGACGCCATCGCGCTCGAACAGGCCGTTCGGATCGTTCATCCAGCCGAAGGGCGGCTGGAGATGAAGCGGGAAGCGTCGGCCCTCGTTGTGGTTGCGCTCGGTCGTGAAGAGAAGGCGGATGCCCTCCTCCATGACGCTGGCCGGCGTGTAGACATAGGCGAGCGAGAGCTCGGTGGTCGCCGGGTCATAGGACAGGCGCGCCTCGCCGCTCTGTTCCAGCCGGCAGGTCTGGCGCTGGAAGTCGTCGCTCGCTCCGCCTTCGATCTCGCGCCGGATATCCCCGAGCTCGACGAGAAGCCGGGAGCGCTGGGAGCCCTTCGCGGGCCGGAGCCAGAGGTCCAGAACGTCTCCGCCACGGACAGGGGCGGTAAAATGCATCATGACGGACTCGCCGGCTGGAGCGGTTTGGAAGAGGGAGGCGGTGTGAAGGGTCATGACGCTCAGCCCTTCACGGCCGAGCTGATCAGCGAACTCACGAACCAGCGCTGGAACAGGACGTAGAAGAGAAGCACGGGGGCCATCATCAGCACGGAGGAGGCCATCGCATGATTCCAGTAGATGGAATCGCTGCCGAAATAGCTGGCGATGCCGACCGAGATTGGGCGCGACCAGTTGGACTGCGTGATCATCAGCGGCCAGAGATACTGGTTCCAGGTCTCGATTCCGAGCAGGATCGCGACGGTGGCGAGCGCGGGCGCGCTCATCGGCAGGAAGACCGACCAGTAGATGCGGAAGGGTGAGGCGCCGTCGATCACCGCCGCGTCGTAAAGCTCGCGCGGGATCTGGATGAAGAACTGGTAGAGCAGGAAGATATAGAGCGGGCTCGCGAGCCAGGGCAGAATCTGCGCCGTGAACGTGTCGGCCAAGCCCATCTTGATGACGATGTTCAGAAGCGGCAGGACGATGGATTCCTGCGGCACGATGTAAAGGCCGATCATCAGGGTGAGGATCAGCGCGCGGCCGGGCAAGCGGCCCCAGGCGAGCACGAAGGCGGCCATGGAGTTGACGAGGATGCCGCCGAGGACGGTGAGGCCAAGGATCACCACCGAGTTCAGGAGATAGCGCGCCATGGGCAGCGGCCCGTCGAAGGTCGCGACCTCGCGGTAGTTCTGGAGTGTCGGGTCCGCGACCCAGAAGGCGCGGAAGCTGCCCATGTCGGCCAGAATCTGAAAACGGTCGGGCTTCAGGCTGGCGACGGCCAGAAGGATCAGCGGCGAGACCACGACCAGCGCGATCACGACCACCGAGGCGAGCTTGACGAGATCGACCATCGGCTTGCCGAAGAGCGTCGCGCGCTTGGGCCTGCGGCGGGGGGCGGTGGCCGGGCGGGTGGGGCTGGGCTGCGCGAGGCTCATGTCCGGTCCTTCACGATGGCGCGTTGAACGAGCGAGATGACGAGGACGATCAGGAACAGGATGATCGAGACGGCCGAGGCGAGGCCGAGGCGCTGATCCACGAAGCCGGCGGAATACATGTACTGGACCACCGTGTTGGTGGAGCCGCGCGGCCCGCCCTGCGTCAGGATGTTGACCTGCACGAAGAGCTTGAAGGCCTGGATCGTGGTGATGATCAGCACGAAGATATTGGTCTGGCGCAGGCCCGGCCAGGTGACGTTCCAGAAGCGCTGCCAGCTATTGGCGCCGTCGAGCCGGGCGGCCTCGTAGAGCGATTCCGGGATGTTCTGGAGGCCCGCCAGAAACACCACCATCTGGAAGCCGTAAGCCTGCCAGGCCGACAGGAGCACGATCGAGACCATGGCCCAGCGTGGATCGCCCAGCCAGTCGATCGGCTCCACCGCGCCGAAGGTGACGAAGGAGAGGATCTGATTCAGCGGCCCGGACGGGTACTGGAACAAGGTCGCCCAGATGACGCAGACCACCGCCATGGAGGTGATGGCGGGCAGAAACAGGACGCCCCGGAAGAAGTTGCGCATGGGCAGGCGCTGGTTGATCAGGAGCGCGAGGCCGAGCGCCAGACCGCACTGGATCGGCAGCACCATCAGCGTGAAGCGCGCGACGTTCCAGAGCGCCTGCCAGAAATCGGGGTCGGTCAGAACGCGCGTGAAGTTCTCGATGCCGACGAAGCGCGTCGGCACCGGGCGCGGGATCAGGCGCTGGTTGGTGAGCGCGAGTTCGAAGGACGACAGAAATGGCAGAAGCAGGAAGCCGGCCACGAGCAGGCAGGCGGGCGCCAACATGCCGATTTCCTGAAGACGCCGTTTCGCCCGCCGGCTGCGGCGTCTGGGGACGGGCCGCGCCCCACCGGGCGCAGCGCCGGCCGCTGTGATCTGGTTGGCCATGGTTCCTCCCCGTGGATCGCCCCGCCGGCGAACCAGGCGGCGGGATCGTCTGCCCACTGGCGAGCCTCCGGTGAAACGAGGGTTCACCGGGCACGCGCCAGCCGTTTGGATTTTCGAAGCATTGTCAGGCGGAACGGGGTGCGTTCGGCCTTGGGATCGTCCGGTGCGATCGGTGATCGCGACCTCACCCCGGCGCATCCAATGCGCGGGGGTGAGGTCCTGATGCCGTCAGTTGCCGCCGAACGGGGCGTAGCCGTCATTGTCCTCGATATCGGCGTCGATCTTCTTGGCCGCCTTGGTCAGCTCGTCCTTCGGGTCGGCCCCGTCGAAAATGTCCGTCATGGCCTGCTGGAAGGCGAGCGTGATGGTCGGATAGGCCGGGTGCGGCGGGCGCGGAACGGCGCTTTCGCTGGCCTGCGCGAAGGCGACCGCCATCGGGCCACCGGCGGCATAGACCGGCGAGGCGGCGGCGAAGGATTTCAGGCCCGGAAAGCCCGTGTGCTCTTCGTAGGCTTTGCGGTAGTCGGCGTCCTTCAGCATGAAGCTGACGAACTCGCCCGCGAGCTTGGGCTCGGCCGATGCCTTGTTGATGCCGAAGATCCAGGTGCCGTTCGGGCTGGCGCTCTTCTGCCCGAACTTGGGCAGCGGCATCGCCACGAGATCGTCGCCCATCGTGGCCTTGGCCTCGGCATAGACCCAGTGCCCGCCCCAGGCGAGCGCAGCGGGGCGGCCTTCGGCATAGAACTGGTTGGTGCCCGCCGATTGCGGCACGACCCAGCCGGCCTTGACCCAGCTCTGCATCATGGTCGCGGCATCGATACAGGCTTGGCTGTCGAGCGTGCCTTCCGACTTCCAGGTCGTGCGGTCGATGAGGTCGCAGCCCATGGATTCCAGGATCGGCTCATAGGCGTAGGTGATCCACTCCGTCTTGGTGCCATAGCCGCGGAAGAGATCGATCGGCCATTTCGAAGAGGCGGAAAGCGTCTTCAGCGCGCCCTCGAACTCCTCGCGCGTCCAGGCGTCGGCGACCGAAGTCGGAATGCGAATCTTGGCCGCTTCCAGCTGCTTGCGGCTGCCGTAGAGAACCACGGTCGAGTCGGTGAGGCCGATGGCGTAGAGGCCCTTGTCCGGCGGGTAGGTGCCCTGCGAGACGTTGGAGGGCGTCATGTCGTCGATCAGGGCCTGCTCCACGAGGCCGGTCACGGGCTGGAGATAACCGGACCAGACGTAATTGGCGAGGAAGGGCGCGTCGAGCTGGATGATATCCGGCAGATTGCCGGTCGAGGCCATGGCGCCGAACTTCTCGTTCTAGGCGTCGTGCGGCGTGTTGATCAGCTCGATCTTGGTGCCGGGATGGGCCGCCTCGAAGCGGGAGGCCGCGCCTTGGATCGCCGCGATCTCGAACGGGTCGCCCTGGAACATGATCTTCAGGTCGGCAGCCTCAGCCGCGCCTGACGCCAGCGCCGCGAGCGAAGCGGCACCCGCCAGGACGGCAAGAGCCTTTTGATGAATGCGCATCGGTTTTCTCCCATCAGGCTTTCGCTTGGGCCTCAGACCGAGGCGCGTTCCACAAGGCGAAAGGGCACTTCCTCCACGGTCGCGGGCAGCGCGCGCTGCCCGGACAGCATCTCTCCGGCAAGCCGTCCCATCTCCCGGTGGGGCAGCGCCATGGTGGTCAGCGGCGGGTCGAGCCGAGCCGCGATCTCCATCTGATTGTCGAAGCTCGCGACGGCGACATCGCCGGGCACATCCAGCCCGGCGCGGCGCAGCGCATTATAGGTTTCGAGCGCCACGCGGTCGTTGCCGCACAGGATCGCGTCGGGCCGCTCGCCCGCACCCGCGAACCAGTCCGCGATGTGGCTGCCAACAAGGCTCGGGGCGCGGTCGGAATAGAGCTCGGCGGTGGCCGGGCGCAGCCATGTCTCGTTGGGCTGGAGACCCGCCTCGCCATGCGCGTCGCGAAAGCCGCTCTCGCGCAAGCTGGCGGCGACGAGGCCCGGCAGGTTCAGAAAGGCGATCCGACGCCGCCCGCGCGACAGGAGATGCGCCGTCACCATGCGCCCCGCCGCGCGCTCGGCCGGCACGAGAGCCGGCACGGCGTCGCTCGCCTCGCGGCAGTTCACCATCAGCGCGATCGTGTCGGTGAGCGAAGGAGGCAGCGTCACCGTGCGATGGTACATGCTGGCATAGACGATGCGCTGAGGCATGAGCCGCTTGAGTTCGGCCACCTCCGCCTCGACATCGTCCCGTCCGCGCAGGTTCGACACGATGAGGCGCAGGCCGCCGAGGCGCAGCACATTGTCGAAGCTGCGCACGATCTCGGTCGCGAAGGGCTGGGTGATGACGCCTTCCGCCACCATGCCGACGATCGGCAAAGTTCCCTGCCGCATTCCGCGCGCCACGAGGTTCGGGACATAGCCGAGTTCGTTGGCCAAAGCCCGGATGCGGTGGCGCGTTTCATCCGACATGCGAATCGACGGGTTGTGCAGCGCCCCCGACACCGTCTTCACCGACACGCCGAGGCGGGTCGCTATGTCCTGCATGGAAACACGGGATCGGGTCATATCATAACTTGGGTTATCGATTACTCATTTCGATAGCCGAGTACGGAATGTCCGTCAATATGGATAGGCCCTCTCGCGATGGCCGGCTGCTCGCGATCCGGGGTGCAAGTGTTTCCGAGTCGGATGAGGGGGAGCGGAGTGCAAGAGCGGCCGACCGATGCGGCCCACAAATCAACATAAGGAGAGCGTCATCAACTTTTCGGGAACTGCGGAGAACCCATCCGAGTTTCCAGTGCGACGAAACCACACCTGCTTCATTTGGAGGTTCCCATGCGCAAGACTGCGACGATCGCTCTGTTCACCGCCCTCACACTCGCGGCTGGCCCGTCTTACGCCGCAGGTTGCCTCAAGGGCGCGGCGGTGGGTGCCGTTGGCGGTCATTTCGTCGGCAAGGGACATTCGGTGGCCGGTGCGGCACTGGGCTGTGCCGTCGGCCATCATCGGGCCAAGGTCGATGCGCGCCAGCAGGCGCAGCAGCAAAAGGCGCAGGCTGCTCAGCAGGCTCCCAATCAGCCGGTGCCCAACAAGTAGAAATTTTTGGCCCTCACATGGGACGCGTATCGGCGTCCCGAGTCCGTTCCGATGTGAAGCCTGATGGCAAACGGAGCCTCGCCATAGCGAGGCCCATTCCGCATCTTTCAGGCTTCTGGCGCTGGCGGCGATCTTTGAGGGCATCTCTCACGGCAACGCGCCTTGGACCGGCTGCGTAACGCTTCAGATTTGGCGCGGCCGCACTCCTCGCTCGGCTGCGCTACCCCGGCCGCATTCGCTGCCTGACTTGAACAGCAACGGGCGGGTTTAACCCCGCCCGTTGCTTCAATTGCGCTCATGCGCGACAACACCAGTCGGTCTTTGGTTGCCGCTGAATGAAAGACTGGGGTCGCGTCAGCATCAACGTGCCGACCGCAACGCGAGCGTCACCGCCACAAGTGCGGATAGCCTCATCGATCGCCTTGTCCAGATCGTGCTTCAACGAAAGGACCGTGAGCCGTTCCGCAATTCTCGACATGGCCCCGCCTCATGAATCCATACGCTGACCATGACGCCTAACGGCCTTGCTGGAAAGACCATGTTCCTATGTTGTTCATAAGCTTAGGAACAGGGGCCGCGTATGTTGCAGGCGATACGGAGTTTCGAGGAAGGGCTGCGCAAGGGCTTGGGCCTCGTCATACGCTGCGATCCGTGCAACGCGCGGACCATCTATCGCTGCATCGATTTCCAAGGGTTCATCGCGCCGGGCGCCGACATCGAGGCGTTGAACTGGCGGTGCTCAGGTTGCCGGACTCGGGCCGCCTACGTCCGTTACACGCTTCTAGGCGATTGGGAGCGTGAGAGTTTGGCGCAGTGGAAGGCACCGGGGTGGATGCGGCCGCGCTGAAAGGGGCAGAGTCATGCAAATCAGCCTTCCAGGATCGGCACGCTATCGCCTCATCGCCCGACCTCGACGGTCACGATTGGCTCTGAAGCGGCAACAGGACGACCTTGGGTCGCTTTCCCAAATCGGCGCTCACTGAAACGTTGCGGCCACCATGTTTGGCTTCATACAGCGCCCGATCCGCCCGAGCGTAGGAGGCCATGACTTCCCCTTCGCCGATCCTTGCAAGGCCGATGCTCGCGGTCACCGAAAGATTGGTTGGCAATTGAGGTCCGCCGACCCGTGAAACCCGTCCACGCAAGCGATCCGATATGTGAAGCGCCTCAATCGGCGTCACACCATTGAGCGCGATAGCAAACTCCTCACCGCCGACGCGTCCCACGAAATGCGGGGCCTTGAGTGCTTCGCTCAGGGAGCGACCGACCTCTGCGATCACGAAATCGCCAACGAGGTGACCGTAGGTATCGTTGATCCGTTTGAAATGATCGATATCCACGATGCCGAGCGTCATGTCGGCACCCGACGCTTGAGCTTGATCCAAAAGAGCGAAAAAGCCCCGACGGTTCAGCAGCCCTGTCTGGATGTCCGTGACAGCCAGCGTTTCGAGACGGTCCTTGAGTTCGAACAAACGAAGGTTCGCGCGTGCCAGGAGGCTCAAGAACAAGAGCGACATTGCTGACGCGAGCAGAGTTGTCTGGACGAACGACGGCCAGATCCGATCGGGCTGCGTATAAAGATTGATCAAGGCATCCGCGCCGTCTGTCGCCGCGACGATCACTAACGTCGCAAACGCGACCTTGGCTCGCATCTCCCGGCGGCTTCGGATCGCCGTCAGTTCCGTCAAGCTGAATGCCATGATCCGAAATCCCCGTTTGAGGGATCCTAGGCCATGCCTCTTTCTGAACCCTGAATGGCGCTGACATGCTGTGTCTTGGCGGGGAACCCGGGTTGCCGGAACGGGATCGTGCGATCAGGGCTTCGACGGCATGAAACCGATGGTGCCTGTCCGGAGAAAGTTCGATCTCATATGGCAGAGAAGCGAAAACGCCCCTGCCGGGGGAGGACCGGCAAGGGCGTTGAGAGAAGCCGAAGGTGGGAGGAACCGTTCGGCCAGTCCGCTTCAGATGGGGAGGACCAGTTGAAGCAAAAAGGGGGAAACTTAAGAGCGGACCGCCTGACGGGCGATGGCCGGGATGTCGGAGCGGGCGATGCCGAGGTCGGCGAGTTCGCGCTGCGAGAGACGGTTCAGCTCGGCGGCCGTGTTGCGATACTGGCGCCAGGTGCTGAAGGAGCGAGCGAGGGACATGATGTCTTGCCTTTCGTGTCCGGCCTCTCATCGGTGGTGGCCGGCATGTGCGTGTTCTTCCGATGCGCAGAACCTACGCCTTCCGCTGATCGGGCAGTAGCGCAAAGCTCGAAGAGGAGCTTTGCAGTCCCTCGCTATCGAGTGCCCGCACGTCCGACATGCGGCTGGCGCATGGATCGGGCCACGTATCCCATCTCGCAAAAGGTGCTTCCTCTCGCTCGGCTATCCGCCGATCTCGGCGCCGCCATGGACTCATCCTGCCATGTCGGCAAATCCCTTGCCAGCGTGCCGGAGCGCATCCGATCCCTCTCCGCAAACCCATACTTGCAACAGGTTCATGCAGAGACGCGGCGGCAAAAGGACTGGGGCTGAAACCTCAGCGGGCCGTTGATTCACTCGGTCCGCTCGAGGGTTAAGCCCCAGTTCCAACAGAGAGACCTACTCACTTCTTGTGAGTTTCGTCACGCCGGGGAGCCCTCGAGAAGCGAGGCAACGAACGCCGTGTTGAACTGGCCGTCTCTGAAACGAGGATGATCAAGGACGCGCTTGTGGAACTGCGCTGTCGTCGTGACGCCATCGATAACAAGTTCATCGAGTGCGAGCAGCATCCGGGCGATGGCCTCGTCTCTGTTGTTTCCCCAGCAAATGAGTTTGCCGACCATACTGTCGTAGAACGGCGGGATCACATAGTTGGTCTCGATGTGAGTATCCAGCCTGACGCCGAAACCACCGGGCGCACGAAAATTATGAATTGTCCCGGGGCTGGGTGCAAACGCATGGTCGGGATCCTCCGCATTGATCCGACACTCGATGGCGTGACCTCTGAGACGGATGTCCTCCTGACGCAGTGCAAGCGGAATGCCGCTGGCGATTTGCAGCTGAAGTTTTATGAGATCGACACCCGTGACCATCTCGGTGACGGGATGCTCCACCTGGATACGGGTGTTCATCTCGATAAAGTAGTATTGACGCTCTATATTATCGAAGACGAATTCGACAGTTCCTGCATTGCGATAGCCAACCTCGCGGCAGAGAGCAACGGCAGCCGCGGCCAACCCTTCTCGCAACTCGGGATTGAGGGCGAAGGAAGGCGACTCTTCAATCAGCTTTTGGTTCCGTCTCTGCGCCGTGCAGTCACGCTCGCCTAAATGCAACGTCTGCTCGCCATCCGAGATCACTTGGATCTCGATATGGCGAATGTCGACCAAGTAACGCTCGATATAGACGGAAGGATCGTTGAAGGCGACTTCCGCCTCTGACATGATCTCCGACAGGTCTTTCTTGAGCGTATCGGGCGAACGCACGACGCGCATACCGCGACCGCCCCCGCCGGCGGCCGCCTTGATCAGCAATGGATAACCGACGTCGCTCGCGACCGCCAAGGCCTCCTGATAGTCGGAGATAGCACCGATGGAACCGGGCACCGTTGGAACCTTCGCGCGGTGAGCGATCTTTTTGGCTTCAATCTTGTCGCCCATGCTGCGGATGACGTGACTGGCCGGGCCTACAAAGCCTACGCCCTCCTTCTCGCACATCTCGACGAAATCGGCGTTCTCGGAGAGAAAGCCGTAACCGGGATGAATGGCATCGATTTTGAAGGCGAGCGCCGCACCCAGAATGGCCTGCGGATTGCGATAGCTCGACTTCGGATGTGCAGTGCCGACGCAGACGGCCTGATCGGCAAGTCGCACCGGCAAGGAGTTCGCATCCGCCTCCGAATGGGCCAACACGCTTCGAATCCCAAGCTCCTTGCAGGCTCGGATGATGCGCAGCGCGATCTCGCCCCGGTTGGCGATCAGCACGGATTTCAAAAGCTGCGGCATTCCGTCTTTCCTCTGCGCCTGGAACCCGTCACGCATCACGCTTGATGACAATGAGCGACTGCCCGAACTCAACCGCCTGCTCGTTTTCGACCAAAATGCGCGTCACAGTTCCTGAAACACCCGCCTCGATATTGGTCATCAGCTTCATGACTTCGACGATGCACACCACCGTATCCGCGCGGACCTTGTCGCCGACTGCCACGAAGTCTTCCGCCCCGGGTTTTGGCTTGGCGTAGAAAACTCCAACCATAGGCGCTTTGACGATGACCTCGTCGTCGGCGAGCGCGTCTTTGACCGCTTGCTTGGCAGCTTGGGGCATCGGATTCGTGTCAGGGGCAGGCTGCGCGACCGGCGCAGGCGCCGAAGGGGGGATAGCGGCTACCTGATGGATGGGTGGTGAGTCTACTCGCTGCTCGCGAGACAGAAAGATCTCGACATCGGCGAACTTCAGTGAGAACTGCGAAATATTTTCCGTTACGCTGATCCAGTCGACGATAGCCTTGAGTTCTTTCAGATCAGGCGACTTATCCGGCATTTTCTAACCCCTTCTTCAGGCTGATTGAAAGCTCTGCGGACCGAACGGCGGTCGTTCCCACGCTCATTTTCCCGTAGAGCGATTGGACGAGTTCAAGCAGAGGATATTGCCGCTCGCCTCCGGAAACGTACGAGGCTACAGTCTTCTTCATCTCATCGACCTGCGACCCCGGGAACATTGCGCGCAGCAAAAGATGATCTATATCCTCGTCCGGATATTGCTTTCTGAGACTTGGCAACATCGGCTCTATAAGCGACGGCTCCAGCGGGATATCCGAGGCGCCGTTGGCGATGATGCGAGCACGAAGATCAGGCGCGATAGGCGCAAGCAGCTTGCCATAGTAACCAAGCACGTATTTCTTGATCTCGTTTGGAACAATGCCGTAGCGCTCGCCTGAAATGACATTCATCACAGCTTGCGTCCCCACAAACTGGGCGAATGGCGTGATCATGATTGGATAGGCGAGTTCCTCTCGTACACGCCCGACTTCGTGAAGAAGTTCGTCGAAACGATGCGAGAGCCCGGCTGTCGCGAGTTGCGAATGAAAATTCGATAGCATCCCGCCGGGTAGTTGATGCATGTAGTGGAGGCCGTCATAGGCCACCGGCCTTCCGAGGGGCTTCTCCTCGGTCTCGGCAATCTCGGTCAGTCTTTTACCGATAGCATCGATCCGTGCGTCATCCACATGGACCACATAACCGAGCGCACGCAGATCGCGCACAATGGCTTGAGTTGCAGGCTGCCCGTTACCATTGGCGAGAGGCGCAATCGACGTGTGAAGCACATCAGCGCCGAGTTCGACCGCCTCGAGATAGACAAGAGGAGCAAGTCCCGTCAGGCAATGGCTGTGGATCTCAAGCGGTCGGTCACCGATGACGTCCTTGATGGCGGGAACCAAGGTCCGAATACGCTCAGGCGTCAGAAGACCCCCGGCATCCTTCAGCATGATCGCATCGACATCCGTCTTTTCCAGGTACTCCCTTGCCTTTTCAATATAAAGGGCATCGGTGTGGACCGGACTTTCGCAAAAAGCGAGTGCACCGAAGGTTGATGCGCCCAACTTTTTCGCTTGAATTAGACCCGGCGCAATATTGTCGATATCGTTCAGCCCATCGAACGATCCGATGACTCGGAATCCATTAGCGTAGAGTCGGTCCACCCACGCTTCAATGACATCATCGGCCAGAAAGTCGAACGAGGCGATATTCTTCGACCGGATGAGCGCCCGGAATCTGGCATTTGGCGCATGCCGATGAGCCAGGCGAACCCGCTCCCAAGGATCCTCCTTGAGATAACGAACCGCGACATCGAACTGAATCGGTGCCATCAGGTCCACCTGATGGAAGTTCGCTGCGTCGAAATCTTCTGTCATGGACAGAATGTGATCGGTTCGCATCCGCGTAGCCCAAAGGCTCTGGTGAGCGTCGCGCAGCGTCGTATCAACGATCTTGATCTCACGGCGACTCCCCGCTGGTCGCCCCCCCTTGCTCATGAGCGATGCGATTGTTTCCGAAGTGCGCACGTGCAGCCTTTCTAAGATTCTCGTGTCTTGAGTTGCTACTCGACTACTGAGACGCCGAAATTTTAACGAATAAGCGGGAGTTTTCCGGCCTGCGCATCGGAGAAAAACGCCACTTAATATTACATGATACTGAATTTTATATTGGTGACAGCTGCGCCCCGCATTGCGCACGCGGATATGACCGATGAGCAATGTCCTTCAGCAAAGACGCCTCTCGTTATTGTTCCATATATTGAACTTAGATCATTAGGTTGAATGATACGGCGGGCCGCTTGATTGTCAAGCTGGTCGGTCGGGCTTTCCGTGGTTTCGCGCATAGCGACGGATGAGGCCAATCTTGGGTAAGGATGCTGCCGCCGAGAAGCGCCTGCAGCGGGTACGGGCCGGGGCGGGGGAATTGGGGAGCGCTGGGTCGGAGTGGATTTTTGAAGCGCCAGCGCTCGATGCCGTGTTCGGTGTCTCCCCTTTATTCGGCGTGCTGCGGTTCTAGCGCTCCTGAGCAGGCGTCTCGTCTTGGTGCCGCCGGTTGGTGAGCGCTCCGGGGCATCGGGCCGATGCTGTCGCCGGCCTTTGTCGTCATAATCGACGATCCCGACCGGTTCTCGAACTGGAAGGCCGTCGGGTCCGCTCTGGTGCCTCGGCTCAACCCATCTGGGGAAATGAAGCGGATCGAGCGCATCTCGCACTACGGCCACGCGATGATGCGCGGCCTGTTGTCCGAGGCGGCCCCGATGCTGCTGACCCATGGCTGCGGATGGTCAGGGCTGAGGGCCTGGGCAGCGAACCTGCCCCAAGCGGCACGGGACGAAACCAGCCATCGTCGCACTATCGCGGCGCTTGGCCGTCACCGTTCACCGCTTCTGGGGATGGGAGCAAATTCCAATGGACACGGGCAACGGCAGGAGCTGCGCTTGGCGAGAACAAGCGCCTTCAGGAACAGGCCGATCATCCCCAACGCTGAACAGGGAAGCGCAACAGATGGAACTGCCTCGCTCATTCCGATCCCATCAGGGGAGAGCCCACCCGGTTCGATCCGAAGAGAAGCGCGACAGCCAAGGGATCACACATCAGCCAAGGCGAGGCGTCAGCTCAGGGGCGCTCGACCTCGACACACCGAATAGAGAAGAGCCCGAGAGGGAGCGTTTTACGCCACTGGCCTATCTGGACCTGCAGCAACACCCATGCGTTGTGACAATCTGCCGGCGATCGAGATCATTCGGGCGCCGAGTTCTTCAATGATGTCCTGTGTCGAATCGCTGCGAAGCAGACTGGTCGCTATGCCTGCAATCACCTTGCCAGAATGATCGCGGATAACAGAGCCGATACAGATGATTCCGGCACGCACCTCGCCATCATCAATAGAATAGCCGCGTTGGCGTATGATCTGCAATTCTTTCCTGAGTTCATCAAGCGAGGAAACGCTTTGCGTCGTCATGGGGGCTGGAAAACGACCATCCAGCATCTCAACCAGGTCTGCGTCGGGCAGCTGTGAGAGAAGCATCTTGCCCGTTGCCGTAAAGGGAGCAGGCAGACGCATGCCGATCCTGAATGTCAAACCCAAGGGCTGATTGGAGTTTCGACATCCGATGTAGACGACGTGATCGCCATCCAGAACCGCCAGCGTAATCGTATACTGCGAAAGGGCTGTATCCACGGCAAAGAATTCTTGAAATGCCGATACAACATCGACCTCTGCCAGAAAACCGTGTGCCCAGCGCATCAGGTGAGGGCCAAGCTTAAATGAGCCATTTGAACTTTTCACGAGGACGTTGAGTTCAACCATGACTTTCAAAAGTCCATGCACGGTACTTTTGGGTAAGGAAAGACCTCGGGTTATCTCCGCAGCGTTCAGTGATCCGTCGGAGCCGGCTACGAGGTCAAGAATCTGGAACGCTCGGCGCAGTGCGGGAACATTTTCCTCCGTGCGACCCTCGATCTGGCTTGTGGGAGCCTCTCTTGACATCGTCATTTTCTCCTCAGTATAGTTCATTTGGTCGATCATAGTTCAATATGGTGAACCAAGCAAGCTAGAGGTTGGAATGTGAAGCGGTCGCCCGATCGATTGATCATATGCTCGCCGAATACTGTCAGCCCCAAAATTAGCCTCGGAGCTTGTGCTGTCAAACAGCTGTTGTCGTTTCATCCAAGCGAGCGCAAGTCGTTTCTGCAAGATCGGGTGCGTCCAGCAAACGAAGCTGATCCAATCGAAAAAGAAATAGGGGAGGAGAATGAATATTTCTGACGATGTAGTAGTCGTAACGGGTGGCGCGAGCGGCATTGGCGAGGCGTGTGCATCCGTTCTTGCGCAGTCCGGAGCGAAGGTAGCGATCCTGGATCGCAATCTTGATCTGTCGGAAGCCGTCGCGAAGAAATTGGGCGGCCGTGCCTTCGAAGTCGATGTGACCGACGAGAAAAGCGTTATCGCTGCCATCGAAGCGGTGGAACGTGAGTTCGGACCGATTGCAGGTGGTGTTACCTCGGCCGGTATTGTTCAGCCGCCCTTTCCTGCCGCAACGTTACCCCTGGACATCTATGATCGCGTCCATGCCATCAATACACGGGGCACATTCCTGTGCTTGAGAGAGATGGGGCGTCATATGCTGAAGCGCGCCTCTGGTAGCCTTGTAGCGATCAGCTCGATTACTGCAAGATGTTCCACACCTCTGTATTCCTACGGTCCCGGTAAAGCCGCGATATCAAACCTTGTTGCGGGCCTAGCGGTCGAATGGGGCAGAGGCGGATTGCGTGTCAATTCCGTGGAGCCCGGGTACACCCGCACCCCCGCGCTGCAAGCGCAGATCGACAGCGGAATGCGCGATGAGACGCGCATGACTGCCAACACGGCGATGGGCCGAATGGTGGAAACGACCGAGGTCGCAAACGTCGTGGCCTTTCTAATCTCGAGTGCATCGTCAGCTGTCACTGGTGTTTCCATTCCCGTCGATGTGGGCTTTGCATTAGCGGGAAGCTGGGCTCCTTATGGGGGTGTTCCAGGCGCGGATAATAGGGTCTTCGGCAAGATGTCTGGCGCGTAGGCCGACACCCCTTTTAAGCCCCTGCCGCAGAAGTCTGATGGGACGATGCTCCCGCAGGACGGTTGGAACTACAGTTGCGTTTCATGTTTGATATGAGATGCACGCGCGACGACTTGGTGTTCCTCCCCAGAGCGACCCTCGCGGCGGCGTGGCCGACGTTGATACGTCGCCTCGCCAGGCGACAGGCGACGCGGCGGATTTCCTGGACGGACCAGCGGATCATCGAGGAGTTCAAGGCTTTGGCTTTGAGCTCCTTTTTAACCGCTATCACACCATCGGCCTTGTGACGGATCGCACTCATTAGGGCGAAGGCCAGCATGACGAGCGAGACGTGGCGGTGCCAGCCGTGCCAGGGACGCGTTTCATTGTGGTCGAGGCCGAGTTCGGTCTTGACCGTCTCGCAGCTGTTCACGATCGCCCATCGCTAGG